>VGYT01000181.1 GCA_016872895.1 Planctomycetota bacterium
TGGGGGACCATCACGGGCGGGTTCACCGACGACTATCGGCCCGCGCGCGACGGCTCGACCGTCCTGACGACCGGCGACGGCTCGTCGCTGGCCGTCGATTTCTCCGGGGCCTCCGGCTGCGACGCCATGCTGGTGATGACCGGCCCCGGCGCGCCGAAGGACAACGTGGTTGATGCCGGCGGCGCGGCCTTCAGTTTCCTCTTCCTGGCGAAAGGCGAACCGCCCAGGCCCGCCGCCCAGGGCAGCAAGGTCGTCGTCGGCCGGCAGACGGTCGGCCTGGAGAACGGCCGCATCGCCCTGGGCGTCTTCGGACAGCAGTGAAAGCAGCGGCAAGGCGAAGGGATTCCCTGGCCGTCGCGGCGCCCCTTCCGGGAAGGAGCAGCCATGAGATCGCGTGGCCCCCGCGCAGTTGCATTTTTGACAATCTTCGCCCTGAGCGCGACTTTGGCGTGCGCGGCAGAAACGCCAAGGCCGCAGATAGAGTACGAACTGCGGCTCCATGGCGCACTTTTCCAGGGCGAGAATCCGGTCGAGGGCGGGCCTATGCTGATGCTCGACCTCCGGCGTTCCGGGGACTGCTGGGAACGCGTCTGGGGAGTGGCCGGGAACTTCAACCGCTCCGTGCACTGGGGCCGCGTGACGGAGGGCAGAGTCGCCGACGATGCTATCTCGCTTGCGCTGGCGATGAGCATCATCCGCGACCAGTACGTAGGCGGGGGTCGGGCGGCGTACACGGTCGAGTTGAAACGGACCGCCGCAGGTTCGTTCGAGGGCACGTTCACCGGCACGTTCAAGGGCCAGGCGGTAAAAGGCCGCGCGGAGGCGACCGCCTTGCCGCAACGTAAGCCTTCGGCGCCGGACTTCGTGCCCGCGAGGCCGGGCGAGCATCCGCGCGTCCTCTTCCGTACGGGGGACCTGCCGGCCCTCCGCAAGAAGGCGGAGACCGACCTCGGCAAGGCCGCGATCTCAAAGATGACCGACGGTATCGGTCTGGGCATCCGGTATCAACTGACGGGCGACCGAAAGTTCGCCGACGAGGCACGCGCATTCGTCGAGCGTCGCATGGCCGGCGAGGAGGCCGAGGAGCCCAAGTTGGACTCTCGCCACGGCACGCTCAAGTTCGGGTGGCGATACGAGCAGGTCGGCGTGACGTACGACCTCTGCTGCGACGCCTGGCCCGCCAACTTTCGCAAGAGGGTCGAGGACTACATCGTCCTCTGGACCTACCGCCTCTTCTACTCGAAGTCCTTCTACAACGGCGAGACGCAGTGGGACCACGGCGCCGGCGAATCGGGCAACATGTACCACGGGGCGGCGATGGCGGCGCTGGCGCTCTGGGGCGAGAAGGGGCCGGCCCCCGCTCGGCCGGCTGACCCCTTCGCCGGGCGCGAGCCGGCGCCCGAGATTCCCCCGGCCGCCGCGTATACGCCGGGCAAGGACGTGCCCGTTAGCCGATTTGCCGACGGCCGCATGCCGGACGAGTGGATTTACGTCGGCGGGTTCATGCCGAAGCCGGGCGAGGACCCGCTGGCGGCGCTCGGCGGCCCAGCCAAGGCGCGGCCGGAGGTCGGCACAGAGGTGCAGTTCGGCGGCCGGGCCGAAACGTTCCGCCCCCTTTCGCACGAGCAGAAGAAGGGCCGGTATAACGACGCCATCGACGTCACCAACGCCATCGGCCGCGTCATGAACAGCACCAGTTACTTCTACACGGTCGTCGAAAACGACCAGCCGCGCTGGGTGCGGCTGGTCACGGGGCACGGCGGCGTCACGGCTTACGTGAGCGGCGTACCGTTGCGGGACGGCGACGTGGCCCGCCTCCAGAAGGGCGTGCACCCGCTGATGGCGGCCATCGCCATCGGCGAGACGAACCCGTGGGGCGTCATCCACATGCAGCCGCGGTTCATCGAGCAGACCGCCGAGCAGGCCACGGCCCGCGTGGCCGAGATACGAGCCGATTACGCCGAGACGCTCAAGGACTGGCAGTTCGACACGGAGCAGTGGAACCGCACGGGCGGTCAGAGCGTGGACCTGCTGCGGGCCTTCGAACTGACGCGCTGGTCCATGTACATGCATCTGCGCGAGGCGTTCGGCACGGGCGGCTCCCAGGGAGACATTGCGGGCAACTCCTACGGCTCCGCGCTTGGACCTGGCAGGTACGCTCAGGCGTACCGCGGAATGTTCGGTGTCGACCTCTCGCCGTACGCCGACATCACCCACGTCCTGCCGTGGAAGATCTTCGCCCATGTCTACCCGCCGTCGGGCGGGCCGACGGCGCAGGACATAAGCGGCCCGACCGAGGCCGGGGGTGATTACTTCGCCAACCTCTTCCCGTTGGCGCCGGATGAGTGGAGGCCGGCGGTCCTCTGGGCGTGGAACCGCGAGACTGGCGCCGCGGGCAGGGAATCTGCGGCCAATGCCGTCTCCGCCAAGGGCCATCCATCAACGCCGGTCTATGCGTTCCTCAACTATCCGCTGGACATGGAGCCGCGGCCGCCTCAGGGCATCCTGCCGCTGGCCTGGGAGGCGCCGGACTTCGGCTACTACGGTTTTCGCAGCGGCTGGGCCGGTCAGGACGACTTCGTCGTGCAGTTCTTCGCCAGGGCGCACGTCATCCACGGATACAACGTGCCTAACGCGGGGACGTTCCGGGTGATGGGCCTTGGCCGCGTGTGGGCCCGCGGGCTGCCCCCGTTGCGGCTGCACAACCAGCGCGCGTTCGAGAATGTGGTGGCCTTGCCCGACGAAGAGATCAACGACACGGCCCAGGGCCGCGTGGTCTATGCGAAGACCGAAAACGACGGCTCCGGCGTCGTCACGGTGGACTTGGCCGATATCTATGCCCAAACCAATGAGGGCACCGACAGGGCCGGCAAGGCGGTGAAGCAGGCCCTCTACGAGCGTTACGGCAACGCGCGGCGTCCCGGCGCCTTCAAGGACACTGGCATCAGGGGCATCCGCTCCTTCGCGGTGGATTACAGCGCCAGAAGCGGCGCGCCGTGCCTCATCGCGGTCGTCGACTGGATCGTCGGCGGGAAGTCAAAGATGTGGACGTGGCACTTGGACGAGAAGACCGACCTGAAGACGGCAAAGGTTGACGGGGGCACGTTCACGCTCGCCCTGCCCGGCGGCGATTCCATACGCGGCACGTTCGCGGCGCCCCACAATCCTCAAATCAGGGTGGACCAGCGCGGCGTAACGTTTGAGAAGACGTACAACCGCGGCAAGGGCGAGGTGCAGGACCCCGGCATCTTCGTGGCGGGCGCCGACCCGACGGCCGGCGAGTTCTTCGCCGTCCTGACCCTCCAGCGCGGCGACCCGCCGCTGGTCAAGGTCGAGGGCGCCGGCCTCGCCGCGAAGGTCACCGTGGGCAGGCGGACGGTAACGTTCGACGGCCAGAAGATCATCTTCGGCGAGTGATTCGGGCGTCTCACCAGAAGGAGAGCAGGAGCCATGCACACTGGCGATAGGCATTGGCGCTCCGCGGACCGACAAGGCACCCCTATCCTCGGGTCGCTGACGGCGGTGCTGTTGGCCGCCGTGTCCATATCGACGGCGCAGGCGGCGGAGACCCCGCCGCAGCGGATGGAGATCGAGTTGCGGCTGTACGGGGCCGTGTTCCGCAGCGACAAGCCCGCCGAAGGCGGCCCGACGCTTGTCCTTAACCTGAAACGGTCGGGCAACCACTGGGAGCGGGTCTGGGGCATCGCCGGTGACGTCACCAACAGCCCCCACACGGGCCGCGTGGCCGGCGGCGCGCTCACCGATAGCGGGGGTGAACTGGCGATAGAGATGAACATCGCCGGCGATGCGTTCACCAGGGAAAGCGGCGGCCGGGCGAGATACAAGGTCACGTTGGCGCGTAACGCCGCGGGCTCGCTGGAGGGCAACTACGACGGCACGTATCGCGATGTGCCTGTGAAGGGGTGGGCCGCAGCCTTCGTCCAGCCGCCGTGCGAAGCCCGAGCGGCGCCGAACTTTGTTCCCGCCAAGCCCGGCGAGCATCCGCGAATCCTGTTTCGCGCGGCCGACCTGCCGCGCCTACGCGAGAAGACGGAGACGCCCTTCGGCCAGGCCGCGATGGCCAGGATGACCGATATCATCGGGCTGGGCATCCGCTACCAGTTGACCGGCGACAGGAAACTGGCCGACGAGGCCCGGGCGATGGCCGAGGACCTGATGGGCAAAGGCACCGCCTCTGACCAGTTCGGCCACAACGTGGGCGACCGGTCGGAGAAGGTTGCCGTTGCGTACGACCTGTGCTACGGCGCCTGGCCGCCAGATTTCAGAACCAAGGTCGAGCGGTACCTGGTGTGGACAAGCCACATGGTCATGTTCCACCAGACGGGCCTGAACCGCGGCATAAATTGGCACGTGTGCAGCAACTGGTCTGCGCCGCTATACACGGGCGTGGGCTTTGCGGGGCTGGCCCTGTGGCGAGAGAAGGGTCCGCAGCCCCCCAAGCCGCCGCCGCCCGCGACGGGGGCCGAGGTCCAGCCCGCCGCGGACTACACCCCCGGCAAGGGCGTGCCTGTGGCGAAGTTCCAGGACGGCGAGATGCCTGCCGAGTGGATTTACGTAGGCGGCTTCAAACCCGCCGAGGGGGAGGACCCGCTTGCGGCCATCGGCGGGGCGGCCAAGGCCAGGCCTGAGGTCGGCGCGTCTGTCTCCTGCGGCGGGAGGTCGGAAACGTTCCGGCCCCTGTCGCGCGAAAAGGACAAGGGATACTGGTCGACGCCGAACATGATGCGCGGCAAGGACATGATCGACATCACCAACGCCATCGGCCGCGTGTACTTCAGCACGAGTTTCTTCTACACGGTCATCGAGAACGACAAGCCGCGCTGGGTCGAGGTCTCCACCGGCAACGCCGCAGCCGAGGTCTACCTGGCAGGTGTCCGCCTGGTCGAGGGCGACTGTGCCCGCATCGACAAGGGCCTTTACCCCGTGATGGTGGCCGTCTCAATCGGCTCGACGGACCCGTGGGGCCGGATACTGATGCAGCCGCGGCTCATAGAGCAGACCGCCGAGCAGGCCAAGGTCCTCGTGGCCAGGACCAGGGCAGAGCACGAGGAACGAATCAAGGATTGGGAATACGATGTGGCCGAGTGGAACCGCCTGGACGGCGCGAGCGTCGAGTACATGAACGTCTTCGAGATGGGCCGACTCATGATGCGCCTGCACTGCCGCGAGGCCGTGGGCACGGGCGGTTTCCAGTCCGAGGTAGGCCACTACTCCTCAATCGCCACCCGGGGGCCCGCGCGGTATGCGCCGGCGTACAGGCGGATGTTCGGCGAAGACCTCTCGCCCTACGGCGACATCACGCACTTTGTACCTCGCAAGATGTTTGCGCACGTGTATCCGCCCGGCGGCAAGGCCATAGCCCAGGACATCAACGGCACGCCTGGAGTCGAGCCGTTCTACTTCGCCTACCTTTTTCCCATCGTGCCGGACGAGTGGAAGCCCGCCGTGCTGTGGGGCTGGAACTACCACGCGGGCGTGACGGACAAGGAGTCCACCGCGAAGGTTCTTGAGTGGGAACCTGTGTACGCGTTCCTCAACTACCCGCTGGACCTTGAGCCGCGGCCGCCCCAGGGCATCCTGCCGCTGGCCTGGGAGGCGCCGGACTTCGGTTACTACGCCTTCCGCAACCGATGGGAAGGCAAAGACGACATCATCGCGCAGGTGTTCCTGAGGGCGCACAATCTGGGCGGATGGAACGGCCCCAACGGCGGCACGTTCCGCCTGCTCGGCCTCGGCCACATCTGGGCCTACGGTCCGACCGACCGAAACCGTAGCCGGTGGGAAGAAAACGTGGTCGTGCTGCCTGAGAACCCGGAGATCAACGAAAACGCGCAGTGCCGGCTGACCTACGTCAAGACCGAGAAAGATGGCTCCGGCGTGGTCGCGATGAACATGGACGACATCTATGCCACCGCCCCCATCGACGAGAAGGGGAAGAAACCGCGTCTCTACGAGCGATACTACAACGTCCGGCGCGACGTGGCCTTCAAGGACTCGGGCATCACGGGCCTGCGCTCCATCGCCATCGACTACAGCGGCAAGTGCGGCGCGCCGTGCCTCCTCGTGGTGGTCGATAAGATTGCCGGCGGCAAGTCCAAGGTCTGGGTGTGGCAGGCGGCTGCCGGCACGGGCAAGACAGGCAAGACCGAGGGCGCGGGCAGAAGGAGTGCGCCGGCAGAACCTGGCATCGAGGCAGCCAAGGCGCAAGGCAACGTCTTCACCATCGACCGCGGCGACACCAACCTGCGGGGCACGTTCATCGCGCCAAGCCCGGTCAAACTGACCGCCGAGATCCGCGCGAAAACCATGATCGGCGGCGCGGGCTCAAGCGCGGGAAAGACCCTCGACCGTCCCATTCCCGGCATTTTCGCGGAAGGCGGCGACCCGACGGCGGGCGATTTCTTCGTTGTCGTGACTCTCCAGCGGGGCGACCCGCCCCCCGTCAAGGTCGAAGGCGCCGGCCTTGCCGCAAAGGTGACCGTAGGCAGGCGGACCGTTGCCTTCGACGGACAGAAGATAGTCCTCGGTGAGTGAGTTGCCGCAGGTTGCGGCGGCCAGGATCGACCATCACTCGCCTTCGAGAACAATCTGGACGCCGCAGAGCACCGCGGGCTTCTTTGTTGAAGGGCTCAGGCCGATCCGGATCGTTGGGTCGGCCGCAACGCCGTTGAACTCGCGGAAGACGGGCCTGCCCGCTCTAGCGGCCTCGTGCGCAATGTCGAAGTCCTTGAGCACTTCCTTCCCTTGGATGGAGATGCTGAAGACCCGCTCGCCCGGCTTCGCCTGTTCCGGCTCGGCAAAATAGAGGCGGACGGTGTACTTCGAGGCTAAGGGTTGCGGCCGCTTCTTCTCCTTGGCCAGGCGGGTCGGAACCGCGATTTCGGTAGCGCCCGCCACGCACGATGCCGCGATCCAGTTGTCCGCCGGCGATGCGCGATGGCAGAACCACGCCACATCGGCAGGTTGAACGGTCACGCCGGCCATCTCCTTCGGCGCGACGTTCAACCACAACGTCCCGTCGGGTCCCAGGCTGTCGCCGGGCGCGCCGAAGTTGAAGCCCACCTTACGCAGCGGGACCTGCGCGGCCGAAACGTCCGGCTCGTACCGGCTCCACATCTCGTTGTCCGGCTGATGGACCATTGCGAGCGTTGTCATCCGGGGGCGCTTCAGGCGGGTCCCGTAGTTGGGGCTGTTCAGGACGCCGCCCGATACCACGAGCGAGGGCGTGCACCCCGCCTCCATGCCCTTCAGGGGCACCGACCCGATGCCGGCCAGGTCGTAGAACGCCGTCCGCCAGGTCACGATGCTCTCGCTCGCTATGAGGTGATTGCAGCCGGCCTTCTTTATCTGCCAGGGCTCTTCCTGGCCCGACAGCGGCGAGATGCGCTTTGCTCGCCGGCCCGTGGCCAGGTCGAAAGTCCACCCGTAGCGGTCGATGATCAGGTCGTGCAGGATGATGTGCGGCTCGTAGTAGAGCGTCTCGGCCACCTCCCACAGGACCTTGCCGTCCTTGCCCCGGAGTGTCCGCATCCTGCCGGCCTTCTTGTCGGTCTCTGTCCACGAGCCGCCCTGCCAGACGACCAGCGTGCGCGAGGGGGCGAGAAGCACGTCGCGCTCGGCCGAGTAAGTCAGTTGCTTGATAAGAACATCAATTTGGCAGGTCCATGCGACGCCGCCGGTCTGAAGGTCGAGCGCCAGGATGGCAGGCGCGGCGTCGGGCAACTTGCGGCCAGCCTCCTTGAAATGCGCGAGCACGTTCTCGCAAACGAGATCGACGCAGTAGACCTTGCCGCCGCCGACGGCCATGCCCTGGTTGAGGAAACCCCAGGCGGCTTGGCGGCTCCACAGGCATCTTCCGCTTTGCCGGTCCAGAGCCACGAGATAAGCCATCGGCATGCGGTCCTTGGCCCACTCGCCGCCGTTGCCGTCGAGGCCGGCCTTTGCATCCACCAGATCCTGCGGCCGGAAGGCCGTCGCCACCAGCACGTTACCGCAGATTCTGAGGTTCCCCCAGCACAACTCGCCCGCCAGCGGCACCTTCCAGTCCGATATAAGCCGGCCGTCTGCCGGATCATACCGCAGGCATCGCCGGCCGGCCGCCACGTAGATGCCGTCGGCGGCCGCCACGCAATTGAAGCCGGTGGCGCGCGGCCGATGCGTGGACGGCACTTCCGCCCGCAGCGCCGGCGCGTAGTTCCACGGCTCCGGCGCCTCCCTCCTCTGCGAGTGGATGCCGACGCCGTGGAATACGTATGTCTTCGGAATCGCCGTGCGCCAGAACTCGCGGCCGGTATAGATGTCAAATGCCGCCAGGACGCCCGGCCCCTGGAGGAACATGCGCCCATTGACGAACACGGCCCCAGGAGGCAGCGGCGAAAGCGCGTCGCCCGCGTCGTGGGCCGTATCGCCATCGTAATAAAGGGCCATGTCGGCCGCCGGACCCTCGTACCACTGAATCCCGAGCGGCGGCTTCAGCGCGCGGTCGTAGACCGACAGCGTGTTGCCCTCGTTTGCGAACTCGTGGGTCCACTCGGCCGCATCCGGCAGCGGACCGTCGCGGCGAACCGTCCTGCCGCCGCTCGCGAACAGGCCGCCGTACGGCCGAAGCGAACGCAGGATGGCCTCCGACGGCGCAAGGTCCGTTTCGGAGACAATCAGGCTGGCCATGTACGGCGGCAAGCCGAACTTCTCCGGGTCGCCGACGTGAACCGCCAGGCGGTAATCGTCAAAGAGGCCCTGCTCATCGAACTGCCGCCGCAGCCGCTCGACCGTCTTCGGGTCCGGGTCAATCGCCACAACCTGGACCTTCGGATTCGCCAGCAGCGCCTCGACCATTTGGCCGGTCTTGAGGCCCAGGACGAGCGCATAGCCTTCGGCGATCTGGGGGACCGCGACGACCGGCGCCCTGCGAGGGGCCCTTGCCGGGGCGATGACTCTGGCATCCCCCTCGTTGGGTCCGAACGCATACAGGCGGCCCTGGCGAGTGCTCACGAACAGCCGCTCGCCCGCCGTGAATGCGCCTGCCACGTCCCCCTCGACTTCGGGCGTGATTGCGGGCGGCGCGGGCGGCTCTCGCCGCATGGGCTTGACGTTCACCGCCGCCGCCCCGGTCTCAGCGTCGAAGGCCCCGCTTCCGCCGATGCCTTCGACGAAGAGGACCCTGTCTTGCACGCGCAGGGCACCGACCGGACGGAACTGCACGGTATCGCTGGTCCAGAGCAGCCTGCCCGTAGCGGCGTCGAGCGCGCAGACGAAGATGCCGTCCAGCGGCCAGTGCCCCGCCACCACGACCGCCCGTCCCTGCGCTACCACCAGCCGCGCACTCACGGGCCAGGCCGAAATTACTCGCTCGTGGCCGATCACCTTGCGCTCGGACGGCCCGCCGCGGAACTTCCACGCGAGCCGGCCCTGGGCGGCCTCAAGGCAGTATAGGTACCCGTCGTCGGAGCCTATGTAGAGTCGGTCGCCTGCCACAACCGGCGCGAACCGGATCGGCCCATTTGTGTAGAAACGCCACCGCTCCTGGCCGGTTGCAGCATCAATCGCCAGCAATGCATCATTGTGACAGCACCCGACCAGCACCAAGTCGCCGCAGACGACCGGTTCGTAGGCCG
Source organism: Planctomycetota bacterium (assembly GCA_016872895.1). Classification (GTDB taxonomy): domain Bacteria; phylum Planctomycetota; class Phycisphaerae; order FEN-1346; family FEN-1346; genus VGYT01. The sequence continues at coordinate 9,636 of VGYT01000181.1, forward strand.
CGTCCCTCGGCATCCGCGGCGTGCGCTGCCAGGCAGGCTTGCGCGGGGGCAACTGACGTACCCACGACAACTGCTGCGGCGCAACAGGAACCGGCGTGGCGGCCCCGACAGCCGTAGTGATGCGAGCCGTCGGGATCTGTCCAAGAAGCCCGACCACTGCCGCGAGCGCCAGCGC
>VGYT01000182.1 GCA_016872895.1 Planctomycetota bacterium
GAACCCGCCCGTTCGCCCCCTCGCCCCGCGGCCAACCGGCCGCCACGCCCCCCATGCGCCGCGACCGTCCTCAACCTCGTCACATCCCAGTCCCGCCGTGTCATAGTCGGGAGGTTCTTCACCGCTGCCCGGCACCCGCGCGCCTTGACAGCCTGCGGGTCGGCCCGTAGTGTGGTCGCGGCTGATTCCTTGATTCGCGGAGCGCTGGTGAAGTCACCTGCTGCCATCGCGGGCCGGGTCTTGGCGAGCGGCGTGCGGCCGGTTCAGTGGCCGGCCGACGTGGAGGGTCTCTTCCGGCGTCTGTCGGGCCGTCGCGGCTGCGTGTGGCTGGACAGCGCCGGCGGGCCGGCGGCGCTTGCGCGCTGGAGCGTCCTGGCGGCGGAGCCGTCGGCTGCCCTCGTCGGTCGCAGCGGCGCAACGCAGGTCGTGGCCGCGGATGGGGAGATCATCGAGGAGTCGCCGCGGAACCCGTTCGAGGTTCTCCGAAGCGTCCTGTCGGCGTTGCGTATTGATGGAGCAAGTTCGCTCCCGTACGGGCCGGGGCTCTACGGCTACCTTTCATACGACCTGGCGCCGCACGTGGAGGCGAAGGCGGCGCTTCCGCCGACGGCCGACGTGCCGCTGCCGGAGATGTGGCTCGGCCTGTACGAGACGGTCCTGGTTCTGGACCACGAGAATCGCGGCGCGTTTGTCGTTGGCGGCGGCGGCCCGTCGCGCGAAGCGATCGACGAGGCGCTGGACGCGGCGGCGCGGCGCCGAGCCGCTGCTGTAAAGCGGCGGGTATCATCGAGCAACGTAGATGCCCGCGGGCTTACGCCCGCGGCTCGAGGCGCGGCATGCGCCGCCGTGCGCGGCGTTTCGTGCAACATGACGCCGCGCGAGTTCCGCGAGGGCGTGGCGCGGGCCCGCGAGTACATCGCCGCGGGCGACATCTACCAGGTGAACCTCAGCCGCCGCTACACGGTGGCCCTGGCTGCCGCGCCGGGGCCTTCGGCAGCGCGATGGCCGGACCTCTACGTCCGCCTCCGCCGCGCCAACCCGGCGCCCTACGCCGCATACCTTGACGTGGGCGAGGGCAGGGCGGTCCTGTCGAGCAGCCCGGAACTGTTCTTGGACCTGCGCGGCGGGCGTGTGGTCACGCGGCCGATAAAGGGCACGCGGCCGCTGCGGGCGGGCGACCAGGAGTTCAACCGCCGCATGCGGGAGGAACTGGCGGCTTCCGCAAAGGACCGGGCGGAACTCGTCATGATTGTGGACCTTGAGCGGAACGACTTGGGCCGCGTCGCCTCCTACGGCTCCGTGCGCGTAACCGAGCCGCGCGCCATCGAGGCATACGCGGCGGTGTATCACACAGTGGCCACGGTTGAGGGGCGGATGCACGAGGGGCAGGACGTGGTGGACCTGCTGAAGGCGACCTTCCCGGGCGGGTCTATCACGGGCGCCCCGAAGGTCCGTGCGATGCAGATTATCGCGGAACTGGAGCCGACGCGGCGGAGTGTTTATACCGGGGCCGTGGGTTACGTGCGGCCCGCCTCCGTGTCGGAACCCGCCGGCGGGTGCGTCTTGAACATCGCCATCCGCACGCTGCTGGCAGCGGGCGACGCCGTGCACATCCAGGTCGGCGGGGGGATTGTGGCCGACTCGGACCTGGAGGCGGAGTTCCAGGAGACGTCCGACAAGGCCCGCGCGATGCTTGCGGCGCTTGGGCTGTCGCCGTGAAACGGCGGCCAGGTTCGCCGGCGGACACGCGGCGGCGCCGGCCGTTTCTTTTTTCACGGTCATCTCGGGAACTCCTGGGAATGGCCCGAAATCACCCGCTGCGCTCGTGGCGAGCGTGCTTGCCCAAGGGCGAAAACCGACACTTGACAGAAGGCGCCCGCCTCCCTATTCTTACTCGGGCTTTTTTTCGTGTTTCACTGGTGTGCCGACGCCCGTGCGGCTCATGTTCGACGTGTCTTGCAGTCGCGGCCGGAGCGGGCGGCGAGCGGAATATAGGTACATGTGCCTTGTCGGTCCGCAGGCCGCCCCGCGCGGCCGCAGGAGGCCGCAAGGTGAGCGTGCCCCATGAAGATCGCCATCAGCGGCAAGGGCGGGGTCGGCAAGACTACCGTCACCGCTCTTTGGGGCCGCGCGTTTGCCGATGAGGGCCATCCGGTTTTCCTGGTCGATGCCGACCCCGATGCCAACCTTGCCGCCGCCGTGGGCGTCCGGAAGGACCTTCTGCCGCAACCCCTCGTGGCCTTGAAAGACCTTATCAAGGAGCGCACGGGGGCCGACCCGGACAAGGTGGGCCAGTACTTCCGCCTGAACCCGGCTGTGGCCGACCTTCCCGACGCGTACTCCGTGCCGGTGGGTGGTATGCGGCTGCTGGTGGTGGGCGGCATCCGCGGCGGGGGGCAGGGGTGCGCATGCCCGCAAGGGGCGTTCTTGAAGGCGATGATGCGGCACCTGATGCTCCAGCGCCAGGAGGTGCTCCTGGTGGACATGGAGGCGGGCCTGGAGTTTCTCGGCCGCGCCTCCGTCATGGGCACCGATGCCCTGGTCGTGGTCGTGGAGCCCGGCCGGCGGAGCCTGGAGACCGCCGAGGCCATCGCCCGGATGGGCCGCCAGATCGGCATCAGCCGCTTTGCGGCCGTGCTGAACAAGGTCACCGAGCCGGCCCAGGTGGAAGCCGTGCGTGCGGGTCTGCCGCAGGGCGTGACGCTCCTGGGCCATGTGCCGTACAGCCCGGCCCTCCAGCAGGCGGACCTGGAGGGGCGGGCCGTGTTCGGCGTGGACGGGCGCGTCGAGGCAGCCTTGGCCGAGGCCAAACGCCGGCTGGAATCGCTGATTGCCGCACCCTTGGCTGCTAAGTCGTAACGAAAGGACGGCTATGGGCAAGACCAAAGCAAAGGCCGCAGGCAAGATGATCGTCTGCCGCATCGCCCGGTGCCTGGGGTGCAGATCGTGCGAGATCGCCTGCGCGGTGGTTCACTCGCAATCGCGGGACCTGCTGGCGGCGCTGGCGGAGAGCCCCCGGCCGCAGGCCCGCGTGCGGGTCGAGCCGGTGGGCGAGCACGGCCTGCCCATCCAGTGCCGGCACTGCGAGAGCGCACCGTGCATTACGGTCTGCCCGACGGAGGCGATGCACCGCGCCTCGGAGCAATCGCCCGTTGTCATCGACGCCGAGCGCTGCATCGGCTGCAAACTGTGCATGGTGGTGTGCCCGTTCGGCGTCATCGAGGCGTCGGCCGACGGCAAGGCTGTCGTCAAGTGCGACCTGTGCGCCGAGCGGACACAGGCGGGCGAATTGCCGGCCTGCGTTGCGGCGTGCCTGACGCGGGCCCTACAGTTCGTTGACGCCGGCGAGGACAACCGCCGCAAACGTCGCGAGGCGGCCAAGGCAGCCGCACAAGGCGCCGCCGAGGCCGACGCGGCGAAGTGACCCAACAACGGCGCGGGTGAACCGGCGCCACGAGGTGCGCCCATGGTTACGGTGACGGTTTGCGTCGGGAGTTCCTGTCACCTGAAGGGTGCGCGCCAGGTCATCGAGCGGTTCAACGAACTTCTGTCGCGGCACAAACTGGGCGACCGGGTGACGCTGAAGGGGTCGTTCTGCATGGAGCGTTGCGGCGAGGGCATCAACTGGCAGATTGATGACGAGCCTGTCTCCAGCACGACAGGCGAGGAGGCCCTCCGCGTTTTCTACGAGCGGGTCCTGGCGCCGATGGGCGTGCGCGCCGGCGACGGGCCGGGAGGGCCGGCAGGACCATGACGACGCCGTTCGACAGCCGGCTCGCCGCGATGCATGCGGGCTCCATCCTCCTGCACACGCCCAACGGCGTGCTGCTGGTGGACCGGGAGACGCGCGTCCGGTTCGTGAACCCGGCGCTCAGGCGGATGTTCCGGTGCGGGGAGGGCGACATCCTGGGCCGCATGGCCAAAGAGGTCGTCCATTGCGATTGCTTCGAGCGGGCGATTGCCGTCGGCGGCCGCCTGATGGTCAAGGAGACCGTGGCCGACCTGGACCTGAGTTTCCGCGTGGGCCTGTTTCCGCTGGAGGGCGAGGACCTGTACTGCGGCATCTTTATCGACACCACGGAGGAGGAGAAGGCCCGCCGGCACCTGAGCGACCTGCGGGCACAGACCCTCGCGCGGGCCCAGGAGGTCATCTCGCGCCAGATGCAGACGGCCCAGGAGATCGCGCGGCTCCTCGGTGAATCCACCGCCGAGACCAAGGTGCTCCTCGTGAAACTGATGTCCATCTTCCGGGAGGAAGGCGAGCGGTGAGGCTGTTCTACGAGTGGGGAACGCGCCAACTGCGCAAGCGCAGCGAGGAACTGTGCGGCGACAGCATAACCGTCTCCCGCCGCGCAGACTCGGTCACCCTGGCGCTCTCGGACGGCCTCGGCAGCGGCGTGAAGGCGAACATCCTGGCCACGCTGACCACGCGCATCGCCATGCACCTTCTGGAGAACGAGTTGCCCCTGGCGGAGGTCGTCGAAACGCTCGGCAAGACGCTGCCCGTCTGCCAGGTGCGCAAGTTGGCCTACAGCACGTTCGCCCTGGCGCAGTTTTTCCGCGAGGGCCGGGCGCGGATCGTCGAGTTCGACACGCCCGCGGTCATCCTGCTGCGCGAGCGGCGCCACCTGCCCCTGCCGAGCCATGAGCGGGTCATCGGCGGCAAGACCATCCGCGAATCGGTCGTGGACCTGGAAGTGGGCGACTGGGTAGTCTTCGTTTCCGACGGCGTCCTGAACGCGGGCATCGGCGGCGCATATCCCCTGGGCTGGGGCTGGGACCAGACCGCGCGGTACCTGGAGGGGCACGCCCACCCGGAACTGTCGGCCCAGGACCTGGCGGAGAAACTCGCCGAGACGGTGTCGGAACTTTACGCCGGCGCACCCGGCGACGACGTGACGATTGCCGTCATCAAGGTGCGGCATAAACTCGTGGCCACGGTGTTGACCGGGCCGCCCGCGTCGCCTGAAAACGACGAGGACATCCTGGACCGTTTCGTCAAACTGCACGGCCTGCACGTGGTGTGCGGCGGGACGACGGCCAAGATCGTCTCCCGGCACCTGGGCCAGCCCCTCGACGTGGACCTGGCGACCATGACGCCCGACGTGCCGCCGCTGGCGCGACTGCACAACGTGGACCTGGTGACCGAGGGCATCCTGACGTTGACGCGGGCCAACGAGTTGCTCCGGGCAGGGGCGAAAAAGGAGACCGTGCGATTCCGCACCGACGGGGCGAGTGCGCTCGTGCGGGTCCTCCTGGACGTCGACCACGTGCACTTCCTGGTGGGCCTGGCCGTCAATCCGGCCCACCAGAACCCGAACCTTCCGGCCCAGTTGGGCATGAAACTGGCCGTGGTCCGCGAGATGGCCGAGGAACTCTCGAAGCGCGGCACGGAGGTTACGGTCGAGTGCGTGTAGCGCAGGCCGGGCAACGCCCCGGCTTCGCACGCGGCGGGTACGGAGACCCGCCGCGCGGCGCGTAGTTCAGCCGCCCGGCTTGCCGGGCGCGTGCAGGCGCGGGGGTCGTTACATCAGTGCAGGTGCATAACAGCATGATCGCTCAGGAAGAACTCGTTGACCGCATCGTCCGGCGCTACGACGGCGAGGTCGGCATGCTCATTCCCATGATGCAGGACGTCCAGGCGGAGTGCGGCTACCTGCCGGCCGGCCAACTGCGGCGGCTCGCCGAGCGCCTGGACCTGCCCCTGAGCCGCCTCTACGCCGTGGCCACCTTCTATGCCTCGTTCCGCCTGGCCCCGAAGGGCCGGCACGAGGTTACCCTCTGCGTCGGCACGGTGTGCTACCTGAAGGGGGCGGGCGAGATCAGCGCCATGATCCAGAAGGAGTTCAAGGTTGAGGCGGGCGGCACGACGGCCGACGGCCTCTTCTCGTTCCAGCCCGTCAACTGCGTGGGCGCCTGCGCCCTGGCGCCCGTGATGATCGTCGACGGCAAGTACCACGACGGCGTGACCCAGGAGAAGGCGAGGGGCCTGCTGCGCGGCCTGTCGCCGGACGAGACCGGCGCACAGGCGGAGGCGAAGAAGTGACGGTCGCGGCCACCAACCGGTTCGGCTCCCCCGCGGACCTTGAGCAGGCCAGGGAGGAAATCCGCCGCCGCACGAGGCCGGCGGCCCGGAGCGTCCGTGTCTGCATCGGCACGGGGTGCGCGGCCAAGGGGTCGCGGCGCCTGTATGACCTTTTCCGCCAGGCCGCTCACGAAGCCGGCGGCGGGCTCATCGCCGTCGAGGCCGTCAAGTGCGTCGGCTGCCACGGCCTCTGCGAGCGCGGCCCGATTGTCGTTGTCCAGCCCGGCGACGTCCTGTACCAGCAGGTTGAGGAGCCGGACGTGCCGGAGGTCTTCCGCGAGACCGTCGTCGGCGGACGGGTCGTGGAGCGTCTCCTCTACCAGGACCCCGCCACGAAGGCACGGGCCAGGACGGCCGCCGAAATCCCCTTCTACAAGGCCCAGCAGCGCATCGTCCTTGCGCATAACGGCGAGATCGACCCGCGCAGCATCGACGATTACATCGCCTTCGGCGGATACTCGGCCCTGGCGAAGGCCCTCAGCGCGATGACCCCCGAGCAGGTCCTGGAAGAGGTCGAAAAGTCCGGCCTCCGCGGCCGAGGCGGCGGCGGGTTCCCCACCGGCCGCAAGTGGCGCTCCTGCCGCGAGGCGCACGGACAACCCAAGTACGTCATCTGCAACGGCGACGAGGGCGACCCGGGGGCGTTCATGGACCGCTCCGTAATGGAGGGCAATCCCCACTCCGTCATCGAAGGCATGATCATCGGCGCGTACGCCATCGGCTCGTCCCAGGGCTACATCTACGTGCGGAACGAGTACCCGCTGGCCGTGGAGCACCTGCGGGAGGCCATCGGCCAGGCCCGCGAGCGCGGCCTGCTTGGCCGCGACATCCTGGGGAGCGGCTTTGACTTTGACATCCGCATCAACCGCGGCGGCGGCGCCTTCGTCTGCGGCGAGTCCACCGCCCTGATGGCCTCGCTTGAAGGCCGGCCCGGCGAACCGCGCGCAAAGTACGTCCACACCGTTGAGCACGGTCTGTGGGACAAGCCCACCAACCTGAACAACGTCGAGACGTGGGCCAACGTCCCCGCCATCATCAACCGCGGCGGCGACTGGCTGGCATCCATCGGCACGGCCAAGTCCAAGGGAACAAAGGTCTTCAGCCTCGTCGGCAACGTGGTCAACACGGGCCTGATTGAGGTGCCGATGGGCATCACGCTTCGCCAGATCATCTTCGGCATCGGCGGCGGCGTCGAGGACGGCAAGGCCTTCAAGGCCGTTCAGACGGGCGGGCCGTCGGGCGGCTGCATCCCCGCCCGGTTCCTCGACACGCCCGTCGATTTCGATGAACTGACGCGCCTGGGCTCGATGATGGGCTCCGGCGGCATGATTGTCATGGATGAAGACACGTGCATGGTGAACGTCGCGCGGTACTTCCTCAACTTCTTGCGGGAGGAATCGTGCGGCAAGTGCACGCCCTGCCGCGAGGGCCTTGCGCAGATGCTCCACGTCCTAGACCGCATAACGCACGGCAAGGGAGAGGCCGGCGACGTGGAGCGCCTGGAAGAGATGGCCGACCTCCTCGCGGGCACGGCCCTATGCGCCCTCGGCAAGACCGCTGCCAACCCGGTGCTCTCCACGGTCCGCCACTTCCGCGACGAGTACGACGCCCACATCGTGGACCGCCGCTGCCCGGCGAAGGAGTGCAGGGGCCTGTTCCGCTACGCCATCGAGGCCGAGAAGTGCAAGGCTTGCGGCATATGCAAAAAGAACTGCCCGGCCGATGCCATCACGGGCGCCAAGAAGGTCGCCCACGTCATTGACCAGGCCAAGTGCACGCTGTGCGGCACGTGCTTCGACAAGTGCCCGTTTGACGCTATTCTCAAGGTGTAGGGAGGCGCGGCCTGTGCCGACCGTAACGATTGACGGCAAGTGCGTGGATGTGCCGAGGGACGCCACGATCCTCGACGCCGCCCGCGAGGCCGCCATCTGGATACCCACGCTCTGCTACCACCCGGCGCTGGCGCCGCAGGCCATGTGCCGCCTGTGCATGGTGGAACTCGACCGCGGCGACTGGAAGCAACTGGTAACGGCATGCAACTACCCCGTGCGGCGGGACATCGTGGTCAGCACCACCAGCGACGCGGCCGTGCGTGCCCGGCAGGGCGTGATGCGCCTGCTTCTTGCCCGGGCGCCGGAGAGCCAGCCCCTGCTGGCGCTTGCCCGCCGCATGGGCGTCGAGGGCACGCCGTACCCGACGGTCAGCCAGACGCAGCGCGACTGCATTCTGTGCGGGCTGTGCACGAGCATCTGTGCGGAGGTCATCGGCCGGGCGGCCATCGGGTTCTGCGGGCGCGGGCAGACGCGGGCCGTCAGTGCCCCGTTCCGCCAGCCGTCGGAGGTTTGCATCGGCTGCGGCGCCTGCGCGGTCGTGTGCCCGGTGGGGACCATCCGCCTGCGGTTCCACGAAGACACGAACGAGATCGAGATCTCGCCGTTCAAGACGCGCGTGAAACTCCAGCCCTGCGAGTCGTGCGGCGGCCGCGTGGCCCCGGTGCCCGTCGTGGAGGAGGTCTTCCGCAAGGGCAAGATCGACGTGGAGAAGTTTCGCGGGCTGGTGCGTCTGTGCCCGGCCTGCCGCCGGAAGCGCGCTGCCGCCGACGCCGCGAAGGCGGTTGTCTGCGAGGCCGGGCCGATGTACAGGACCGCAGTGGGGGAACCGGCCCGTCGCGGCGGCGCGGCGCCGGGCGATGTGGCTGGGCCGGCTTGCCCGGCCGTGGGGGATGCGCCGGCCGCTGGCGCGGCTCGCGGCAGGTCTTCCGCCCGCCGTAAGACCCGCGCGCCCAGGCGCCGTTAGCCGCGAGCCGAAGGCGAGCGCGCTGTGACTTGAATGGGCAAGGCATCGTGCGCAGCGGCGGTTCGCCGCCGCGACAATCAGGAGAACCGGAATGGACGTGAAGAAGCGAAGCAGCGACCCGGCCACGCAGGAGATGCTCCGCCGGATGGCCAAGGCGGGGCACGAGACCGCCTGGGACCGCCTGGAGGCCCAGGAGCCTCAGTGCGGGTTCGGGCAACTCGGCGTCTGCTGCCGCGTCTGCAACATGGGCCCCTGCCGCATCGACCCGTTCGGCGAAGGGCCGCAGCGTGGCGTGTGCGGGGCGGACGTGGATACGATTATCGCCCGCAACTTCCTTCGGGCCGTCGCCAGCGGCACAAGCGCCCACTCGGACCACGGGCGCGGCGTGGCGCACGCATTCCTGGCGATGGCCAGGGGCGAGGCCCCCGACTACGGCATCAAGGACCCCGTCAAACTTCACGTCCTGGCCAAGGAACTCGGCATCAAGACCGACGGCCGCACAGACAAGGACATCGCCCAGGAACTGGGCGAACTCGCCCTGGCCGAGTTCGGCAAACCCCACGGGTTCCAGCGGATGGCCGAGCGGGCCCCCGCACCGCGAAAGGCCCTCTGGAAGAAATTCGACATCATGCCGCGCGCCGTGGACCGCGAGGTCGTCGAGGCCCTGCACCGGACCCACATGGGCGTGGACCAGGACTACAAGAACATTCTGCGGCACGCCAGCCGCTGCGCCCTGGGCGATGGTTGGGGCGGCTCGATGCTCGCCACGGAACTCCAGGACGTCATGTTCGGCACGCCCGTTCCGGCCAGGGGCGAGATAAACCTGGGCGTCCTCGTGAAGGATGCCGTCAACCTCATCGTCCACGGCCACGAGCCGCTCCTGTCGGAGATGGTCGCGGCGGCGGCCACGCTCCCC
>VGYT01000183.1 GCA_016872895.1 Planctomycetota bacterium
TGCGAGTTTCCGCCGGCGGCGGCGTTGGGGTATCCGATGGCGTTGGCCACGCTCAGGCACCCTCCGCCTTCCCACAGGATGCGTGCGTCGGTCCACAGGAAGCCTTCGTTGCCGTTGGGGTAGCGGTCGCGGATGCCGTGGACGCTCACGCTGACGGGCCGCAGGCCGGTGATGAAGGCCACGAGGTCCACGTAGTGGCAGCCGACGTAGGTGAACATGTCGCTATTTTCGCAGGTGCACCAGTTCTGGAAGTTCGAGCGGCGGTAATACCACTTCTCGTGGAGGTGCGCCTGGCCCAGGCGGAACCGGCCGAGGAGTCCGGCCCGGTAGTTGCGCCGGGCCATCAGGCTGCGGTGGTCGAAGCGCTTGTGGTACTCCACGCCGACCAGCAGGCCGCGCTCGTACGCCGCCCGGGCGATCTCCTGCGCCTGGTCGTGCTTCAGCACGAGCGGTTTGACGGAGCAGACGTGCAGGCCGTTTGCAAGGGCCTCCATGACTACCGGAAAATGCTGGTGGTCCGGCACGGCGACCACCGCGATGCTTCCGCGCGGGGCCGACGCCAGCACCCGCTTGTAGAGGTCCGGGAAGGGCCTGTCGGGCGGCGCCCGGGCGGGGTCGGGATGGGCCTTGAACGACTGGCCGGGGAAGCCGCGGCGGAGGGTCGCATCGGCGCGAAGTTCCGCCAGGGGCGCGGCCGCAAGGGCGCAGACGTGGATTTCGCCGACGACGCCCTCGCGCTGGAGATGGTAGATCGTCGGCAGGAGTTGGACGCGCGTGATCATCCCGCCGCCGACGATGGTCACCTGCGGGGCGCTCCTGATGGCTGCCATGGCCCGGCCTCCGGTCAAATCAGTGTCTTGGGGCCTCGTAACTTGTGGGGCTGCGCAACATGGCCTGCGTGCGGCTGCGAATTTCATTGGCGACGGGCGCTGTCCGGGGGTCGACCAGCATCGCCAGGGCGGCCTTCTGGCGGAGGATTTTCACGGCTACTCGGCACTCGCCCACGAGGTCGTCCTGTGCGCCGCCGATCTTCACGAAGCCGGCGGTGATCTTCTTGCACCTGTCGGCGGCGTCGTCGCCCTCGTAGCCGACGAGCGTCGTGCGGAACTCCTCGACAAGTTGGGCGGCGTACTGGGGCGTCTGGATGGCATCGGATTTCTTCTCCACGGCGGCGTCGATCCTGCGCGTCAGCGTCTCCATTTCGGAGAGGAAGGGGGCCAGTTCCGGGCGGGCCTTCTTCTGCTCCTGGAGGTATGCGAGCGTCCGGCGGCCGAAGGTCACGTAGCCTTCGATTCTCGTGCGGATGTGCTGGATGAACGCCAGCACGTCGGCCAGGGCCTGCTCGACCTCGGCCTTCTTCTCCTTCTGCTGCCTGCCTGTGTAGATGGTGTTCAGCGCGGTCCGCACGGCGCAGGTCGGGATGCCCTCGGCTTTCTTCTTCTGCCCCTCGACGTCCAGGACGTACTCGCACGGCCCGACGCCCAGGGTCGCCCGCACGATGTCCGTGAAGGTGAACGTCTCCAGGGGGGTGGCGCCCACGCGGTTGATGGGGTACACCAGGGCCGGTCCCTGGAACTTGCCGGGTTTCTTGAGGGGCTGAAGGAACCCGCGGCCGTCTTTCTCGATCCAGCAGGGGTACTGAAACGTGCTGAGCACCGTCGTCCACCGCTTGCGGTCGGGCTTCATCCAGTCGGGCGTGCCGTAGGAGTCGGACTGGCCGAACCAGTCGGGCTTGACGTAGGAGCCGTCGGGCTGCTGGATGAGCATCTCCCAACTGTCCGTCAGGCCGTCGTCCTGGCGCCAGTCGGTGCGCCACTGAGCGGCAAAGGGCGCCTTCCATTCCAGGGGGATGATGCGGTCGGCGTCGGCCTTGCTTACGTCGCGGGAGTGCCACATGCCCGGGCCTTCCAGCAAGGCCACGGAGACGGCGCCCGCGGCTGCGTAGGGGATTTCGGATGCCTGGATGGCCCTGGTCTTGTCGCGGCCCGCGAGGGAGACGCGGATGTCTTCGTCCCGCCGGGTCCAGACGGCCAGGACGATGGCCTCGCCGCGGCCGACCATGTGCATCAGGAAGTTCTCGCCTGGCAACTCGGCCCTGTCCACGGGCAACTCGGCCGCATCGACCACGATGTCGTCGGCGAAGAAGTCCGGCAGGACGGCCAGGCGGCAGGGCGCTTCCAGGCGCAGCCGCTGCACTCCGCGGCGGGGCTCGGTCCTGACGAACACCTGCCCGGGCTGGAGTGTGAATCGGACGACGGCCTCGCCGCCGCCGGGCATCTTGAAGGCGGCATCCACCGCGGTCTCGGCGGCGGTGAGGGCCGCGATGGCGACCGAGGCCGGCCCCGCAGCCGCTGCGTTGTCGGTCATCGGCGCCAGGACGGCCCGCAGGACCGGCCCTTCCGCCGCGTTGGCGTAGAGTTCCGCGCCCGGGCCGCTCCGGCGGAATACGACCGTGATGCGGTCGTTGGCGAGGACGGCGTCGCCCTTGAACGTGTGGGCCGTGCGGCCTTCCGGCAGTTTGCCCCAACCGGTCTTGTCGGCGATGGCGCGGGCCGACAGAGGAGCCGGCGAAGAGGCGCCTGTGTCGAAGACTTCCACCGTCGGCGCACGTTGCTCAGCCGCGCTGGGGCGGTCGAGTGCGCCCGCCGCGACAAGGAGCGCGGCAAGCGAGAACAGGACGAGCCGCATGGCAGACCCTCCGGCAGGCCCTACTTGCCCGCGCCCTGGGCGGCCTTCGCCGAGACAGAGAGTTTGTCGATGACGAGCGTGCAGCCCCAGGTGTAGAAGCCGATGCGGTCGTGGCCCTGGCCCTTGAGCGGCTGGGGGTCGGCGTACCGGAAGATCTCCTGGCCGTCAATCACCATGCGCAGGCGGCCGCCGTCGTTCTCCGCCAGGATCCGGTGCTTCTGTCCGGGCTTGACGAGCGGCTTGTTCTTGACCGTGGAATCGACCGGCTCGTCGTAGCGGTTCAGGTAAGTCAGCGTGTTGGCCTTTCCGCCGAACTGGAAGAGATAGCCGGAGGCGTATCCCGACGTGTCGGCGCTCAAGAACGGGCTGATGTCGGAGATCGGGTCGCCCTTGAGCGAGGCGACGCATTCGAGGCGCACGCTTCCGGGCATCCGCGGCGCAAGGAGCACCAACTGGCCTTCGCCGTCGGCGGGCCCCGTCAGGAGCAGCGCGCCGGCCTCGATCCTGGCCTCGCCGGAGATGACCTGCCAGTCGGGCGGCAGTTTGCCGGTCCCCTTGAAATCACCCGTATAGACGACGGCCCACCCGTCCACCGGCTGGGCCTGCGGCGCGGCCTTCGCGTCGCCCCGGGGCTGTGCGCACCCGGCCAGCATGGCCAGGGTCCCCAGGAGCGCCCCTGCCAGACAAGCAACTCCCGGATTCCTTCTCATGGCAGGCTCCTTTCCTACCAGCGCGCCCGCAGCGCGGACGCGACAAGAATCCCCGCGCTGCCGCACGGTCGAGGGCCTATTCTAAACGACGCCGCGCGATTTGGGAAGAGGATCGCTCCGCCGCCGCCGCATCCTTTTCACCGCAGAGGGCGCAGAGAACCCATAGCGTGCAAAGTGACAAAGGACCAATGACAAATGACAAATCCGTTACCAGAAGCGCACGTCCCGCTGCTCTCCGAACTCCAAGCGCACAGGCCCCAGCAGGCCGGACGGGGCCAGGGGGTCCTTCGCGCCGTACCCTTCAAAAGGCTTGACGGTGCGCTCCGGCGCCTGGAGGAAAATGTTGGTCTTTGTGAAACGCCGGTTCTCGGGAAGGCCGGCGTCGCCGATAAGGCGGTTCACCCACAGGTTGGTTACGTCAATGTTGAGTTCATTGTCTCCCGCCTTGACGGCCCCGGTAAGGTCGGCCGCCCAGGGAGCGGTCCACGCCACGCCCAGGTCCCGGCCGTTGAGGCGGACCCGCGCGACGTTTCTGACCTCGCCCAGGCGCAGACGCACGCGGCCGCCGGCCTGCCCTGCGCTGAGCCGGAACGTTTTTTGATATGTGGCCGTGCCTGAAAAGTGCCGGATTCCCTCGTCCGGGTGCTTGTCCCAGGCGGCGAGTTCCGGCAGTACGGCCGATTCCGGGGCGCCCCAGCCGGGTGCGAAGCGGACCTCCCAGGGACCGGCCAGCGTCACGGGGTCGGGCAGCGCCGCCGCATCCACCGTCACCTGCCTGCCTTCGGAAGTGGCCAGGACGTAGCGGCCGTTCTGCCACAGGCAGACGCGGGCGCCGGCGTCGCTTCGGCCTTCGATGGCGAGGCCCGCCTGCGGCCCGGAAACCGACACGAGGTGCCGCTCGCGGGCGGGCTTGCGGAAGACGACGAAGACGGAGCCGTTTTCCGGCAGGTTGACCGGCACGGCGGTGCGGCCGTCGTCGGTCCTGCGGTAGCAGAGCGCATCGCGGACCGTCCCGGCGGCGGGGTCCCACAGTTCCGGCTCCCGGCCGGCGACGCGGAACGTGCACTCGGCGTCGCCCGTGCCGGACAGGAAGTAGATGTCGAGGTCCGCGGCGCGGCGATGGATGTACTCCCACCCCGGCGGGGCGTCCCGCGGGAAGGCGCAGTCGGGAAGGACGCCCTCGGCCGACAAGGCCTGGTCGATTGGCGCGCCGGCGACGACCTTTCCGCGGCCCATCGGGCGTGAAGACGGCCGGTCGCCGGAATCGCCCCACAATTCGGCGGCGAGGCGGCGGACTTCGTCGTCGCACGCAGGGAAGTCCGCCAGGCCGGGCGCACGCTGGGGCCGGCGCCGGCCCAGCACGACCGTGGCGCCTTCCCTGGCCAGTTGGATGACCTTGCGCAGCGACTGCGGCGGCAGCGCATCGTCTTCCGGGTCGACCACCAGCAGGCGATACTGCATCCCTCCGGGCAGGACCAGCCTGCCGTCTCGAACCGACAATCGCTCCAGCAGCACCTCGGTGTTGACAAGGTCGAACGCGTAGCCGCCGGGGAACCCCGGCAGGAGTTTTGCGGCCTTCGGGCCGCGGTCCCACATCGCGTAGTTCCTGTCGCTGCGGTAACAGCAGGCGTCGGCCACGAAATGGCCTTGCCGCAGGAGCGACTGGCAGCGGGCCAGGTATGCCAGCGGCGCGCCCGCCTGCTCCCACCAGGTGACGTTCGGGTTCAGGTGCGTGCCCGCGAAGTACACGATGCCCGGTTTGCCGAACTCCGGCGGCGAGGCCGAGAAGGTGTGCCAGATGAACCGATTGATGCCGTCGCAGAAGGCGGCGTCGGCGCCCGGCTTGAGGGCCGCCGGATACGCGGACCAGTGCGGCTGCATGTGTGTGAAGGCCTCGGCCGACGCCAGGGGGCGGCCGTAGATGTGCGCAGCCATGGCGGCCTGGCGCGTATTGCCGCGGCCGGCGGCCGGCGTGCCCGGCCACCAGAATTCGCCCTGCGGCATGTCATTGCGGCCCCAGAACGCCAGGGCGTCGGCCTCGGCAAAGAGCGGCGTGTCGCGGCGCCACGGGCCGCCCGACTCGGAGTGCCACTCCAGGCCGGCCCGGCCGCACAGTGCCCCCAGTTTCTCGTAACAGTTGTTCATGAAGCAATTGCTGAGCGCGCGGCTGTAGTCGCGGATGAACCGCTGCGAGACCGCGGCGTCCTTCACGGTCACGCCCGCGAGCACCGGCAGGTACGGCCGCAGAGAATAGCCGTGGAACTCCTCGAACTGCCGGTCGAACCCCCAGGTCCAGGTGGGCATCGCGCCTTCCCAACTGACGCTGTAGAAACGGGTGAGCGTCTTTCCGGCCAGCGGGCCGGCGTCCTCGAGGATCGCTGCCGCGAACCTGTTGAAATACGTCTCCACGGCTGCGGCGTCCAGCATGTCCACGTCGGATTCCGCCCCCTCCGCGAGCGTATAGAGGAAGCGGAAGACCCGCCAGCGTCCGGCCGGCGCATCCCACGCCAGGCGGCCCTGGCCGCCCACCTGGGCCGTCAGGTCGAGGACCTCCGTCGCGGCGACCTGCCCTTGCGGCTTCAGCGCCACCGGCCGCCATTGCCGCGGGTCATTGCCAAGTTGAATCTCGTCCCCTTCCGCCCGCCCCGGCGGGACACTCTCCAGGGGAACCGGCGCTGCTGCATCGAGCGGGCCGCCGATACGCGCCGCAAGGACGGCGACGTCCCACGCCTGCGGCCCGCGGAGGGGCGGGAGAACGCAGGTCACGCGATTCGGCCCTGCCGCGTCAACCGAGGCCCAGGCGAGGCACTTGGGCGCCTGCTCGCCCGTCTTCCAGGGCGCCCGCAGCGCCCCGCCGCAGGTGCTCAGGTTCACGCTCATCTCCAGCCCCAGCCGGCCGGCCTCCGACATGGCGTGCCTGACCATCTCGCGCCACGGGGGACTCATGAACTCCGCGCGCCGAGGCGGGGAAGGGACGTGTTGCTGGCCGTAGGCCGTCACGTCGAACAGCAGGAACCCGCCGAGGCCCTTCTTCTTCATCTCTTCCAGGTCCCGTGTGATCGAGTCCCTGGTGACGTTGGCATTCAGCCACCACCAGTAGGCCCACGGCTTGGCCGAATCGGGCGGCGAGCGGAACGCGATTTCGGCGTCGGCCGCGCCTTGGGCGTCGCGGCTGCCGGCCTGCGCGGCGGCGGCCGCCAGTACCAGGAGGCACGTCGCCGGCAGGCCCCGCACGAGACGGCGTATCATGAACACGATGTGTCTTGCCTCCCCCGCTTGCCTCGGCGGCGACAACTTCCGCGGCCGCCGCTCGAAACCGCGTACGAAACTACGCAATGCGGCCGTAATCGCGAGTGTACTGGGCGCATGCGCGGATCTCATCGAAGAACCGCGGGTACATGCCTACGATCACCCCGTCGGCGGGCTTGATGTGCTCGAAGGCGAAGCGGAACGCCTCCTTGACAGTCTGCTGGCTGGCGCACATCCGGCCGGCGGCCAGGATCTTGAAACCCAGGCAAGGTTGCTTCACCTGGCGGATGACCGCTGTCATGGCCTGCGGGTCCGCGGCGTAAAACGGGTAGCCCACGTGAAGCGTCTCCGATGGCCCGGTCTTCTTCCGCGTAAGGAAGTAGAAACAGGCCATGAACAGGTCAACTTCCCAGCCTTCGTCGGCGATGCGCTTGATGCAATCGGGATTGTGGGCCGATACGCCGGCCAGCACGCCCCGGTCGTGGGCCTCCTTGACGAAATCGTGCACGTCCTGGCTTTTTCCGTCGGCGAAGAGCCTGTCGGTCGCGCCGCCGTGGTGGACCAGGGCGATCGGCTGCGCGCTTTCAATCATCTCGCGGATGGCGGTCCGCCCGGAGCCGAGGCCGATGAAGTGCATCTTCGATCCGCGCTCGCGCACGGCCCGCAGCACTTCGGCCGTCTTCTCGGCGGGGGAGAACTGGTGCGCGCTGATCCCCTCGCGCTCGCAGTCGAGCAGGAACTCCGCGGTTCGCTCCGCGGTGAAGTACTCCTTCATGTGCCGGTCCATGTGAGGGCCAAGATAGGAGTAGCCGCCGATGGGGTTCCAACCGGCCATAAGCCGAGTCACACGGTGCTTGCCGAGCGCGATGGTGGGCAGAGGCGCAGCCGGCGCAGGCGGCGCGGCGGGCGCGGCAGGCGCAGGCGGCGCGGCGGGCGCTGCCGGTGCGCCAGGCGCGGGCGGCGCTGCCGTCGCGGCAGGCGCGGGCGGAACGGCAGGCGCAGCCGGCGCGGCGGGCTGACCACCTGCCGCCGCCGTGTCTGCCCAGGCCGCCCCCGAAGCCGCCGCGGCAGCGGCAATCTGCGCGAGGAACTGTCGTCGCCCGGTCTTCTTCATGCCGCACCGCTGCGTGGCCATCGTACGTTCCTCCACAAGCGCCGGAGAGCAGGCAGGCCCGCGCCGCCGGACGGCATATCACATCTTGGCAAAGAACGCAAGTGTTGTAGAATCAGCAACAACGGCGGTGCAACCTGGCTGCGGAACGTCCCGCCGGGGTGAAAGGAGCGAGGCGTGACAGCGCGAATCTTCCGGGCAGCGATGCTCTGCGGCTTGTGGCTTTCCTGGGCGGCGGGTGAAGTGCAAGCGGCCGCGCAGGCGCGCGGCGTGCCGGCGGCCGGCAAACCGGCCCGGCTTCAGGTCAGCCCGGACAACCGGTTCCTGGTCCGCGAGGACGGCACGCCGTTCTTCTGGCTGGGCGATACGGCCTGGGGGTGCATCCGCAAGGCCGTCCGTGAGGATGCCGAGAACCAGCCCTCCGTCCTGCGATACCTGAAGAACCGGGCCGACAAGGGGTTTACGGTCCTACAGACGCAGATCGTGGACACGGCCTCCGCCGCCAACGCCTACGGCCACGCGGCCTTTGTCGAGAAGGACTTCACGCGCCCCCGCCTCGTTGACGGCCCGGACAACGATTACTGGGACTGGGTCGACTGGTTCGCCGACCAGGGCGAGGCGCACGGCCTGTACCTGGCGCTTCTGCCCACGTGGGGGTCCGCGCTCGCCAACGACGAGCCGATCGTCAAGGACCCGAAGGTCGCGTACCGCTACGGCCGCTTCCTGGGCGCCCGGTACGGCAGGCGGACGCACATCATCTGGGTCCTGGGCGGAGACCCGTGGGGCAAGGGGAAGGACTGCGACGACCCCGACCGCCTGGCCATGACGCGGGCCATCGCAGAAGGCATTGCCGACGGCGCACGCGGCGCGGATAACCACGATGGCCAGGCCGATTACTCGGCCGCGCTGATGACCTATCACCCGCCGGGCGGCGACAAATCGTCGTCGAAGTATCTGCACCGCGAGCCGTGGCTCGACTTCAACATGATCCAGACGACCACGAGGTTCGCGTTCACCAACTACGCGACCGTGGCCGCCGATTACGCCCTCGCGCCCCCCAAGCCGACGCTCGACGCCGAGGTCGCCTACGAGGGGTCCCTGTCGTTGAAGCAGCAGGAGCCCCAGGACCGGCGCACCACCCCCTGGGAGGCGCGCAAGGCCGCTTACTGGAACCTCTTTGCCGGCGGGTTCGGCCACACGTACGGCCACCGGAGTTTCATCTCGTGGGTCTGCAAGGGCGAGTCGCTCAGGCACGGCGCGAACGTCCCGTGGTACGAGAATCTCGATGCGCCGGGGTCTTTTCAGATGACTTATGTCCGCCGCCTGATGGAGTCGCGCCCGTTCCTGGGCCGCGTGCCGGACCAGTCGCTCATCGCCGAAGGGGAGGGCCAGGGCCTCGAACATGCCCAGGCGACGCGCGGCGGGGACCGCAGTTACGCCCTCGTTTACCTGCCGACCGGCAGGCCGGTTACGCTGGACCTCGGCAAACTGTCGGGCAAGGCCGTCAAGGCGTGGTGGTTTGACCCGCGCGAAGGCGCGGCCGGGGTCATCGGCGAGTTTCCGGCGCAGGGCACGAAGCGATTCGCGCCGCCGTCGAGCGGCGACGGCAGCGACTGGGTCCTCGTCCTTGACGACGCGGCGAAGGAGTTTCCGCCGCCCGGTTCCGTGGGAGGTCGGTGAAATGGCAAAACATGGCCGCAGTCCCGGAAAAGAAGCGGCGGCTGCCGCGAACCTGGCCGCCGTTGTCCTGCTGATGCTTGCTGCGCCGGCGGTGCAGGCGGAACGTCCTGCCGGGGCGGAGCGCCCCCCCGCGGTCGCTGCCGCGCCGCCGCAGCCCGCGCAGGCGCCGCCCGCGCCGCTGCCGCCTGCGCAGGCGCCATCCGCGCCGCTGCCGACCGGGCGGTTGCCTGCGGATGCGCCGCCCGCGCCGCTGCCCGCGGCGGGGACCGGCGACACGTTCCGCGTGCATCCCGAGAACCCCCGCTGCTTCCTCTACCGGGGAAAACCCTTCAAGATTCTCACGTCGGCCGA
>VGYT01000184.1 GCA_016872895.1 Planctomycetota bacterium
GTCCCGGTTACTCGACCGTTTCGGCGCGCCCGACGACAGCCGAGCCGAGCAGCCCGACCGCAGCGCCGCCAGATAGCCTAGCGGTCCGCCTGCGCCCGGCGACAGGGCGGCAGGAGCATCCGGCCCCGCCCCCTCCCGGCCGCTCTGCGGCCCGCTGCACGCCGCATGGACCAGGAGCACCAGCGGCGCCACGCTGACAAGCAGCAGAACACGGTGGATGCTCCTCATGTCAGATCTCCCAACAGTTGCGGGCTTCTGGCGCATGCCGGGACCCGGTCCGCGGACGATGAAAAGCGATGCTTCAAGATCAGGCCCTGTTCTTGATTCATTCTTGGCATGGTTCAAAGCCCCCGGCACCGCCGGGGGATGATCGGCCCGCACCATCCATCCCCACGCGGTGCGTGGGGCTTGTTTGAACCATGCCTCATTCTTTGCGTTTCTGTGGCGTTCCTCCTTCCGCAGAACATCTCCCTCTCACCTTGGCCGCAACTACTTGTCCCGCGCCGGGCCGGGGTCGGGCGCTTCGGGCCTGTGCTCATACGCTCCGATGTCGCAGGCGCCGCCTTGCGGGCGGGCCATGCCGCTGAAGTCGGCAGGGACATCCTTCAGCGCAACTCCCGCGTCGACCGCCGGGCTGCCCGGCCGGGGGCGGGCGTCGGCCGCGCCCAGGAGCCGCGGGTCGGCGTAAAGGGAGTGCGTCTCGCCGGAGGCCTGTTGATAAGCGGTGAATGTCTTGTGGGCGACGCCGTCGCGCTCCCACTGCGGCGCCGCCGACGCATTGTAGTAAAGGTTGTAGTCCAGCGTCTGCGGCAGCGCGCCGGACGGCCAGTCCAGAAACGTCCGGGCGGCATCCTGGAAGATGTTGTTGATGACATGGTTGCCCGTGTTGCCGGTCTTGAACTGTATGGCGCTGGCGCAGTCCACGAAGGTGTTGTGGTATATCCGGTTGCCGCCGGAGCTCAGGTGGACCCCGCTCCGCTTCCCCTCGCCGTAGAAGACGTTGTTGTAGATCTTGTTGTCGCCCTCCCCGCTGGCGACGATGTCCACGTAGTAGTATATCTTGCTGGAAGGAGTGGCGGGAATTGTCATTCTGAGAGGTCTGCGGAAGACGTTGCCGTAGAACTCGCACCCCCCGCCCGCCGGCGGGTCGCCCTGGTGGAACTGATGGATGCCGCAGCCCGCCATCTCCTCAAACACGTTGTGGCGGACGATGGTCCTCGGCTGCGAGCCGTAGATGCCGTGCTGGTGCTTGTTCGAGCCGATTTTCTGGAAAAGGTTGTTCTCGATCACGCAGTCTCTGGCCACCGGCTGGATGCCCTGGTTGCCTATCGAGCGCAGACGGCAGTCGCGGATCGTGATGTGGTGGGTCGTGTCGCGCTGCACCTTGAACGCCGTATAGCCGTACTCCACGGTCAGGCCGTCGAAGACGTTGTGGTGGCAGTCGGAGAGGTTGATCGCGTTGCCGGGCGAGACCCGCATCGCGGAGTTCTTCGGGTCCGAGCCGTCTTCGAGCCACACGTACAGGGTCGTGCCGGACTTGTAGGACGAGTTGGCAATCATCTCTTCCACCGAAGATATCTTGATCGGGTTCCCTGAGAAGTAGAGGGGGGTGTCATTCTGGAAAACGCAAAGGGCCGGCCGGCTGATTGGCGTGGAGTAGATACTGCCCTTCACGTGCGTCCAGGCCCCGGAGGGGAGCGACGTCGAATTGGTAATCCGCACCTCGCCGTCGCCGTACGCCTGGTAGGTGATCGGCCGGTCGGCCGTGCCGGCGCGGGTGACGTTCAGCCCCGCCCCCACGAAATGCTCGCCCGCCCTGATCCGCACGGTGTCGCCCGGCTGGACCGCCGCGGCCGCCTTCTGGAGCATCTTCCAGGGCTGGGCTTCCGTACCTGGGCTGGAATCGTCCCCCTGGGGCGCCACGTAATAGGTGGCTGCCGTGGCCGAGGGGTTCGCAGTGAACAGCAGGAGAACCGCGAGCAGGACCGCGCAGCACAGCGGCGTTTTACACATGGCACAGGTTCCCCGGCGGAGCCTACGGCCGCGCGGACCCTGAAGACGGGGCGGGCGGGGCCGCCGCCCCGAAGGCCTGGCAGGCCTGGAGGCCGCTGGCCTGTGCAGTATAGAAGATATAGCCATTAGATGCAACCGCGCCCACGCATTCCCGCAGGTCGATGGGCGGCCCGGTCGAGACCAGCCTCGCCCCGTCGGCCGCATCAATCAGGTCCATGTTCGCCCCCAGCAGGTAGGGCCCGGAGAGGCTGAAGCGGGTGCAGGCGTACTTGTGGTCGAACTGGGAGAGGATTCTGCCGGTGTCCTTGTCGATCAGGCAGGCCGCGCCGCCGTAGGCGAAGGCGAACAGGAACTTCGGCCCGACCATCACCACGTTGATTGCCTTCTTCAGCGGCTCGGACTGCCACACGAGCGATCCGTCGCGGGCGTCGAGGCACCAGGCGTACCGGTCCTCGGTCTGGGCGTGGGGCTGGTTGTATCCGCCCAGGTACAGGCGGCCGGCGGCGCCGGAAATCGTGCAGCCGGCCGTCACGCTGTGCTTGGTGGTAAGCCACTTGACCTTGCCCGTGGCGGGGTCGAGCGCGGCCGTGATGCCGTGGGGGCCGGGTTGCCCCTTGCGGTCCCTGGCGGCGTAGCCGAAGAAGCAAGAGTAGTAGAGCGTGCCGTCCATCAGGCAGAGGCCCGCGTCGTCGCCGCCGATCCCGTACTCGGAGAAGTCGCGCGTCCAGGCCTCCTCGCCCGTCCGCAGGTCCCAGGCCCGCACCAGGGGCTTCTGGTCCGGGGGATAAAAGGGGTTGTCGTGGCTGTAGAGCCAACTGATGCTTCCTTCGGTTTCCTGCGGAATCTCCTTGGCCTTGCCCTGCCGCATCACGTATATGCCGGTGCCCTTGGGAACATATTTACCTGTGCTGAACTGGTAGATGACAAGCCCCTCGTGGGCCACGGGCGGCTGCTGCCGGCTCCAACTCGGCGAACCGCTGAACGGGGCCTCCCACAGGAGGCGGCCCGTGGCCGCGTCGAAGCAGCGCACGAGCGACCTCTCCAGCCCGGCCTGCGGCACGATGAGCCGTTCCTGGTAATACAGGGGCGAGGTATAACTGACGAACACCCCGGGCCAGAACCGCCGCCACAGCAGGCGCCCCGTTTCCTGCTCGACCGCGAACACCTGGCCCTCGGCGGTGTGGGTGTACATGCGGCCGCCGCCGCAAACCGGCAGGTGCTTGAAGGTGCCCTCGTAGCGGCGGATCCACTTCAACTTCAGAGGGGCCTGAAGCCCCTGGTCGTTGGCGCTGGTATTGGCGAAGTCGCCGAAGTTGGTGTACCAGTCGTACCGCGCATCAGCGCGGCTGCCCGCCAGAGGGCTGCGAATCTTCCAGACCGGCAGTTCCTCGGTCGGCAGCGGCGCCTTGCCGTCCGGCCCGAGGGCGTACAAGCAGCCGTCCTCGCAGCCGAAGTATATCCGCCCGTCGCATACGCACGGCGGGGCCGAGATGGCCTTCCCGAAGGCGGTGGCGAAAGACCACGCCCGGCCGCCCGCCAGCGGCACAACATACAGATTGCCGTCGAGGCCGCCGTAAACGGCCTGCTCGCGCAGCAGAATCGGCGAGCAGATGGAAGCGTGCCGCTGGAGCGCCTCCGGTTCTTTCTGACCCGGCGAGTGCCGGCACAGGCCGAAGCCATCCTGCGGCCGGCAGCGGTACACGTCTTTGCCGCGAATGCTCATTGAGCAGAAGCCCAGCGAGTCCGGCATGTCCTTGGCGGCCAGCGTGCCGGGAACCTCCGCGGCCTCGATCTTGCCGTCACGCAGGCGCAGCATCTCCACGCGGCCGGTGTTGTCGCGGCGGTGCCACTGCTGGTAAACCGTTCCGTCATCCGCGACGCTGAGGCCGAAGTTCGCGGCGCGCTCGCTGCCGGCGTATGCCGGGATAAGCCCCACGGTGCGGACCTCGGCGTGGTCGCCGGCGTCCTCCATCCACAGGATTTCGCCCCCCGCCGGGACGATAAGCCAGCGATCGTAGGCGGCCATGTCGCCGGCGCAGCAGAACTGGTCCCGCCAGGTGACGCGGCCTTGCTTGTGCTTCAGCCATTCCTGGGCGCTCCAGCGGTCACCCGCGAACTTCAACCGCTCGCGGACGAAATCCCAGGTCCAGCACAGTGTGCCGTCGGGCTTCAGCGCATGGAGCCGCGAGCCGAGCGTGACGAAATACACGCGGCCGCCGGTCACGACGGGGGTGCTGAAGATCGGCTCGCCGCAGGCAATTTCCTTAACCACCTTGCCCGTGGCGGCGTCGAGGACGTAGTAGTACCCCGCCATGGTGCCGAAGTGCAGGTAGCCCTCGGCGATGGCGGGCGATGAGACGTTGCTACAGTTGGCCGCCCCGCCGCGCGTCTCGAACTTCCACAAGGGATGCAGCGTGCGGGCGTCGAAGCAGAACGCCACGCCCGACCCGTCCACCACGTAGACGCGGCCGCCCGCGACCACCGGCGCCGTGAAGACGGCATCCGTCAACGTCGCCGTAGCGACCAGGCCCAGCGGCGCCGCCACGCTTCGGCCAGGCACGTCGCCTGAGTGGCGAGCGTCGAACTTGAACTGCACCCAGTCCTCGGCCAAGGCCGGCCCGGCAAGAAGACACACAAGCAGAACGCCCGAAACAACTCTGGTGGCTGCCATGTCGGCGACCCTCCTCATTCTGCACGAGTCAATTGCGTGTGCGCAAGACCGGAACGTTCCCTTCCTGCCCGGGGTCCGCTGCGTCGATAACCCGCGCGCCAGCGTCGTACCAGGCCTTCATCTGCGGATTGGTCTTTTCGGTCAGCGTACGGTAGTACGGGTTGGCGGCGGCGATCGTGTGCGCAGCGCAGAGGACCTGGTCGCCCCTGCCGGCCTCGGCCAGACGCACGGCCGAGTAGGGTGCGTAACCCTGCGGGCCGCCGCGCGACCTCGTGCGCCGAAAATCCTCCCACAATGCGCTGCCGCCGCCGGCCGGCAGGCTCGGCTCAGGCACGCCCGCCGGGTCGGCCGCGTTCACCGTGGCCGTGAAGGTGCGGAACGAGGCCAGGTTGGCCCAGACCTGGCGCCGGCGCAGAAGGCCCTCCGGCGTGGCGTCGCGGTCGTAGGCCAGGTGCACGTGGACCTGTGCCCCGCGTACGGCCGCCAGTTCGGCGATCTCGCTCCAGAGAGCGTCGCGGCCGACCGTCACGACCGCCGGCACTCCCTTGACGCGGAACCACATCGCCCGCGTGCTCGTCCCGGCGACGAACAGGTCGGGCCGGTCCACCACCAGTTGTGCGTACTGCGTCAGGACGTTTCCGTCCGGGCCGACGACGACGGCGCCGTTCTGCCGCCGGCCGCCGTCCAGCAGGGGCATGCCGACGGCCACTGCCACGCCCTCGGCCCTGGCGACGGCCCGGATTCTGGCCAGGGCGGCATCCAGCGCGGCGGTGTCGGCCCGGCGGATGTCGGCCGCATCGGCGCCCGTCACGGCCAACTCCGGGAAGGCGACCAGGTCCGCCCCCGATTTTCTGGCGTCCTGCACGCGCCGCTCGATGCGCGCCAGGTTCTCCGTGATGCTGCGCGAACAGGCCATCTGCGCGGCTGCCAGGGCGACGCCGACGGCGGGCGATTTCAGGGCGTCCGGCAACGCGACCTCCACGGCCTCCCCGCGCAGGATGCGCAGGCCGACGTCCCAGTAGGCCCTGAACGCGGGGTGGTCTCGCCGGCGGAGCGCTTCGGCACGCGTAGCCTCGGCCAGGTTGATGGTGGTCATCAGGAGGCGGTCGGCCTCGTTCCCCGCGGCGGCGGCCAGCCGCCCGTCCGGCGCGATGACCGCGCTGTGCCCGTGACCCGCCTTGCCGTGCATGTCTCGCGGCGTGTTCGCCAGGATGACCCACGCATTGTTACGCAGGGCGCGCGGCACGTACCAGTACCACCCCAGGTCCTCGAGCCATTCATTTGCATAGTTATTGGAGCACTCGATGAGGACCTGCGACCCCGCGACGGCCGGCAGGTCCTCGACGCCCCGGATCCAGCGGTCGGCACAGAGGATGGCGCTGCAAGGCACGCCGTCGACGTAGAAGAGGCCAGGCACGCTCGGAAACCGCGCATCGGACCAGAGTTTGTCGTAGCGGTGAATGATGCGCCCCTCGGGGTCAATCACGACGATGCGCTCGTAGGGGCGGTCGGCATCGGTGCGCTTGTATTTGCCGCCCAGGACGACGTAGATGTCGGCGGCGTCGGCGGCCCGGCGGATGACGTCCACGGCGGCGTCGATGTCGGCCGTCGGCGTCTGCGGCGGAGAGTCGAGCGACGTTTCCGGAAAGATCAGCAGGCGGCAGCCCGGCGCCGCGGCGTCGCGGATGAAGCGCAGGATCGTCTCGCGGTTCGTCTCCAGTTCGGCCGCCAGCCTCATCTGGGCGATGCCGAGGGTCAGCGTCGCGGGCGGCGGCCCGGGGGGCGCCGAAGCCTCGCCCGCGCCGGCTGCCGCGACGATGAACAGACCCGCAAGAACGCCCCAGCACGGCAACCAAGACATGCCGTCTCCTCTTCGTTCGCAGCGCCGCTGCGATTGCCGCCCGCCAATCTACCCGCCCGGCGGCCATGCCGACAAGCACGAAATGTCAACAGAAGACGCAGGCCCTTTCCTTATTGACCTTCCGACGTTATCTTGGGGCCGTTGCTTCTCGCCCCCACGGAATGAGCAGGAGGATCGGCACATGAGAACTCGAATCGTGCTGCTTGCGGCGGCGTGGGCCTGCCTTGCAGCAGGCTGCGGCCAGAACATGGGCTACATCATCAAGCCGGTGGCGGTCAACGAAGAACTCCAGGAGACGGTAGTTTCGCGCGACCCTGGCCTCTTTGTGACGGACAAGGTGGCCATCGTGGACGTGGACGGCCTCCTGATGAACGTCCGCAGCCACGGCCTCTTCGGGCCGCGCGACAACCCCGTGAGCCTCTTCGCCGAGAAGATCGAGAAGGCACAGAAGGACCGCGACGTGCGGGCAGTGGTCCTGCGCATCAACTCGCCCGGCGGCGGGGTCACGGCCACGGACCTCATGTACCGGCGCCTCGCGGAGTTCAAGAAGGAGCGCAACGTGCCCGTCGTGGCCGTCATCGAAGACGTGGGCGCAAGCGGCGCCTACTACCTGGCGTGCGGGGCCGACGCCATTATCGCGGCCCCGACCGCGGTCACCGGCTCCATCGGCGTGCTCGCGCAGACGTTCAGCCTGGCCGGGACGATGGCCAAACTGGGCATCGACGCCAAGGCCATCACATCCGGCCCGATGAAGGACATGGCCAGCCCCTTCAAACCCCTGGACGAGGCCGACCAGAAGGTGCTCCACGCGATCGTGACGGAGTTGCACGGCCGGTTCCTGGAGGTGGTGGCGTCGGGCCGCCCGGCCCT
The DNA here is from genome assembly GCA_016872895.1 of Planctomycetota bacterium. Classification (GTDB taxonomy): domain Bacteria; phylum Planctomycetota; class Phycisphaerae; order FEN-1346; family FEN-1346; genus VGYT01. The sequence goes on from VGYT01000184.1 coordinate 7,416, forward strand.
CGACCGCGAGGCGGTGAAAACCCTGGCCGACGGGCGCGTCTATACCGGCGTGCAGGCCGCCGCCAACGGCCTGGCCGACTCCACCGGCGACGTCAAGGACGCCGTCGCCCTGGCCAAGCAGCGCAGCGGCTCGAAGGCCGTCAAGGTGGTCATGTACGACCGCCCGTGGGGCTACAAGGCGAACGTTTACAGCGCCGCGCCGCTGGGCGGGATGCAGATGAACCTTCTTAACATCTCCGTGCCCGACGTAATGACCTGGTTCCAGCCGCAGTTCCTGTATCTCTGGACGGGCAGCGGCAGCGGGGGCGCGGCAGGCCCGTAGGGAACGCCGGCGGCGGTGCACAGACTTCCGGCCGGGCGGCGAAGAAGCGGGGATCGGCACTACAACGCAACTTGCCGGTCTGCGCGGCGGGTCTCCCAGCCCGCCATGCTGCTTTGTAGGGGCTTGCAGGCCCGCCGCGGTCCGATTAGACTGGCCCTCCGACGGACGAAAGGGCCTTCGCATGGCTGAACACAAAGCGGGCCGCGCTTGCCACGGCGTCGCCCTGGCGAGCCGGGGCGTTGCCGCCGGCCGCGGCACGGCCCGTGGCCGTGCCAGGGTGGACTTGGCCTACGCGCGGCACGTGCTGGAGGCCGAGGCCGGGGCGCTGCGGCGGCTCATTCCGCGCGTCGGCCAGGAGTTTGCTCACGCCGCGCGCATGCTCTTCCGCTGCAAGGGCAACGTCATCACGAGCGGAATCGGCAAGGCCGGCATCATCGCCCAGAAAATCTCGGCCACGCTGGCCTCGACGGGCACGCCGAGCCACTTCCTGCACGCGGCAGAGGCGGTGCACGGAGACCTGGGCCGCGTGCGGCCGGGCGACGTGGTGCTCATCCTCTCCTACGGCGGCGAGACGGCCGAGGTCACGCGGCTGCTGGGGCAACTGGAGAAGATGAAGGTCCCGGTCATCGCCATGACGGGCACCACCGACTCGGCGCTCGCCCGCAAGGCGAAGGTCCTGTTGTGGATGGGCCGGATAGACGAGGCCTGCCCGATGGGCCTCGCTCCGAGCGCCACCACGACCGCCATGCTCGCCCTGGGTGACGCCTTGGCGCTGACGGTCCTGAAGATGCGGCAGCGCAGCGGTCAGTTCTCGCGCGAGGAGTTCGCGCTGTACCATCCGGCCGGCAGCCTCGGCCGGCAACTCCTGCTGGTCGAGACGCTGATGCGTCGCGGCAAGGACCTTCCGATGGCCCGCGACAGCCTGGCGGTCGGCGAGGCCCTGGCCGGCCTGCGGGCGATGCGCCGCCGCAGCGGGGCCGTGTGCCTCGTGGACGCGCGGGGCCGGCTGACGGGCATCTTCACGGATGCGGACCTGCGGCGGCTGCTGGAGGCCGGCCGCCAGGACGCCCTCGACCGGCCCATCGCGGAGGTGATGACGAGGAATCCGAAGTTCGTCCGCGCGGGCGATTCAGCCGCCGAGGCCATCCGGATAATCAACCGCTACTTCATCGAGGAACTGCCCGTGGTGGACTCCGGGCGCCGCCTCGTCGGCCTCGTGGACGTGCAGGACCTCCTGGCCACCGGCGTCGGCTTATAACGCCGCCGCGGCAAGGCAGGGAGAATGGTGAATATTGAATAATCAATAGTCAGTACCGAGCCGGCTGCGGAAGCAGCCGGTTATCCCGAAGGCCACAAGATGCTCGACAGGATAGACTTGCTCATCCTCGACGTCGACGGCGTTCTGACCGACGGCCGGATCATCTACGACTCGCGCGGCGCGGACGTCAAGGCCTTCAACGTGCTCGACGGCCAGGGCGTCAAGTACTGGCTCCGCGTGGGGCATGAGGCGGCCATCCTGTCGGGCCGGGCGTCGCGGACCATCCGCATCCGCGCGGGTGACATCGGCATCGAGGCCGTCTATGAGAACGCCAAGGACAAACTGCCCGTGCTCGAAAAGATACTCAAGCGCTTCGGCCGCGCGGCCGACCGCGCCTGCTACATCGGCGACGACCTCGTGGACCTGCCCGTGATGGCCCGCGTCGGGTTCGCCGTGGCGACGGCCGGAGCCGCCCCGGAGGCCAGGCGCATGGCCCACTACGTGACCCGCTCGGGCGGCGGGGCGGGCGCCGTCCGCGAGACGATCGAACTTATCCTCCGGTACCAGGGACGATGGGGCGACGTGCTCAATCGCTACACGGACCAGTTGCCGGACGACCTCCCGGCGTTGCGCCGTCCGCGGAAGGAGCAGCCGTGACGTTCAAGCGCATCATGCTCATCGTGCTGCCCCTCCTGGGCGCGGTCTTCGTCTTCATGGTCCTGCGGTGGCTGCACCAGGACTGGGATGCCAGTTTCGTT
>VGYT01000185.1 GCA_016872895.1 Planctomycetota bacterium
CGACCGGCGGCCAGCCCCCGGCCAGCCGCTATTTTGCGCCGGAGTGCCCGCCAGGCGTTCCTCTCGTCGGGCACAGCCCCGGCATCCGGCAGACCCTGAAGATCATCCAACTGGTGGCCCGCGCCCGCACGTCTCCCCTGCTTATCACCGGCGAGACGGGCACCGGCAAGGAACTGGCCGCACAGGCGCTCCACGTTCTTCGCGGCGGCGGGCCGGACAACTTCGTCGCCGTCAACTGCGCGGCCCTGACGGCCACCCTGCTGGAGAGCGAACTGTTCGGCCACGTCAAGGGCGCCTTCACGGGAGCCGACCGCGAGAAGACGGGCCTGTTTGAACTGGCCGGCTCCGGTACGCTGCTGCTGGACGAAATCAGCGAGATGCCGCCCAACCTCCAGGCGAAACTCCTGCGGGTCCTCCAGGAACGCAAGTTCCGCAAGGTGGGCGGCACGCACGACGTCGATTGCCGCGCCACGGTCATCGCCTCCAGCAACCGCGACCTGGCGAAGGAGACCCGCGCGGGCGCCTTCCGCCCGGACCTCTACTACCGGCTGGCGGTGCTGCCCATCCACCTGCTGCCGCTGCGGGCCCCTGAGCGCCGGGATGACGTCCTCCTCTTGGCGGATTTCTTCCTGGAATCGCTTTCCGTCGCCATCCGCGGGCGGCCGATACCGCTGGCGGCCGAGAGCCGCGACATCCTCCTTCGCCATCACTGGCCGGGCAACGTGCGGGAACTGCGGAACGTCATCGAGCGGGCGCTCATCCTGGAAACGCAGGAGGAGATCACGCCGGCCAGCCTGCGCCTGGAAGGGCATGCTTCCGCAACGCCCGCCGACGCAGCGGGCACGCCTCAGTCCGACACCGCCAACCTCTCCCTTGAGACCGCCGAGCGGATACTCATCACCCGGGCCCTCCAGGAGACCGGCTGGCAGCGGACTCGCGCGGCGGCCCTCCTGGGCATCACGCGGGCCACGCTGCACGCAAAACTCAAACGTTATAACATCGCGTTTCCGGAGGGGGTATGCAGCCGCCCCCTGACGGGTGACGAAGACGACAACGCGCCGGTCTCGCGGCTACCGATGGACATAGCCGACCGGCTGCCCGCCTGACGTTTCGCGCCGGCGGCCCGCCGGATTTGAGGGCGGGCCCTGTCGCTGCCTCCCCTGCAAGAGGGCAATGCTCTTTTCCGCCGCGCCTCAAAACCGCCCCTGTCGGATAAAAACCTGACGCGAGGTCAGGCGCTTCCCCGGCGGGGGCCGATGTGCAGGCCCCGCCAGCGCCCTGAAAACACGCCTTCACCGGCCCCCCCACCTTTCCACCGATTGGCACGGCGGTTGCGTGTCCGACCGGCAGGTCTCGGCGCGCTCCGCCTGCCGAACTGCGCCGCCCGCCAAGATGGGGGGCGGGTCGCCGAGTGCGCCGGACACGGAACTGGCACATGGCCGACGAAGAACCACGTTCACCAGATGCCTCGCCGACGCCGGAAGCGGAACTCCTGAGCGTCCTCGGGAAGCCCATCGTCCGCCGACACATGCCGAACTTCGCGGCCGTCCGGGGGCTGCTGACATTCCGCCGGGCGCTCGTCCTGCTTTGCGCGGTCGGGACGGCAGCCCTGGGCGCCGCGGCTTGGTGGCTGCTGCCTGCGATGCTCCAGGAAGACCCTGCCGCCGCCGCGCCGCTTGCGGAAGTGGACCATCCTCCCGCCCCACCGGAGGCCGCACCTGCCGCGCCGACCGGCGCCGCGCCGACCTTCCGGACCGAGGCCGACCAAGTCCCCCCCGAGGGCCTCTCCTGGCCCGCCGCCGAGCAGGCCTTCGGCGCACGCCGCTGGGCGGATGCCCTGAAGATGTACTCCGCGCTTCTTGCCCAGAGCGAACGGACTGCCGAGAACCGCAACGTCAGCGACTACCTCCGCCTGCGGACCGCCATGTGCCTGCGTCGCCTCGACCGGCAGGCCGATGCGCGGCGGATGCTCCTGGATACGGCCGCCGGCCCATCGCCCATCCTCCGGGCGACGGCCTGCCGCGAACTGGCCCTGGCCGACCTGGCCGGCGGGCAGCCGCTTCTGGCCCGCATGCGGGCCTGCCAGGCGGTGGCGGCGCTCGGCGCCGTTTCCGGCCAGGCGGCCCTGGAGACCGACTGCGAGTTCCTGGCCGCGCAGGCACTTACGCAGAAGGCCGCCGCCATATTCGGGGCGGAGATCCTCGTCAGCCGTCCCGCTGCGGCCGAGGCGGACCCGTTCCAGGGCCTCGGCGAGGCCGACCTGCGCCGGCTGCTGGACGAGGGCACCGCCCGCCTCGCCTCGGCCGCGCTCGGTCCGTCCATCCGCCCCGACGAGTCCGCCGGCGCCGCGCGGCGATGGACCGCCGTTTCGTCGGGCGCGCCGCTGGAGGAGTTTCTATCGCGGCTGACGCTGGAGACGAGCATCGACATCCGGTGGGAATCCGTGGACCCGCCCGCCCGCCGCCGCACCGTTACACTGTGCCTGGCGGGCGCGACCGACCAGAGGCTGGTGGAAGTCGCCTGCGGCACGGCGGGCCTCGTGGCCCGGTTCACCGGCAACGAGGCGGTCGTGTGCGACCCGGCGACGTGCCCCACGACGGCTTCGCATCAGGACCTGCTGGTGCGCGAGGCGGTGAGCGCCTGGCGCCGGTTCTTCCTGCGGGCCACGGAAGACGGCCGGCTGGCCGCCGGGCGGTTCGCACTGGGCCAGATTCACGAGCGCTCCGGCGACGGCGGCGCCGCCATCACCGAGTACCGCGTCCTGGCCGAGCGGTTCCCGTCGGACCGGCTTGCGGCGCTGGCGCGGCTGCGCGTCGCCGTCATCCGCCTGGACCTGCGCGACTACGCCGGCGCGCGCCAGGAACTGCTGGACCTCCTGGACCGCTACCCCGATTGCCCGGCCATCGACGAGGTGTACCTGCGCCTGGGCCAGGCCACGATGGAGGCGGGGCGGCTGGACGATGCGTTACAGATCTTCAAGAAACTGTATTATCTCGACCTGTCTGCCTCGTCGCGCGCGGGGGCCGCCCTGGGCGCCGCCGCGTGCCACTTCCGCCAGGGCCGCCGCGACGAGGTCGCGCGGTGGCTTACGCACCGCATCAACCTGGCCCGCGCGCCCGACGAGCCGGGGCTGGCCGAGGCGTACGGCCTCCTGGCGAAGACCGAGGCCGCGCGCGGACGGTTCTCGCACGCCATCGACGCCTACAAGAAGGCCCTCGGCGCGGCCGGCAAGGCCGGCCCGCCCGGCGGCAGCGCCGCCTGGCGCGTCGAGATGCTCCTGGAACTGGCACAGATTCTCGCGCAGCAGGAAGATTTCGTGGCGGCCCTCGGCATCCTGGAGCACCTGAGCCCGAAAGACGCCACGCCGGCGCAGGCCGACGCGCTCCTGCTGGCGCGGGCCGACCTGCTGCGCGCAATGCACCTGCCCGAGCAGGCGATGACGGCGCTGCGGCGGGGCCAGCCGGCCGCTGCGTCGCCCGAAGCGGCCTCCCGCATGAAAGTCCTGGAGGCCGAGTGCCTGGCCGACGCCGGCGACGTGGATCAGGCCCGCACGGTCCTGGCCGAGGCCCTCGGCCGCATCGCGCCAGGGCCGACCGCCCACCGCGCCGCGCTCACGCTGGCCGACCTGAGTCTGAGGGCTGGCCGCGCACCCCACGCCGTTACCGTCTGCCGCGACCTCCTGGGATCCGGCTGCACGGACGACGTGCGCCGCAGCGCGCTCCAGATCCTGGGCGCCGCCTACGCGCGCGAAAAAGACTACGAGCGGGCCGCCATGGCCCTTGCCGGCAAAGTGCCCGACGAACAGGGAACCGGTGAACCATGAACTCACCACACCCCATCCTGGCGGTCATGATGGGCGCCGCGACGGCCTTCCTGGCAGGCGCGCCGGCCGACGCCGACGACCCGGTCGGCCAGGTGGCCAGGAACCGCCGAGACCTGGCGAGCGCCGCAATAACGGCGCCGGACGCCGCAAGGGCCGAGCCGTCGAGCCTCGACCGGGCAATTGAGCGCCTGCGCGGCATCCAGTTCAAGCCCAGGGGCGAGCCCCCTGCCGACGACGGCGGCAGCCCGGCCCAGGCGGCCCCGCCGGCCGCTCCTCTGCCGGCCGCTCCGAAGATGCCCAGGGCCGAACCGACCAAGGCGCCTGCGGCCGCACCCAACCCCGCTCTCGCGCTCGATGAACTGAATCGCCTCACCCCCGAACAGGTGCCGAACCCGGTGGCCCTCGCCGACACGCTGTACCTGGCGGGCCGGTGCGACGAGGCCTTCATCTTCTATGAGCGCGCCGCGAGCGGCCAGGCGCCCGACGAGGCGAAGGCGTGGGCCGTCTTCCAGATGGCCAACTGCCGGCGCGCGAGCGACCCGGCCGCTGCCGCCGCACTGTACAAGCGCGTCGCGGCCGAGCATCCCAAGACGCCCTGGGCCTCAATCGCGGCGCTCCAGGATCGGGTCATCCAGGCACAGCCGTCGCTCCAGGCGCCGCCGGCAGCATCCACGGCCGGACAGGCCGGCCGTGCCACGCCGCCGAAGAAGCCGTGACTAGCCCCCGGCGTGAGCCGGGGGTGAGACGCCGAGAGGCGAAGCATGATTCAAGACATCTGCCCGGACGTTCTGGTGGTCGAGACGGAATCCGATGCCACGCGCCTGATGCTGGAGTGCCTGGCCTGCCGCGGGGCACGCGCCACCGTCTCGCGCAGCGCCGGCGACGCCGCAGACCGCATCGACGCCCGCCCGTGGGACCTGGTCCTGTGCAACCTGGGAATGCCCGGCGGCGGCCTGGACCTTGTGCGGCGCATCAGGCTGTCGCAGCCGGACCTGCCGGTCGTGGGCCTGATGGCCGACGGCACGGTCCGCGCGGCCGTGGAGGCCATGCGCGAAGGCTGCGCGGACCTGCTCACCAAGCCGCTCGGGCGCGAGGCCGTCGGGGCGATGCTCCAGGCGCTGCTGCCCGCCCGGAGCGTGCCTCTCGCCGCCGCCGATGAGGCCGACGGCCGGTGCCTGTACCGCATCGCGGGCCGCAGCCCGCGCCTGCACGAGACCATCGCCTTGGCCAAGAAGGCGGCGCCTACGTCGATGCCCGTGCTCATCACCGGCGAGAGCGGCACCGGCAAGGAACTCCTGTCGTACCTGGTGCACCGCGCCAGCCGCCGCGCACAGGGGCCGTACATCCGCGTCAACTGCGCGGCCCTGTCGGACACGCTTCTGGAGAGCGAACTTTTCGGCCACGAGCGGGGGGCCTTCACCGGCGCCATCGCGCAGCGCAAGGGCCGCTTCGAGCGGGCGCACGGCGGAACGCTCCTCCTGGACGAGATCAGCGAGACCGGCCCGCGCCTCCAGGCGGAACTCCTGCGCGTCCTGGAACAGCAGGACTTCGAGCGCGTGGGCGGGTCCCAGGCCGTCAGCGTGAACGTCCGCGTCATCTCCACAAGCAACCGCGACGTGGCCCGCGAAGTGCACGCGGGACGTTTCCGGACGGACCTTTACTGGCGCCTGTGCGGCCTGCACATCGCCGTGCCGCCGCTGCGCGACCGCAAGGAGGACATCCCGGTCCTGGTGTGGCACTTTGTGAACCAGTTCGCCCGCGAGGTCCGCCGGCCCATCACCGGCCTGGACCCCGAGATGATGGACCTGCTCCTCAGGTACGACTGGCCGGGCAACGTGCGGCAGTTGCGAAACGTGGTGCGGACGGCGCTGATCGTGGGCGACGGGCCGGTGCTGTCGCTGGCAGGTGCGCCGTGGATGATCGCGGAACTCTCGTCCGGCGCGGCACGGCCGGCTTGCCCGACCCCGCCTGCCGGCGGCCAGGCGGCGGGCGGCGCCGAGACGGGCCTGCGCCTGAGGGACCTGGAGCGCCAGGCCATCCTCCAGGCCCTGCGCCTCACGCGGAGCCACCAGGCAAGGGCCGCCGGCCTGCTGGGCATCACGGACCGCACTCTGCGCGAGAAACTGCGGCGGTACCGCCGCGAAGGGTTCTTGCCGGCCGAGGACGCCTGCGGCGGGCGGCGAAGAACGGGCCCGGGCGCCCCGGCGGACAAGGCGCCATGCGCCCCGCCCGCGGACGAACCCGCTCCCGCGCAAGGAGAAGAGCCATGCCTCATCGCGCAGGCATAATCGACTACCTGGAGGCGGGCCTCCGGGGGACGGCCCTCAGGCAGTCGCTCATCGCCAACAACGTGGCGAACCTGGACACGCCCGGCTTCCGCCGCTCCGACACGATGTTCGAGAAGGTCCTGGCCGACGCCATCGAGGATGGCGAACTGGCGAACCTCGACGAAAACGAGGCGTGGGTATTTACGCCGGGCACCAGCCCGGTCAACGAAGCCGGCAACGACGTAAGCCTCGACGCCGAAATCGGCGAGATGGTCAAGACGGGCGCGCTCTATAAGACCTACGTGCGACTGCTTGGCCGGATGTATCGGCAACTGGATATGGCTATCCGCGAGGATGTGCGCTGAGTTAGCCGCGAGCCGAAGGCGAGCGCGTAAAGGAGAGCACCATGAGTTCGATCAAGGTCGCCGGGCCGGTCGACATCGCGGTCTCGGGCCTGAAGGCGCAGGCCCTGCGGATGAACGTCATCGCCACGAACATCGCCAACGCCAGCACCAGCCGCACGCCCTCCGGCCAGCCGTACCGGCGCCAGGAGGTGCTCGTCCGCTCGACCGGCGCCGGCCTGGCGGGCGTCGTCGTCGGCCAGGTGGTCCCCGACACGCAGACCGACTTCAAGCGCGTCCTTCAGCCGGGCCATCCGGACGCCGACCCGGGCGGCTACGTCCGCATGCCGAACGTCGACCTGCCGGTCGAAATGATGAGCCTGGTGACGGCGTCGCGGGCCTACCAGGCCAACGCGGCCGTCCTGAAGCGTTTCCAGGACCACGTGGATACGACGCTGGAACTTCTGAGGTAACCGCGGCCGCGCGCCGGTCCGCCAGGATCGACCGGCCGCACGGCATGGGAAGGAGCACGCATGAACCTGAGCGGCATATCCCGCATCGCTACGCAGCCGATCCTGCCCACGGCCGCGCAGGCCTCCGGCCCCGCGGCGAAGCCCGGCGGCCCGGTGGGCGACTTCACCCGGGCCGTCCACGACGCGCTCGGGGCCGTGGACCATGCGCAGCAGGCCTCGGCCATCTCCATCCAGGACCTCCTGGCGGGCAAGAGCCAGGACATCCTGCCCGTGGTGGCCGAGGTGGCCAAGGCGGACCTCAGTTTCAAACTCCTCATGGGCGTCCGCAACAAGGTCATCGAAGCGTACAAGCACACGATGAATATGCAGATTTGACTTCACAGTGTAGCACGCTGCTTGCGCGGCGCAGCAATCCGGAGTCCGCCACATGGGCAACTTCCTGGTGAACCTGCGTGAAGTGTGGCAGCGGGCCGGCCTCGTGCCGCGCGTGGTGCTGCTGGCGTCGCTGCTGGCCTGCGCGGGGGCCGCCGCGCTGCTCGTGGGCTGGGTGCGCCAGCCGTCGCTCGCGCTGCTGTACAGCGGCCTGGACCCGGAAGACGCCTCCCGCATCGTCGAGAAGGTCCGCGACGCGAAGGTCGCCTACGAACTCCGCGCCGGGGGCACGGCCGTGTACGTCCCGGAGGACCAGGTGTACTCCCTGCGGCTGGACCTGGCGGGCCAGGGCCTGCCCGCGGGGGACCAGCGCGGATACCGCATCCTGGACGAGGAGAAGATCGGCACGAGCCCCTTCACGCAGCGCCTCAACTACCGCCGCGCACTGGAGGGCGAGATCGCCCGGAGCATCCAGATAATCGAGGGCGTGGCGGCGGCACGCGTGCACATCGTGCGGCCGGAGTCGACCGTCTTCGCCGACTCTCGACCAAGCGCCAGCGCCACCGTGGTGCTGAAACTCAGGGGCGCCGCACGCCTCACCGCCCGCAACGTGGCGGCCATCGTGCGGATGGTCTCGGGCAGCGTCGAGGGCCTGCGGCCGGAGGCCGTCGTCGTCGTCGACAGCGCAGGCAACCTCCTGGCCGGGAGCACCGACGACGCCTTCGCCCGCGGCCTCGGCACAATCCTGGACTTCAAGACCCAGCACGAGGAGTACCTGGCCCGCAAAGTCGAGGACATGCTGACCAAGGTCCTCGGACCCAACCGCGCAAGCATCCGCGTCGACGTGACCATCGACCACTCCAGCATGACCACCACCAGCGAGGTGTACGACCCGGCGGCCAAGGTCGTGACGAAGGAGGAGATCAAGAGCAAGTCCGCCCCCGGCGGGTCCGCCTCCAGCGCCGAGGGCGCCGCCAGCGCCGGCCCCGGCAAAGAGGAGACGAACGTCACCGACTACCTCGTCGGCCGCACCGTCAAGCAGGAAGTGCTCATCCCCGGCAAGATCACGGCCGTCTCGGTGGCTGCGATGGTGGACCTGACGACGCCGGCCGAGGCGCCGCCTGCGGCCGAGGCGGGGGCGGAAGCCGCCAAGCCGCCCGCCCCGCCCACCATCAAGGTGGCCGACCTGGAGTCGCTCATCCGCAGCGCGCTGGGCCTGAAGGAGACGGATTCCATCAAGGTGGTCGAGACGGCGTTCCACCAGGCGCGCGCCGCCGGGGCCCCCGCCGAGGACCAGGGCGCCGGCGACACGCGCACGTTTTATCTGGACATCGCCAAGCATTCGTCGCTCGGGGTCCTCGTCGTGGGGGCCCTGGCGGCGCTGAAGGTCCTCTCCGGGCCGCGCAAGCGCGCGGGGGCGGCCGGCGCACAGGCCATGCCCGCCGGCGCCGCCGCGGGGGCGCTGCCCCCTGCCCTCGGGCCCGAGGCCGACTCCGGCCTCCTCCGCGCACGCATCTCCACCGCCCTCCAGGAGAACCCCGAAGAGGTCAAACGCCTCTTCCAGACCTGGGCCGAAACCGAGAAGGGAGGCGCGTAAGTGGTTGCACCAGGCGTCCGCAAAGCCGCGATCCTGCTGGCAAGCCTCGACCCGGAGACGGGCGCAGAACTCCTCAAGGCCGCCCGGCCGGAACTCCTGACCGAGATCGCAGCCGAACTTGTGTGGCTGGACTCGGGCGGCGCCACCGACGCGGACGTCCGCGAGCCTATCCGGGAGTTCATGAGCCTCCTGCACTCACCGCCGCCGGCGCAGGGCGAGAACGGCTCCTTCGTCCGCCGCCTCCTGACGGGCGCACTGGGCGCCCAGCGCACCGAGGAGGTCTTCGGCCAGGCGCAGCGCGGCCTCCTGGCGCGCGACCCGTTCCTGTCCGTCCGCGAGGTCGAGGTGCCGCTGCTGGCCCGCGCGCTTGAGGGGCAGCATCCGCAGGTCGCGGCGCTGGTCCTGCTGGAGTTGCCTCCGGCCAGAAGTGCGGCACTCATCCCGGCCCTGGAGGAGAGGGTCCGCGGCGAGGCCGTGCGGCGGATGACCTGCGGCGAGGCCGTCTCGCGCGAAGCCAAGGTCCGCGTCGCCGCCATGCTCCAGGGACGACTGGAGAGCCTCAGAAAGGCCGACGCGCAGGAAGCCTCGGGCGGACCCACCCCGGCCGCCCCGGTCGCCACGGCGACCCCGGCCGCCAAGGCCCGGGCAACGGCCCACCTGCGGCGCGTGGCCCTGCTGCTTCGCGGCCTGGCCACCGAACTGCGCGACAGCCTGGTCAAGGCCATCGCCGACCAGAACGCCGACGCCGCCGCCGCCGTGCAGAACCTGATGATCCTCTGGGAAGACATGCCCCAGGTGGCCGACCGGAGCATCCAGGAGGCGACCCGCGGCCTCGACGCGCGGAAACTGGCCCTG
>VGYT01000186.1 GCA_016872895.1 Planctomycetota bacterium
GCGAACCCGCCCCGTCCCCCCCTCGCCCCGCGGCCAACCGGCCGCCACGCCCCCCATGCGCCGCGACCGTCCTCAACCTCGTCACATCCCAGTCCCGCCGTGTCATAGTCGGGAGGTTCTTCACCGCTGAGTCACGGTTCATGCCGTTGACCCCCGGCCCAATCGCCTGTAGAGTAGAACCACGACATTTTATCGCGGAGGCCACACGATGAAAGGCGTAATCCTGGCCGGCGGCCTGGGCACGCGGCTGCACCCGCTGACGAAGATCACCAACAAGCACCTCCTGCCCGTGTACTCGAAGCCGATGATTTACTACCCCATCGAGTGCCTGGTGCGGGCGGGCATTACGGACATCATGATCGTAACGGGCGGCAACTCGGCGGGCGACTTCATACGGCTCCTGGAGAACGGCGAGGAGTTCGGCCTGGGGCGCCTGCATTATGCGTATCAGAAGGGGGAGGGCGGCATCGCGGCGGCGCTGGCCCTCGCGCGCGACTTCGTGGAGGGCGACAAGGTGTGCGTCGTCCTGGGCGACAACATCCTGGAGCGCTCGATCCGTCCCGCCGTCGAGGCCTTCCAGCGCCAGAAGGCGGGGGCGAAGGTGCTGCTGAAATCGGTCCCGAACCCCCGGGCTTACGGCATCGCCGAGGTCGAGGGCGGGCGCATCGTCCGCATCATCGAGAAACCCGACGTTCCCGCGTCGGACCTGGCAGTTATAGGCGTTTATATGTACGAACCCGGCGTGTTCGAGGTGATAAAGACCCTCAGGCCCAGCGCCCGCGGGGAACTTGAGATCACCGACGTCAACAACCACTACGCGGCAGCCGGCACGATGACGTATGAACCAGTGCAGGGCTGGTGGGCCGACGCGGGCGAATCAATAGACTCCTGGCTCGACGCCTGCCGCCTCGTGGCCGCCGGCGGGGCGAACTTGACCGGATGAGGGGCGATCTATGAGCATTGAACAGCACATCGCATCGCACGCCCCGGCTGCGCGCAAGCGCAGGACCGTGGCGGAACGGCGCAAGTACAGCGTGCAGACCGTGGAATCTGCAAAGAAGGTCTGCGCCGTGTGGCTTCACGAGCACCGTCTGGCGAACGCCGTTGCGTTCGGCCTGCCCGAGGTGGATGACCGGTACCACGTGTGGCGCGTGCCCCTTCTGAAGAGGGGCGGCCGCGAGAAGATCGGCGAAGTAGTGATAGATGCAAAAACGTCGCTGATTGTGGAAGACAAGTCCACTGCGCCCGAGACCCTGGAGAGGCGCCTGCTGGGACGAAACGGCGACCTTGGCGAGCAGGGGCCCGGCCGGTCGTCTCGGAACGGCCGCTACGCCCTTTCGTCGCTGCGCAACACCATAGGGATGGGCGACAGCGAGCAGGTTCTGCAAGACCTGCCGGCCGGCAGCGTTGACCTCGTTTTCACGTCCCCTCCTTACTACAACGCCCGCCCGGAATACACCGATTACATAAGTTACGAAGAATACCTTTTGAAGATTCGCAAGGTCGTTCACAATGTTCACCGCGTGCTGGCCGAGGGCCGGTTTTTCGTCATGAACGTATCGCCCGTGCTCGTCAGGCGGTCGCACCGAAACGAGGCTTCCAGGAGAATCGCCGTTCCCTTCGACGTGCACCGCCTGTTCGTCGAGGAGGGTTATGATTTCGTTGATGATATCATCTGGGTGAAACCGGAAGGGGCCGGATGGGCCACCGGGCGGGGGCGGCGGTTTGCCGCGGACCGCAATCCCCTTCAGTACAAACCGGTTCCGGTTACGGAGTACGTTCTCGTCTATCGGAGACATACATCCAGGTTAATCGATTGGTGTATTCGGGCGCATCCCGACCAGGCGCTGGTGAAAGCCTCCAGGATAGCCGACGATTACGAGCGCACAAACGTCTGGCGCATCAAGCCCGCGCACGACGAGAGGCATCCGGCCGTCTTTCCGGCTGAACTGGCCGACAAGGTCATCGCATACTACTCTTTCAAGGGCGACGTGGTGCTCGATCCGTTCGCAGGCACAGGCACCGTGGGCAAGGCGGCGGTCAAACTCGGGCGCCGCTTTGTATTGATAGAGCAGGATGCCGCTTACGTTGACATCATCAGGTGCGAGGCGAAGAACTGGCTTGGCGAGGAGGCAGCAGACATACTTACGATCAACTGCCCGCCGATAGATCCTAAGGACGTCCTGTTCTGAAAGGGGGCCTGGCATGGGCAGGCAGCCGGATGGCAACGCGCTGCTGCGCCTCGTCTCGCCGGAAGCAGTGAAGTTGCTGACGGCCGGGGGCGCTGAATTGGCGCGCAGGGTAGGCATTGATGTAGTGCGCGGCATCGTGTTGGATGTTCTGACCGGAAAGAACCTGCGGGATTCCACGGAAGTTCTCACCCGCCGCCGCATTGCTGCGCTTAACCTTGCCATGGTCAGCATGTTTCTGCGCGGTTCGCGCGCCTCGCCTGATTTCATACAGCGCCTGCCGCACCTTGCGACGGCTAACCTGGCGCAGCCGGGCATTCCCAAGGCCGAGCGATGGCTGGCACAGTGGATGATCGGCCTCACGGACAAGGCCCTTCAGAACGTGCTGAGGGACGACCCCAGGGCTCTTGCCGAGTATCGTGACCAGTACATTCAGGCGTGTGCCCAAGCCATCGCAGGACAGGCGCAGCAAGAGGGCGAACTGCGAGGCGTACTGGAAACCCCCTCAGGCCTGAAGGCGCAGGTGAACTGGCTTTTCATGACCTACCTGGCGGGCGCGGTAGGCGCACAGACGCTTGCGATCCGCGGATCCGAGAAATCGGCTTATGGCAAACTTTTCGAGAAACTCGTTCTCGGATCGCTGCTGAGCATCCTCGGCTTCAAGCACGTGCCACGGGAGAATCCGCAGACCCTTCGTGGCGAGTTCTGGCTGGCGTCCCGAGGAGAAAGGCGCGAAAGCGACGCCACGCTGCTCTATGAGCCTGGCAAGGGCGTGCGCTTCGACATAGGCTTCATAGGGCGGGGCAACCCTGAAATATCCCTGGACAAGGTGACCCGGTTCGAGCGGGAAACCGAATTGGGCGGCAGGAAGTGGTACATGGGCACGGTGATCATTGTTGACCGGATCGGCCCGAACAGCCGCATCCAGGAACTCGCCCGCCGAGTGCGCGGCACCATCGTCCAGATGAGCGCGGCTTACTGGCCCCAGGAGGTCGCACGCATCCTGAGCGCGCTCTTGGGGTTCAAACATGAACTGGTGAAGATGCGGCAGGAAGGGATTCACGACTTCCTTCGCCGCAGAATGCGCGAGGTACTCTTGGAGGAGTTCCTAACCCCGGACGCAAGGTGAGAGCGGATCCCCGCCGCGCCGGCTTGAACCGCGCCTACGCGCGCTTGCTGTAGAACGCCTTCATCTCTTCCAGCGTCCTGGCCTTGTAGTCGCCTGCGTGGCCGGCGGTGCCGAAGTCGCGCATCTTGGAGGCGATGAGTTTCTGGAGGGCCTCGCGGGCGGGGCCCAGGTACTTGCGCGGGTCGAACTCGGAGGGCTTTTCGGCGAAGACCTTGCGGATGGCCGCAGTCACGGCCAGGCGCCCGTCGGTATCCACGTTGATCTTCTGTATGCCGCGCTTGACGCCTTCCTGGATGGATGCGATGGGCACGCCCATCGCGCCGGGCATCTTGCCGCCGTACTTGTTGACGGCGTCGATGAGTTCCTGCGGCACGCTGGACGAGCCGTGCATGACGAACGCCGTCTGCGGGGCGCGCTGGCGGCACTCGCTTATCAGTTCCAGCGCAAGGACCGGGGCGTGCTTGAACTTGTAGGCCCCGTGGCTTGTGCCGATGGCCAGCGCGAGGGCGTCCACGCCCGTGCGCTTGCAGAACTCCTCCACCTGGTCCGGGTCGGTCAGCAGGACCTTGTCGGTATGGGTGTCTTCCTCGATGCCGCCGAGGGTCCCGAGTTCGCCTTCCACGCTGACGCCGAAGGAGTGGGCGTAGTCAACCACTTCCCTGCTTACGCGGATGTTGTCTTCGAACGAGCGGGCCGGGTGCTTGCCGTCGGGCGTCTTCTTCTCGTAATCAATCGAGCCGTCAATCATGACGCTCGTGAAGCCCAGCGCGATGGCCTCCTTGCAGAGTTTCAGGTGGGGGCCGTGGTCCAGGTGCAGGGCGATGGGCAGGTCGGGGTTCTCCTCGACGGCGGCGGCCATCAGGTGCTTAAGATAAATAAGGTTCGTGTATTCCAGCGCCCCGCGGCTGGCCTGGATGATAAGGGGCGAGCGGGTTTCGCGGGCCGCGCCCGCGATCGCCTGTATCTGCTCCATGTTGTTGACGTTGTAGGCGCCAACGCCGTAACCGCCCTTGCGGGCCTCGTCAACGATCTGTCGCATCGGGCAAAGCGGCATCCTGGTCTCCTTCCTCCGCGCGGCTGCGGCGGGCCTTCCGCTGCTCGCCTTCCACCCCGGAAGGCCGCGCCCCCCCGCCCCGGCCTAAACGGGCGGAGAGTATATCCGCATGCCGCGAAAAGGGAAGCGCAAAACTCGGGCAGCAAAAAGCGGGTGCGCAAACCGCGGGCGCGCTCACTCGGCGGCGGGCTTGCCGAGGGGCGGGAGCGTGCCCGCGGGCAGGATGACCGTGCGCCGGCCCTCGCGGCGGAGAGCGGCCTGGCCGCCCGCGTCGGCCGGCGGGTCGCTCGCCAGGTACACCTCTTCCGACGCACCGGCGAGCGAGACGCGAACCCCGCGACCCTGGGCCAGGGGCTCGAAACGCGGCGGCTCGGCGCCCTTGTGCAAGGGGTAGATCGCCACCAGGAACGCCTCGCCTGCGGACGCCTCGACGTGGAGGCCCTGCTGGAGTTCGCCGGCCCGCCAGCGGTCCACGCCGGCGCGGAAGCCGCGCGGGATCATGGCAGACTCGTCCTGTCGCGGCCACGCCCATCGGTCGAGGCGGACGCGGTCGGCGTCGGGCGCCGCCACGAAGACCGCCGCGTCGGCCGCCAACTGGCCGTCGAACAGCAGCAGGCGCCCCTCCTGCCGCACCGAGCGCGCGAGCAGCCACAGGTTGAACGTGGCCGGCTCGGCCGAGGCGAGTTCGTCGCGGACGACCAGGTAATCCTCCAGCGGGCCGCCGGCGTGCTTGACGAGGCACAGCATCCGCCGCCATCGCGCCTCGGCCGCGAGCGTGCGGCGGGGGAACGCCGCAGCAGGGGGCACTTCGTGCGGCCAACGCGGCAGTTTCCGCAGGGCGCCGGTGCGCACCTGGCCGACGGCCAGGTCGGCGGCGTCGGATGCCTGGAACGCCGCGAGTTCCGCCGCCGCGTCCATGTTCTCATCGTCCCCCAGGCTGATACGATTGTACATATGCTCCTGGTAGATGCGATGCGCCGGCCCGGCGCGCCAGGCGAGGGCCAGGGGCTGCCCCGCGCCGAAGAAGTGGAAGGCCATCTCGTCGGGTCCGGCCGGGCGGCCGGGCGGGCCGCAGCGGAAGGCGGCGAACGCCCCGCGGTCGGGGGCCGGACCTGCCGCGGCGTCGCCCAGGCGGGCCGGGCGGCTCCGCAGGACCGCGCCGAACCCCGGCCACGCGCGGCCGGCGGCCGGAAGCGGCGGAACCGAGCGCTCCTGCGCGTCGAAGCCGGCCTGCGCCGCGGCCAGGTCGGCCGCCAGGTCGCCGCCGCCCGCCGCGCCGAAGTAGTGCCGATACATCGCCATGCACTGCGAGGCGAACGCGGCGTCGTGTTGCCGGAACCCCGCGGCGGCAAGGCCGAACAGGAGGCCCGCGCGGTCTTCCGCCGGCCCGGCCTCGCCCGAAGCCCCGCGGCCGCGGCTCAAGGAATCGCCGAACGGCGGAAGGCCGCGCCG
Source organism: Planctomycetota bacterium (assembly GCA_016872895.1). GTDB lineage: Bacteria > Planctomycetota > Phycisphaerae > FEN-1346 > FEN-1346 > VGYT01. The sequence goes on from VGYT01000186.1 coordinate 5,825, forward strand.
CCCCAGCCGCGCGTCGGCCGGCGCGTGCAGACCCAGGAAGAACTCGACCGCCGCACGCGCCTCCGGCCAACGGAAAGGGTCTTCCAGGCGGGCGTTCTGCGCCGCGAGCATCCTCTCCAGCAGCGGAAGCATCGCCGCCGCCCGATCACGGAGGCAGGCCGGGGCGTCGGGGACCGCTTCCGGCGCATCCTTTCCGGGCGTCTGTCCGGCAACGCCGCTCGTGCGGCGGAGGTCGTCGCGGAGGGCCGCCAGCGCGGCGGCCGACCAGCGTGAGGCGTGCGGGTGGTCGGGCAGCATCGCCGCCGCATAGAGCGGAACCGCGTACCCCAGGCCGGCGGGGTCGCGACCGCCCGCCTCCCACCCTCCGGCCGCGCCGGGCCGGTAGTTCGGGTCGCCGAAAACGTACGCCAGGAAGGCGACGGAAGCATCAACGCAAGTTGACGGTTCGCCCGCCGCCGTGGAGCGGCCGGCGGCCGCAAGGTCGGCCTCCAGGAGCATCCGCGGCAGGCGCCGCGGCCACGCCGCCGCCGGCGACAACTCGGGCGCCTGGTAGCAAGCCTCGAAGATCGGCGCGACGTTGAGGGCGGCCGAGGCCTCCTGGCGCCCGGCCACAAGTTCAGCCAACCGGCGGTCGCCACGCGCCTCGCCGGCCAGCGCACGCGCAACGAGGCCGGCGGCCGGCGTCTCGCGCCCGCCGGCCAGGTCCTCGCGCAACGGACGCAGGCGGTCCCACGTGGTCAGCAGGTGCGGCCCCAGCTCGACCCGGCCGCGCGGCCAGGAGAGGACCCAGTCGCACAGGACCTTGTCGAGCGGCAGGTCGGCCGCACGCCGGATGAGGCGATGAAGGTCGCCCTTTTCGTCGAACTGGTCGCGCGGCCCGACCACGAGGAGCCACCGCCGCCGGCCCTCGGCCAGGGGGAAATCGACCGCCACGCCTTCCGGCACGGCCTGGACCGGGGGCGCCGCCGACTTCTCGGCGATTGCCGGTTTCTCGGCCGCAGCCGCCGGTTTCTGCGCGGCAGGCGCAGCGCCGGCGGGCGCCGCTTTCTCGGCGGCCGACGGAGCGCCCGCCGCCGCGCCGGCCACCCACGGCCGCGCGGAAGGGAAGTTCTCGTACGGCCGCTGCCAGTCGCCCGGAGCGGTCATGACAAAACCGACGGCCGGCCCGGCATCGCCCGGACCGAGCGCCAGCAGCGCCTGCGCGGCATCGCGCACCAGGGTGCACCTCGGCCGCATCGCGGCAAAGGGCACATCGGGCCGCAGGGGCGCATCGAGGACCAGGCGGCGGAGGTCATAGGCGGGCTCGGCCCCATCGCCGCCGCCGGCCTGCCAGGGCATCCAGAGCACTTCCGGCGGCCGGCGGCCGCGAAGGACGGCCGTCAGGCGGCATCCTGCGGCCAGGCGGTATCGCTCCGAGACGTCGATCCACGGCTCGCCGTGCACGATGCGCAGCGCCGCCTCGTACGAATGCCCTCCCGCCTCGCCGATGTACCGCAGGCGCACAACGGCGAAAACGGGGCCGGACGCCTCGACGGCCGTCCTGATCTCGCGCACGTACGCCGCGCCGTCGAGGGCGAACTCGCCGGACCACGCCCGCTGGCCCGCCGCCCGCACGCCCAGGAGCGGCGCGGGCGCCTTCCGCAGCGGCACGGCTTTCTCGAACGGTTTCTCCGGCGCGGGAACCATCGCCTCGAACGTACCGGCCAGGACGATCAGGCGCCCATCGCCGCGGCGCACGGCCACCCCGCCCGGAGGGCGCGGCGCCTTGCGCCCCTCATCGTTGTAGGTGACCCGCCACGCAACCTCGCTCCCGGCGGGCATCGCGGCCTTCCACCACAGCCGCGCGCGGCGGACGGCGGCGGCCGTGCCCTCAAGCACGTCCACCTGGACCGGGGCGGGCTTGCCTTCGGCGTCGAGCAGGGCAAACGTCGCAGCCGCCACTCGCCCCTGAGGCACGCGCAGGTCGTGGTGGACGAGTTCGTCGGTCCATGCCTGGCCGAGCGGCTCGCGGAAGGTGACGGTCTGCTCGAACTGCGCGGCGTGCGCGGCCCGGCCGGGGGCAGGCACAAGGCCCGACGCCAGCACGAGGGCCGCCAGCACGGGGAAGAATCGGACACGCCGCATGACTGCTTGAACCGCGCACGCAGGCGCGCGGTTCTCTGCCTTTCGCGCTCCTACACCGTACGGCCCGCCAGGTCGAAGCCGGCGTCGGTGGCAAGCGCGGCGGCGGAGCAAACGGGCTTCTCGAGGTCGGCGAACTTGCCGCCGTCGATGGCCCACTGCGCCGCATCGTCGGCCGTGGCGGCGCGGAATGGGCTGACCAGGTCGGCTCGCGGCTCGCTTATCTCGTAGGTGGCGAAGTAATACGCCTCGCCCGTCACGAGCGGAAACGCCCGCACCAGGAGCGCGTCTTTTCGGGCGATGCCGCACCAGCCTTCCTCGCCCGCTCGGGCCACCGCCACGGCGATGCGCGGCGTGTTGAAATCGTCCTTCTCGTAGTCCAGGACCGCGAGCGACTCGACCATGGCGTCGCGGATGCTCATGCCGGAGGCGATCTTCTCGGCAATCGGGTCCGTCTGCGAGCCGTTCGTCGCCGTGGCCACCGGCTGCCCGCCCAGCGACGGCGCGGCCGCCACCCGCACCGCGTTGTACGCGATGTAGGGGTTCTTGAAGATGTCCTTCTCGTGCCCCTCGATGGGAACGACCGCCAGGCCGCGCGCCGTCCTGAGGGTGCGGCGATTCGGGAACGACCGCGACGACACGCGGTAGAGGACGGCGTTGCGCCCCTGCGGCGTGCGTCCGACGGCAACGATGCGACCGACGTACATCAGGCGAGTCCTTTCAGTTATGGCTGCCGGTCGGCGCCGCCTGCTCTCGCGCCCGCCGCCACTGCGGCGCCCAGCAACTGCGGCCGCTCGGCCGCCGGCATGATGACCCCCGCCGAAATCATGTATTGAATGGCCTCGTCCACCGTCACCGCCAGGTCCACCACCTCGTCCTTCGAGACCATTACGGTGTAGCCCGTCACGGGCGCGGGCGTAAACGGCACGAAGACCGACAGCAGGTCCCGGCCCGACTTCTCCGACAGCGCCCGGAAGCCCCGGCCCGTCACGAACCCGATCATCCACATGCCCTTGTGCGGAAACTCGATGGCCACGACGCGGCTGAAATCGACCTTGCGCTCCGAGAAGAAGAAGTCCGAGACCTGCTTGGCCCCAGGGTAGATACTCTTCACCAGCGGCACGTGCATCAGCGACCGCTCAACCAGCCGCACCAGACGCGCTCCCAGGAACGTCCCGACCAGGTACGCCACGACGCACAGGCCGACCACGGCCATCACCACGCCCACCCAGTGGAGCCAGTAGTGGTCGTACCACGCCCCGACATCCTCCACCGGCAGGCCCGAGAGGTGCGCGGCCAGGCGGATGATGACAAAATTGACCTGCGCGCCGCCGTAGTTGTAGAGAAGCGAGAGGCCCATCGCCAGGACGATGACCGTCAGCAGCGCCGGCAGCAGGGCCGCCAGGCCGCGCCAGAACGTCCGACGGATGCTCTTGCCGAGGTCCATGCCGTTTCCCATCCCCCGCCGCCGCCGCCCGCACCGCCAACGTATCACATCCGCGCCGCGACTGCAACGGTTCCGTGCCGCAGCCGATTTGATTGGCAGGGGCCGCCGAGCGGGGATATAATCCCCCGCTGGCATGAGGGGCGCGATGGGGTTGCGCCGAAGAGCGAGGGGCCTTGAAGCACGCATGCGGCATCGGCCTGGTTGCACTGCCGCTCCTGGCGGCCGGCTGCTATAGCCACGAGGCCGCCCTTCAGCGGCTGCGGGCGGACAACCCGCGGGACCAGGCAGCGGCCGTCGCCGAGGCCGCCCGCGCGGGCGACCGG
>VGYT01000187.1 GCA_016872895.1 Planctomycetota bacterium
CACCGCTGCCGCCGGGGCGACCACTTGCAAGTCGGGGGGGCGGCGGATACGATATCCGGCCGGAAGGACGCCGACGGGCCCGGTATCGCAGGAGCGCAGCCATGCGCAGGCGACCAATCGGATGGGCGGCGGGGTTTGTCCTGGCGGCCGGGGCGGCCGCGGCGCTCAGTGTCCTGTTGCCCGCGGCCGCCGCTGCGGCCGCCGGCTGGCCCATGAAGGCGGAGGGCGAGTTCATCGTCGCCGAGACGCCGCACTACCTCATCCGCACCGACCTCGGCGCAGACATCGCACAACTCATCGCCTCACACCAGGAAGCCCTCTTCCAGGACCTCTACCGCCGCATGGCAGGCAACAAGCCGGGCGCCTTCACACTCCAGCGGGTCACCGTTCTTATCGTAAGCAGCAAGGAGAAGTACGAGGCGCTCGCCGGCCAGGACGTAAAGGGCAGCCAGGGCCAGTACCAGGCCGGCCGCAACCTCATCAGCGGCTACGGCTCGAAGGACCAGATTGACGACCTCCTGGAGGTGCTGCGCCACGAGAGCACGCACCAGTTCGTGCAGCAGTTCATCGGTCCGAAGTGCCCCGTCTGGCTGAACGAGGGGCTGGCCGAGTTCTTCAAGCACGCCCAGTTCAAGGGCGGCCAACTGGCCACGGGCCAGGCCCCCACCTACCTCGTCAACGACCTGAAGCGCGTCCTGGCGGAGAACCGCCTGTTCCCGGTCCAGAAGATGCTCAGCATGACGCCCGAGGCGTGGATGACTACGATGCGCGGCGGGGGGCCGGAGGCCTACGTCGAGTACCAGCAGTCGTGGGTCATGGTCCACTTTCTCCAGGCGGCCGACGACGGCAAGTACCGCGCCCCGTTCCTCCAGTTCATGTATTACCTGGCCCGCGGCCGCGACGGCCCCGACGCCTGGCAGAAATCATTCGGCGGCGACGTGGCCGGCTTCGAGAAACGCCTGCACGAGTACATCAAGACCCTCAAGCCCACGGGCGGCCTCGGCTGCCGCTGGAACCTCGCGCTTATTGCACATATGCTCCTCAGTATGCAGCGAAGCACCGGCCTGGACAAAGACATGGCCACCTTCCGCCAGGCCGTGCTCGGCGGCCAGTTGGGCGGCTGGACGCTGACCATGGGCAGCGGCCTGAAGATCTCCAGCGACGACACAGACACGCTGAAGTCCCTCTTCCGCTGCCCCGACGACACCACGAGCAAGCCCGACGAGCCCAGTTACGAACTCGTCCCCGGAAAACCCGGCGAGCCGCCCGCCGTCCGCTGCCGACACCACGCAGGCTACGTCCTGGAGACCGTGTACGAGAAGGACGCCGAGGGCAGGGTAGGGCCGAAGATCGTGGCGCGGGCGCCCGGCTCCGTGCCTCCCCCGCCGAAGCCCGCCCCGGCCGCCAAGACCGCCCCAGCGTCACCCGGAGCCAAAAAGCCATGATCGACGGCGTCAAGGTCACGCCCCTGCGGGCCATCCCCGACGAGCGCGGACGACTTATGGAGATGTTCCGCTCCGACGACCCCGATTTCGAAAAGTTCGGGCAGGTGTACCTGACCAGCGCCTACCCCGGCGCCGTCAAGGCCTGGCACTACCACAAGAAACAGACCGACAACTTCGTCTGCGTCCGCGGCATGATGAAGGTGGTCCTTTACGATCCGCGCGAAGGGTCGCCCACGCGCGGCCAGGTGAACGAGTTCTTCCTGGGCGACTGGAACACGGTGCGCCTGCGCATTCCGGCGGGCGTGTACCACGGTTTCAAGTGCATCTCCGCGTCGGAGGCCGTCATCATCAACGTGCCGACGGAACCCTACAACCGCAAGGAACCCGACGAGTACCGCCTGCCCGCACACTCGCCGGAGATCCCCTACGACTGGTCGCGGCAGGACAAGTAGTGGCACTGCGGATTGCGGATTGAACGGCACGCGAACCTGTAGGGCGGGGCATCGCCCCGGCTTCTGTTCGGCCGCGGCGCGGGGCGCCGCGCGAGCACGCACGTTGGCATGCGGGAAGCCATCTCGCGCGGCTACTTGCAGGAGTACGGCCTTCTGACGGCCTTCTTTCTGCGGGCCTTCGAGCGGCGCGCCCGCGAGGGCCGAGGTTCCTGACACCGTGGCAACCCGCGCGCGCCCTCGAAGGCCGCGGAGTCCAGGGCATTCTCCTCTATCCACCGCCGCCGCCGCTTCGGGTCGCGCAGGTACGGGTTGGTCTTTATGAGTGACGCCATCGCAAGTCATTATATCGGCCGTCCGCTGCCGGCGGTAGCACAATATCACCGTCAGCGGCAGGAGTGACAGTGCCCGTGTCATCGCCGATTCTTCTTGCCACCTGGTCCTTCGGCCGCGCGGCCGTGGCCGCGGGGTGGCCGCACCTGGTCCGGCCCGGCGGCGGGGCGCTCGACGCCGTCGAGCATGCCTGCCGCGCGGTCGAGGCCGACCCCGCCTGCGCAAGCGTCGGCCGCGGCGGACGCCCCGACGCGGCGGGCGAAGTCACCCTTGACGCCGCCGTCATGCTTGCGCCCGACCGATGCGGCTCGGTGTGCTTCGTGCGGCGGGTGATGCACGCGGTGACGCTCGCGCGGCTCGTGATGGAGCGTACGCCGCACGTCATGCTCGCAGGCGACGGGGCAGAACGGTTCGCCCGCGAGCAGGGCATGGCCGAGGCCGACCTTCTGACCGACGCCATGCGCGCCAGGTTCCAGGAGTGGCGCGCCTCGCATCGAGCCGCGGGCGATTCCCCACCTGCGCAGGATTCGCCCCCGCCCGGCCCCGCCCACGACACCGTCGGCGTCCTGGCGCTCGACGCCTCCGGCACGCTGGCCGGGGCATGCTCCACGAGCGGCCTTCCGTTCAAACGTCCCGGCCGCGTGGGCGATTCGCCCATCATCGGCCACGGACTCTACGTTGACCCGCGGGCGGGCGCCGCCGTCGCCACCGGACACGGCGAACTCATCATGGGCGTGTGCGGCACGTTCCTGGCGGTCGAACGCATGAGGCAGGGGGCCGCCCCCGCCGACGCCGCCGCCGACGTCATCCGCCGCATCATCGAAAGTTTCGCCCTGCGGCCGGACCACCAGGCGGCCGTCATCGCGCTTGCCCCCGACGGCCGCTGGTCCAGCGCCGCCCTGCGACCGGGGTTCCAGGCGGCCGTCAAGACACCCGGTACGGACGGCTTCGCGAACGCGGAGGAGGTTCTGCTGAGTTGATCTGGCCGCAGTATCGCTACGGTAAGGCGCCTTCACCTGGTCAACGCCAGCCCTTTGGCCTTCTGCTCGAGCGACCGGACGAGGTCCTGGATGGCATCAACCTGTTGCTCTTCGAAGTATGACTCGCCGCACTGCCGGCACACCCAGGCCGGAACCGCGTCCAGCAGAAGATGGCAGCCCTTGCGGTCCACGTGGAATGGCGCGGCGCCCCTCTTCATCTCGCCTCTACAGTGAACGCATTTCATTTCTTAGCCCTCGCCCTGAAATCCTTGGACCACGCGCCTGCCCCTGGGAGGTAGGCCGTGATAATGGCCAGGTAGTCCTCTTTCGGAGCGCAGACGACGTGGATTGGACGGTTCCCAACGCCGCGACCGAGGAGAAGGCAACTGTGCCCTCTCGGATCTTCGGGGTATTCTTCAATCACTTGCCCGGAGGCGATCACTTGGCGCACTTCGAAGGTGCTGATCGCCCGGTCCGGCCTTAATATCTGTCGCACGGCGTGCGGCAGAAACAGCACCTTCTGCTTCGCAGCCGCGCGGACCACGACGCGGATATCACCCTTCTCCCCCATGCCATAATCTTACCCGCATGCTTGCACAAGTCCAGCGGTTTCAGCCTCCAGCCCGGCGTGCAGGAACGTCCAGCGCCGCCCTGCGCCCGGGGTTCCAGGCGGCCGTCCGCACGGCCGACACCGAAGATTTTCTTGCGGCGGAGCGGACGCTGATGCCGTAACATGGCCTGCACGCTGCGCGGCGGGTCTCCCGACCCGCCGCCCAAGGAGCAAACGCACGCTGCGCGCCCTGCCTTCCGTCCTGGCGGGCCGCGCAGAGAGCGAACGTGAGCACCAGGAGAGGACCATGAGATCCGACATGAGCAGGCGGACGTTCCTTGCGGGTTCCCTTGCGGCCTCGGCCGCCGGCGCGGCCGGCCTGGGCGCGCGGTCGGCCTCGGCGGCCGAGGCCCGTGCTGCGCGGCCGGAAAAATCGGCCGCCGGCCAAGTGCGGCCCGCTTCGCCGCCCGAAAAATCGGCCGCCCCGCCGACCGCTCAGCCCGCCGCCATGCCCGTAGGCAAGATCGGCAAACTTGCCGTCAGCCGCATGATACTCGGCGGAAACCTCCTCACCCACTACACCCACAGCCGCGACCTGAAGTACGTCTATCGCCTCACCGAGCACTACAACACCGAGGCCAAGATCCACGAGACCCTCGCCCTGGCCGAGCAGCACGGCATAAACACCGTCTCGATGCACAATCCGCCCGCGCCCATGGCCGTCCTGAAGAAGTACCGCAAGCAGGGCGGCAAAATACAGTGGATCATCTGCCCCACCGCTCCCATCGAGGCGGACCTGAAGGCGTACACCGACCAGGTCCGCGAACTCGTCGAGGATTGCGGCTGCGAGGCCATCTACGTCTGGGGCGTACACGCCGACGCGCTCTGCGCCAAGGGCAAGATGGACCTGGTGGCCAAGGCCGTCGAGGCCGCCACGGAGTTCGGCGTCCCCTCCGGCGTCGGCTGCCACGACCTGCGCGTCGTTGAAGAGTGCGAGCGGCTCAAGGTGCCCAACGATTTCTACATTAAGACCTTCCACCACCACAAGTACCCGAGCGGCCCGAAGCCGGAGCAACTCCAGAAGCCCTACAACGAGAACCCCGGCTACTGGTGCAGGGAACCCGAACGCACAATCGAAGTGATGAAGGCCGTCGAGAAACCCTGGTGCGCCTTCAAGGTGATGGCGGCCGGGGCCATCCCCCCGCAGGACGCATTCCCGTACGTCTTCCGTAACGGGGCCGACCATGCCCTGGTGGGGATGTTCGACTTCGAGATCGCCGAGGACGCCGACCTCATCCGCAGCGCCATCGCCGCCGCCAAGGACCGCCCGCGCCCCTGGCGCAGTTGAACGCGGCGCATGCGGCTGCCCGCGCTCGCCGACGGCTCGCGGCTGCTCGCCCGAGGCTTTCCCCTTGCCGCTTGCGGCGCCGTTTTCACTCCGCATTCCGCAATTATCGGAGCGCCTCGACCACCACCCGCCGCATCGTCTCCGCCGGCGCCGGCCGGCCCGTCCACAACTGGAACTGCTCGACCGCCTGGCGGACGAAATGGTCGATGCCGGCCACGGTGCGGCAGCCGGCCTCGCGGGCCTCACGCAAGAGCCGCGTCTCCAGCGGGTTATACACGGCGTCGTACACGACCATGCCCGGCCGGAGCACCTCGTGCGGCACGGGCGTGGCATCGACCTTCGGATGCATGCCAACGGGCGTGCAGTTCAGGAGCATGTTCCACCCGCCGCGCGGCGGTTCTCCCGCGCCGCCGCGCTCGATTTCGGCGATGGGCACGACCTGCGCCCCCGCCTCGGCCGCCAGCGCCCCGGCCCGCGCCTCGTCCACGTCCGCCAGCGTGACGGCCGCGCGGCGCTCGCGCAGGGCGAACGCCATCGCCCGACCTACGCCGCCCGCGCCCACCACCAGGGCCCGCTTGCCGGCCAGCCATCCCGCGCCGACGACCGCCTCGATTGAGGCCAGCCCCGCCGTCCAGTCTGTGTTCGTGCCGAAAAGACTGCCGTCCGCCCGCCGCTGAATCGTGTTGACGGCCCCGATGCGCCGGGCAAGCGGCTCGATTTCGTCGCATGCCGCCATCACCGCCTGCTTGTGCGGAATCGTGACGCTGTACCCGCTGAACTCGAACTCGCGCATCGCCCGCACAAACGCCGCAGGGTCGCCCTCCACCCACAGCGGCAGGTACACCGCATCCAGGCCCGTCTCGGCAAACGCCGCGTTGTGGATGCGCGGGCTCAGGCTGTGACCCACGGGGTCGGCCATGACGCCGTACACCCGCGTCTCGCGGCCGATGCGGTCCGCGCGGTAAAGGTCCCGCATTTCGCGGGCCGAGATGTGCCCCGGAGCGGCCTCGCGCCCGCCGCCGGCGCCCGCGTACGTCAGGAACCCGCCGAATTTCGGGGCCAGAATCCGCGTGATGACCCCTCGCGGCCCCATCGACAGGGCAATCGTCGGCCGGCGGGCGCCGCGCAGCAGACGCAGCACGGGAACGGCGTCCAGGATGTGCCGCGCAAGCACCGCCACCTTGACCACGGCCGCCCCCGTGGCCGCCAGGCGGGCGTAAATGTCGGCCAAATCGGGCGGCGTACGCTCGTGATTGTGGTACGAGGCGATGACCCGCGCGGGCGGCACGTCGCCCAGGGCCGCCAGCGAGTCGTGCTCCACGTCGATGTACCGGGCGCCTAGCCGCGCAGCCTGGCGCAGGGCCTCCAGGCGCGGCCCTTCCGGCCCATCGTACAGGCCCCCGTCGCGGCGGGGGCGGAACGTGATGATGACGGGGCAGGGCGGGGCGGCCAGGAGGCGGGCCAGGTCGAACTCGCGCATGGAGTCGAGGCGGATTTCCGCCAGGTCGCCGCCCGCCCGCGCGGCCTCGGCCAGGCCGCCCAGGGCCTCCTCGGTCGAAACCGGCATGAGGCTGACGCAGAGCACGTTTGTTCCTCCTCTGCGGCCATGCTACCGGCCGGGCCGCCGCCGTCAAGGTTTTATAACTGGCGGCGTTCGCGCTGCCGGCGGGCGCCGAATCGCGTGCCCCGCCGCTGACCACAAGTGCAAACTGTGGATAACTTTTTGACCCGCCCCGGCGCGCCCCGAAAATGGCCTTTTTGGCCCTGTTCGGAGGGGCAAAACGGCCCTGGCGCTAGCGCCAGAGGGGGTGGAGGCCCAAAATGTTAAGATAGGTAAGGCAAAATCGCGCGCTTTTTGAACGTTTTTGATCGGTTTTGACCGGAAATGCCCTCCGTTTGCGCTTTTTTGACGGTTTTTGACCGCTTCTGGCGTGGAACGTATGGCCATAAGCCGTGGTGGATAACTTTTGGCCCGGACGAGACGCACACTATATATGGTATATGCGGGGATAGAGAGCCTGGGCAAGATGGGCAAGAGACGCCCGCCGAGGCGCCTGCGGCGGCGAACCGAACTTCGGGCTTCCTTTTCACCCCGGCTCCAGTTACACTACCGGGGCGAACGACGGGGGCCTTCAATGGCGCAGGCCGCGGCCGTCAAGACGTTCCTTTCCTGCGTAACGGGCGAGTTCCGCTCCTGCCGCCTCAGGCTCGCCAACCAACTGGAGGCCCTGCGCGGACGGCCCTTCGAGGTCAAGGTGCAGGAGGATTTCCGGCAGGGCGGCTCCACGCTCCTGGAAGCGCTGGCCGACTACATCCGCGCCTGCGACCTGGTCATCCATCTTGCCGGCGACGCCTGCGGCGACCGGCCGACGGCCGAGCACGTGCGCGCGCTTTACCAGCGCCTGGGCGACGCGCCGCCCGACCCCTTGCCGCAGCGCTCTTACACGCAATGGGAATACCACCTGGCCGTGCGCTTCGGCAAGAAGGCGCTCGTTTACCTGGCTGCGCCCGATGCCCCGCGCGAATGCGGCCTGCCGGTGCAGCAGGCCGGCGACGCCGCCCGCATCCAGCGGGAGCACCTGGCCTTCATCAAGGCGAGCGGCAAGCACTACAAGACCTTCGCATCGCCCAGCGGCCTTGTGCGGGAAGTCTTCTACGACCTGGGCCTTGAGCCGGACGCGAAGGTCAACAACCTGCCATATAAGAGCCTCGGCGCGCTGTTCAAGGGCCGCGAGGATTTTCTGAAGCGCATCCGCGACGCGCTGGGCGGCCTGGAGCACCGCGGACACAGGCGCGCGGCCGCCATCACGGCTGCGGCCCCGGCGGCGACGGTCCACGGCCTGGGCGGCATCGGCAAGACCCGCGCCGCGGTCGAGTACGCACACCGCCACGCCGACCAGTACACGGCCCTGCTGTTCGTGCGGGCCGATTCGCCCGCGGCGCTGCGGCAGAACCTTGCCGCGCTGTGCGGCCCGATGGTCCTTGACCTGCCCGAGAAGGATGCGCGCGAGACCGACGTCCAGGCGGACGCCGCCCTGGCGTGGCTCCGGGAGCATCCGGGGTGGTTCCTGATTTTTGACAACGTTGACACCGAGGATGCCGCGCGCGAGGTGGAAGGGCTGCTCGCGCGTCTTTCGCCCGCCGGGCACGTGCTCATAACGTCGCGCCTGGCCCGATGGTCGGGGGCGGTGGAGGCGCTGGGGCTGGACGTGCTGGCGGAGGCCGACGCGGCGGAGTTTCTTCTTGCGCGCACCGAGGGCCGGCGGCGCGCAGCCGGCGACGACCCCGCCCAGGCCCGCCGCCTGGCCGTGCAACTGGGGCAACTGGCGCTTGCCCTTGAACAGGCCGGGGCGCACATCAACGAGCAGGGCCTCTCGTTCGCCCGGTACATGGACGAGTGGCGAAGCAGGCACGACGAGGTCCTCGGATGGTTTGACGAGCGCGTGATGCAGTACCCGATGAGCGTGGCGGTTACGTGGCAGACGTCTTTTGCGCGGCTGACGGAGGCCGGGCGGCGGCTGCTGGGGATGCTTGCCTGGTTCGCGCCCGACCCCGTGCCGGAATGGCTGCTGGATGCGGGCGGCGGGCCGTTCGGCGGAGGAGGGCTGTTATGCCGGCTTGCTGCGGCTGCGCGGCGCCTCTTCCACGTGCTTGCCTCGCCGCGCGACGCCCTGGCCGACCTGGCGGCCTACTCGCTGGTTGCGCGGGCGGGCGACGCCCGTGCGCCGGTGTTCTCGGTCCACCGGCTGGTCCAGGACGTTGCCCGCCGGCGCCTGGGGGCCGGCGGCGGCCGCGAGGCGCTCGCGGCCGCCCTGCGCTGGATTGACGGGGCCTTCCAGGGCGACCCGCAGGACGTGCGCACGTGGGCGGTTCTTGCGCCGCTTTCGCCGCACGCCCATGCCGCCGCCCTGCACGCCGACGCCGCCGGCATCGCCCGGCCCACGGCCCGGCTGATGAACCAGTTGGGCATTCTCTACCATGCACGGGCGCAGCACGCGCAGGCCGAGCCGCTCATGCGCAGGGCCCTTGAGATTGACGAGAAGGCGTTCGGGCCGGAGCACCCCAGAGTGGCCACGGACCTGAACAACCTGGCTGCGTTGCTCCAGGCGACGAACCGCCTTTCAGAGGCCGAGCCGCTCATGCGGCGGGCCGTGGTCATCTTCCTTAACTTCCAGGCGGCCACCGGCCACGAGCACCCGCACCTGCGGGCTGTGGTGAACAACTACGCTGCGCTCCTGATGCAGATGGGGCAGGGGCGGGCGCAGATTCCTGCTCGCCTGAACGATGTGGGCAAGGAGTTCGGCATCAAGTTGGGCGGGGGTTGACGCTGCGAGGATTTTTGCACAAGGCGCCCTGGCATCGTACCATGCGGCACGGCCGGGCCGTTGTTTAGCCGTCGCCGGCACGGCGACGCGCAACGCCCGCGGCCGTACCGGCCGCGGCTTAGAAGCTGTTTCACAACCCCGGAGATTGCCGATGAAGGTAACAGTTCAACCTGGCATACGGGAGCCAAGCCATGGCCAAGGAACTGTTACCCGATGACCTCTGGGCCGAAATCGAGCCCTTGTTGCC
>VGYT01000188.1 GCA_016872895.1 Planctomycetota bacterium
GTTCCCGTGCGCCCCGCTTCAGGGCGGCAAGGCTGTTACGCCCGCCCGCATCTGGACCGCCGAGGGATTCCTGGGCGACATCCTGGTCAAGGCCGGCTGCGCGCAGCGCGGCGAGACGCCCGACCGCGCGGCTGCGCAGGCGGCGGCAGCCAAGGCGGCGCCGACGGCTGCGCCGAAGCCGGCCCCGGCCAGGAAGCCCGAGAAAACCGAGAAACCCGCCGAGCCGACCTTCGACTGGCAGCCCATCTCGGTCACGCTGGCGCAGCACCGCCGCTCCAGCGGCGTCGGCTCCCAGTACAGCCGCATGATGGGCGCGATGGCCGGCTCGATGAACCTGCTGGACGCCGCGTCGGGCAACCTAGAGAGCAATGTTTTCAAGATATCTTCCGGCGTGTGGCGTGTGACCTGGGAGGCCAAGCAGGGCGACAAGGGCAGCCGCGCAACGATTTCCGTCATGCGGTGCGGCGGAAACGCGCCGGACGCCACCTCGAAGACGCCCTCGGCCCAGGTCGCCTCGTACACCACGCCCACGGGCGTGCAGATCCTGCGGACCATGCCGGGGAACTACTGGGTCAGGGTCTCGGGCGTGGCCGACTGCACCGTGAAGGTGGAAGAGGCGGTGCCGCGCAAGCCCGTCGATTGACGGGGCCGTCCCTGGTCGGCTGGAGCGGGCGATGGGATTCGAACCCACGACGTTCAGCTTGGGAAGCTGACACTCTACCACTGAGTTACGCCCGCCTTGTACATGGGGAATCTTACCCGGGCCGGTCGTCGCGTGTCAACGTTCCGTCGCCTTTCTGGCCGCGCCGGCCCGCCGCCGGTTTCCTCCCACGCTTGATTCCGACCGTCCGGGCCGCTATCATCCTCCGCTCGCGGGCGCATACGCGAAGGAGCCGCCATGCCCGAAGAGCAGGACCTTATGGAGAAGATCGTCTCCCTGGCCAAGCGCCGGGGCTTCATTTACCCGTCCAGCGAAATCTACGGCGGCCTGAACGGGTTCTGGGACTACGGCCCGCTCGGGGTGGAACTGAAACGCAACGTCAAGGACGCCTGGTGGCAGGACGTAGTGCGCTCGCCGCCCGCCGGCCCCGACGGCCGGCCCATCCGCATGGTGGGCCTTGACTGCTCAATCATAATGAACCCGAAGGTGTGGGAGGCCAGCGGGCACGTCGGCGGGTTCGCCGACAAGATGGTGGAATGCTCCGAGACGAAGCAGCGCTACAGGGCGGACCATCTGTGGGTGCAAGAGGTCCATGCTGTTGGTGGAGCGGATGTGGGAGAGTTCGTCGCAATCGTTGCTCAAAGCGAGGAACAGGCGAAGCGTCTTGAACGGGAATACGACCCGCGTAGCATGCAACTACCGGAACAATATGAGGGGCAATTGCGCATGAAGAGGTGGAAGCGCTGGGGCGTTGACCGGGGATTCATAACCGGCGGCACGCGCAGATTCCTGACGCTTAACGCGAGTGAACTCCAGCAAGTTTATGCGCCCGACGCTGAGAACAAGGGGACACTTGGGGATGTGCGCGCCTTCAACCTCATGTTCGATACCTATGTCGGGGCAATGCAGGATTCATCTTCCAAAGCCTACCTGCGGCCGGAGACGGCCCAGGGCATATTCGTCAATTATAAAAATGTACTGGACACCACGCGCATCAAGGTCCCTTTCGGCATAGCGCAGATAGGCAAGGCGTTCCGCAACGAGATCAATCCCCGCAACTTTACCTTCCGCTCGCGCGAGTTTGAGCAGATGGAAATCGAGTTCTTCTGCCATCCGAAGGAGGCCGACCTGTGGTACCAGTACTGGCGCGACGCGCGGCTGAAGTGGTACGTTGACCACGGCCTGCGCTCGGGGAAGTTGCGCCTGCGGGACCACCAGGCGGAGGAACTTGCGCACTACGCCCGCGCCTGCGCCGACGTGGAATACGAGTTTCCGTTCGGCGTGTCGGAACTTGAAGGCATCGCCAACAGGACGGACTTCGACCTTGCGCAGCATCAGAAGTTCTCCGGCCGCGACATGACCTACTTTGACGACGAGACCAAGGAGCGCTTCCTGCCGCATGTAATTGAGCCTTCGGGCGGCGTTGACCGCGCGGCCCTTGCGTTTCTGTGCGAGGCGTACGCCGAAGACGAGGCCCCCGACGAGAGCGGCGTCATGCAGCGGCGCACGGTGCTGCGGTTCCATCCGCGGCTGGCCCCCCTCAAGGTAGCCGTGTTCCCGCTGGTCAAGAAAGACGGCATGCCGGAGAAGGCCCTGGAGATTTACCAGGCCCTGCGGCCGCACATGACGGCCTTCTACGACGAGAAGGGGGCGGTCGGCCGCCGCTATCGCCGCCAGGACGAGGCCGGCACGCCCTTCTGCATCACCGTTGACGGTCAGACCCGCGAGGACGGAACCGTAACGGTCCGCGACCGCGATTCGATGAAGCAGGAGCGCATCGGCTCCGACGCCGCGACGCTCCTCGCGTACCTGCGCGAGCGCCTGCGGCGCTGATCAGTGCGGAGTGCCCGCCACGGCGGGCACTCCGCATTTCGCACTGCACCTTCTCCCGGGCACGGTTCAAACAAGCCCCACGCACCGCGTGGGGATGGATGGTGCGGGCCGACCATCCCCCGGCGGCGCCGGGGGCTTTGAACCATGCCTTCTCCCGCAGTCGTTCACTCCGCACTCCGGATTCGGCACTCCTCACTGGCGTGGGTCCGATAATCCCCCGGCGTGCCGCCTTTTGCCTCAAGAACACCACGGGTAGGGGTCGATTTAGTTTCCGAGAGGGTGAGGAGGGCCTGGCCCGAATCGAGCGGGGGCGGGAGGCGTGCGGGTGCGTCGTTTTCTCGTGCTGGCCGCGATGGCCGGGGCCGCGTGGGCCTGCGGCTGCGGGCCGACGCGCGCCGCCGGGGACCGCGCGGCCGGGGACCGCGCGGCGTTCGACGCGGCCTTTGCGGCTTTCCAGGCGGGCCAGTGGCAGCGGGCGGCCGACGGGTTCACCCAGTACCTGCGTTCCAGCCCTCCGGCGGCCACGCGGGCCGAGGTGTACTACTATCGCGGCCAGGCGCTGGTGCACCTGAGGCGGCGGGACGACGCCCGCATCGACTTCATGCGGGCCATCGGCGGCGGGGCCGAGCAGCCCGTCCGCAACTACGCCCGCGTTGCCCTGGGAAACCTGTATTACGAGGAGGGCAACGACGCCAAGGCGATTGAGTGGTACGCCCTGGCGATCGGCGAGCCGGCCGCGGACCTGCCGATGGACATGCTGGCCCTCAGGCTCGCGGTGAGCCTCCAGCGGCTGGGGCGGTGGCCTGCGGCGGAGCGGTATCTGCGGTACGTGCTGGATAACTTTCCGGACTCGGCCGCTGCGGCGGAGGCCCGCCGTCGCTCGGGCGCGGGTGCGTTCGCCGTCCAGACGGGGGCATACGCCACGGCCGCGGCGGCGCAGCAGGAGGCGGCGCGCCTGCGGGCCGCAGGCTTCGAGCCGCGCATCGTCCAGACCGGGCGCAACGGCCAGGCGCTCTCGGGCGTCCGCGTGGGCCGGGCCGCTACGTACGCCGAGGCGCAAACCCTGGCGCAGCGGCTGCTGAGCGCCGGCTTTTCGGCCCTCGTCGTGCCGTAGGGGGGCGTCAACGTTGTTTCTGTGGGCTTGACAAAGGAGGGATCAAGCCATGCGACATCACGATTACGAGAAGGAGTCGGCCCTTCGCGAGCGCATCCGGGCCGAGCCTGCCCGGACGGAATCCCACGCCGAACTGGCTGCGTGGCTGTACCGCGCGGGCCGCCTGGCGCAGGCGAAGGAAGCGGTTCGCGGCGGCCTTGCGCAGGCCGGGCGCACGGCGCGGCTGTATCATCTGCTGGGCCTGGTCTTCGCGGGCGCGGGCGACTGGACCTCGGCGGAGCGTCACCTTGAGCGGGCGGCCGAGCAGGAGCCCGCGCGGTTCGAGTTCGTGCGGGACCTGGGCCTGGTGCAGGCGGCCGCGGGGCGCGTCGGCCCGTCGGTCGAGACACTGCGGCAGGCGGTGGGCCTGGGCGGACCGGCGGGGGACGGCCTGAAGTGGCTCCTGAGGCTCGGCGAGCAGGCCCTGGCGGAGTCCGGGGCGAAGCCGGAGCGCCGGCCGCCGCAGCCCCCGCGTCGTGCGGCGGTTGCCGAGCGTCTGGTGGCCCGGGATCCGAGCGTGGCCGAGGCGCTTGCGGCCCGCCGCACGCAGCCCTCGCCCCTGGAAATGGAGACTCTGCGGGCCGCGCGCCGGGCGCTGGCGCGGCTGGCTTCGCAGAATCCTTCATATGCAGATCTCTATTTCAGCCTGAGCCTTATCGAGGAGCAACTGGGCGAGGTGGGCCGGGCCATCGAGGCCGCCGAGAAGGCCATCGCCATCAACCCGCGGTACGCCGAGGCGTGCCTGCTGGCCGTGCGACTGTACGAGCGGAGCGGGCAGCGCCGGCGCGCGGCCGAGCGCTGCCGCCAGGCGTCGGACCTGCGGCCGGAATGGATCGACGTGCACCTGAGGCTCGGCCACCTGCTGCGAGAGGAAGGCCGGCCGCAGGAGGCCGCGGCCGCATACCGCCGGGCCCTGGACGTGGATAAGCGCTGCGCCGAGGCCCGCCGCCGCCTCGACGACCTGGATGCCGTCCTGGCGGGCGCCCCGCCCGGCCTCGCGCCGCAGGAACCGCCTGCGGGGGGAGGCGGCCAATGAGTTACCTCTTGCGGCTCCTGGGAAAGGGACTGACGGGCGAGTTCACCGGATACCTGAGCAAGTTCCTGAAGGCCCCCGGCGACGCGCCGCCGGAGGCGCTGGAACGTGAAATCCGGCGGTTCCCGCGGCGGGCGGACCTGCACTTGGCCCTGGGCCTTAAGCAGATGGAACTGGGCCGGCTGGCCGCCGCCAGACAGGCCCTCGAAAGCGCCGTCCGCCTTGACGCGACCCTGGACGATGCGCAGGTGGCCCTGGCCGCCGTCCTGAGCGATCTGGGCGACCCCGCCGGCGCCATCGAGGTGCTCCAGGCCGTGGCTGCGCGCGGCAACCAGCCGGCCACGGTGCGGTACGTCATCGGGCAACTTCACGAGCGTCGGGGCGCGGCCGAGAAGGCGGCCGAGAGTTACCGCGCTGCGCTTGCGGCGGACATGAACCACGTGCCCTCGCGGCAGCGGCTGGCGGCGCTGGAACTGGTGGCGGGCAACCTCGACGCCGCCGCCCACCACTACGCCGCCCTGAAGCGGGGGGACCCCGGCGACTTCGAGACGCGCATGAACCTGGCCTCGCTCCATGCACGCCGCGGCGACATGCAGGCCGCAATCATCGAGTACCAGGACGCACTCCTTATCGAGCCCGACAACTGGGAGGCCCGCTGCCAACTGGCCGAGTGCCTCGAAAACGAGGGGCTCCCCGAGGAGGCCCTCCAAGAGGTGCTCCGCGCGCTCGACGCGCACCCCGACTACCCGGACCTGCACTACCGGGCCGCGCGCCTGCTGGCCGCGACGGGCAACATCGTGTCGGCGGCGTACCACCTGGAACAGGCGGTGGCCATCAATCCGCGGTATCTCGAAGCGCTGGTGCTTCGCGGCCGCGTGCTGGTTGAACTGGGCCGCCCCGAGGAGGCAATCGTCTGCTACGAGCGTGCCGCCAAGGTCAACGACGGCTACCTGGAGGCGTACGCGGGAATGGCCGTGGCGTACCGGCAGGCGGGCATGGACGAGCAATCGGACCAGGCGATTGAGATGGCCGCCAAGATCGCCCCCGGCTCGGCCCGGCTGTACCAGGAGATGGCGCGGCTGGCGTGCAGAGAGTCGCTGGCGGGGGCGCTTGCGCAGGAACTGCACATGCCCGGCCCTGCGATGGCGGCAGCGGTGGATGAACTCGACCCGTCGGTGGTACTCGCCTCGGAACTCAGGGAGCATGCGCGGGCCGTCCAGGAGCACCCGGACTTCCCGGACTGCCGCTACCGTTACGGCCTGCTGCTGAAGTGCGCCGGGCGGACGGACGAGGCGCTGGAGCAGTTCCGCGCGGCTGTGGCCATCAACCCCACGTACGTCAAGGCCCTGGTCAAACTGGGCCTCACGGCCTGGGAGGCCGGCCGCATGGACGAGGCCCGCCAGTCGCTGGAGCGGGCAGTCAACCTACAGCCGGAATACGTGGACCTTCACTACCGCCTGGGGCTTGTGTATGCCGACCAGGGCCTCTGGCCGCTGGCGGTGGAAGAGTACCGCAAGGCCCTGGCCCGCCAGCCGAACGCGGAGGGCATCGAGGCCAGCCTGGCGCTGGCGCTGGAGAACATGGGCCTGGTGGGCGGGGAATCGTCGCCCTTCGTCTCCGCCGCAAGCGCCCCGGCCGGAGCAGGGGCGGCCGAGGCCGACGAGGCGTAGGGCGCTCGCTGCGGCGGCAGCGCGGGGATGTTCGTTCAGCCGCGGCCGGTCCGGCCGCGGGCGTCGCCGTGCCGGCGACGGCTAAACGTGTTGCGCGAGCACCCCACCATTGCTGGCTTACTACCTCCCCGCCGCGTCTCCGCCGCGTCTTTCTTGACACCGCCCCCCTGGATGCCTTAAATGGCCGTACAGCAGGGCCAGGAAACGGAGAGTACCTGCCCCATGCGCGGGCGATTCCTATCAATCAGCGGGCCGCAGAGCGCCCTGGAGAAGGCGCGGCCGTACCTGGTGACGGCTATGGTTCCGCTCGTCGTCCTTGCGGCCGGGAGCCTGGTGCTGGAATACGGCTTCCGCGTTACCGAGTCCACCCGGCGGGTGCTTTACTGGGTCGAGTTGGCAGCGCTGGCGGGGCTGATGCTTGATTCGCCTGTGCGGCTGCTGTTGGCGCGGGACCGCTGGGCGCTCTTGCGGTTCCGGTGGCTGGAGTTCGCCGTCGCGGGGGCGTTCGTGGCGGCGGTGGGATTCTACCACGCCGTGGGGCTGCCGGCGGCCGATGCGCTGACGGTCCGCACGGTTCACGTGGCCATCGTCATCAGCGTGATCATCCGGCTGGCCGAGGTCCACCGGTTCCTGACGGCCCAGCGTATCCGGCCGGCCCTGCTGATGATCGGCAGTTTCGCCACCCTGGTGGCCATCGGAACGGGCCTCTTCCTGCTGCCGGCGGCCACCGAGGAGGGCCAGGCCGAGACCACCTTCATGGACGCCCTCTTCACGGCCGCCAGCGCCGTCTGCGTGACGGGCCTGACGGTGGTGCACACGGGCGAGCACTTCTCGCCGTTCGGGCAATACGTGGCGCTGGCCCTAATCCAGTTGGGCGGCCTGGGGCTGATGACGTTCGGCTCGGTATTTGCGATATTCATGTGGCGCGGGCTGCGGCTGCGCGAGGCGGTGGTGATGCGCGAGGTCGTCAGCCACGACCTGGTGACCGAGATCCGCCGCGTCATCGCCTTCATCATCCTCTCGACGCTCTGCATCGAGGCCGTCGGCGCCGCCCTCATGCTCGGGGCCTGGGACGTCACCTACACCGGCGCCCCGGCGGGGTGGGGCGACCGCATCTACCACAGCCTCTTTCACAGCGTGGCGGGCTTCTGCAACGCGGGTTTCTCGCTCTACAGCGACAACCTGCTGGCGTTTGCCGGCACGTGGCAGGCGAACGTAGTCATGCCCCTGCTGATTATCCTGGGCGGCCTGGGGTTCGGCGTCCTGTATAACGTGGCGCGGATGGCGGTGTACGGCGTGCGCCGCCGCGCGAGCGTGCCGCTGGTCAAGCGGCGCCTGACGCTTCAATCGAAACTTGCGCTGGTGATGACGGCGGGGCTGCTGGCGGCCGGGGCGCTTCTGGCCTACGGGTTCGAGACGTTCCAGGATCGGCCGGGCGTGTGGCAGCCGACGGTGTACGCGATGGCCGACGGGCCGGATGCGCCGGCCGGGCGCCATGTTTTCGCTTGTGAAGGCGCAGGCCTTGACGGCGGGGCGGGCATGCTTTCGCAACGGCGCGAAAGCATGGCACGCGGCCCGGAGGCCGGCGGCCCGACCGGGGCGGAGCATTCGCCCCTGGGCAGGACGTGGTTCGAGCGGCTGCGCAGCGCCTGGTTCCTCTCGACGACGGCCCGGACGGCGGGCTTCAACACGTTCGACACGACCCGGCTGTCGCCGCCGACGAAGTTCCTGACGGTGGTGCTGATGTTCGTCGGCGCATCGCCCGGCTCGACGGGCGGCGGCATCAAGACCGTGACGCTGGCCCTCATCGGCCTGGGCATCTGGTCGGCGCTTCGCGGCCGGCCGCATGCCCAGGCGTTTGAGCGCACGATTCCGTGGGAGACCGTGACGCGGGCGCTGGCCCTGATGGCCGTGGCCGCCCTGTGGGTGGCCATGGTGGCGATGGTCATCTGCGCCTGGGGGCTGGTGGACGGGGCGCGGTTCACCTTCCTGGACGTGCTCTTTGAGACCACCTCGGCGTTCGGCACGGTGGGGCTTTCGACGGGAGCCACGCCGCTTCTGAACACGTTCGGGCGGCTGCTCGTTATCGTGACGATGTTCCTGGGCCGCGTGGGGCCGCTGTCGCTCCTGCTGGCGATGCAGGGCCGGAGGGAGGCGGCAGCACGCTATACGTACCCGACGGAGACGGTCGCAACGTCGTAGGGCGCAGGCGGGCCGCGGCCGGGCAAGCCGGCCGCAAGGATGTGGCAGGGCCGGCTTGTCCGGCCGTGCAGAGAAATGCGTGGCGTCGGCCACGGCCGGGCAATCCGGCCGTGCCACATGGCGCGGGCCGGTGCTCGATGCCGGCGGGAAGGAGACGAGGGCATGAAACGCTTCATGGTCATCGGGCTGGGCCGGTTCGGGCGGCGCCTGGCCCAGGCCCTGACGGAAGGCGGGCACGAGGTCATTGCCATCGACAAGCGCGACGAACTGGTCGAACGCGTCCGCGACGAGGTCGCACTGGCCGTGTGCCTCGACGCCACGGACCCGGACCCCCTTAAGAGCCAGGGCGTGAGCGATGTCGATGCCGCCGTGGTGTGCATCGGCGAAGACTTCGAGTCAAACGCCCTGGCCACGGCCACCCTGAAGTCGCTCGGCGTGCGCCTGGTCATCAGCCGCGCATCCACCGAAATCCAGCGGCGCATCCTTGCCGCCATCGGGGCGGACCAGGTGGTCCTGCCCGAAGAGGAAGTGGCCGACCGCATCGCCGCACACCTGGCCAACCCGAACGTCCTGGAGCACCTGGAACTGGCCGAGGGGCACAGCCTGATTCAAATCCGCGCCCCGGTCGAGTGGCACGGCCGCACCCTGGGCGAGATTGACCTCCGCCGCAAGCACGAGGTCAACCTGGTGGCCATCAAGCGCCAGGTCGTCTCGCGCACGTCCGAGGGTGAGGAGAAGGTTGAGCAGCAGGTCGTGGACCTGCCCATGGCGCACACCGTCATCCGCGACGGCGACGTCCTGGTGCTGGTCGGGTCCACCGAGAGCCTGGGGAACCTGCCGTCGTGAGCGGGCGCAAAATCCGTCCCCGGGCGGCAAGCGTTGTGCGCAGGCCAGGTTGCTTGGGTATGCTTACTTAGAGCGCCTAACATAAAGAGTTTTCAAGGAACCGCCAGCAAATGAGACACGCGGCGATGACCATGAAGGATTCGTGGATGTCGTCGCGGCGGTCGTAGCGGGTGCGGAGGCGACGCTGTTGATGAAACCACGACAACGTGCCTTCTACAACCCAGCGGTATACGCCCAGGCCGCTTCCGTGTTCGGTGCC
>VGYT01000189.1 GCA_016872895.1 Planctomycetota bacterium
GCGCCGGCGGCCGCGCCCAGGCCCACGCCTGCCAGCACTATCCGGAGCCCTCCGCCGGCGCGCGAGATAAGCCGCATGGCGACGAGCCAGAGAATTGCGGCGCCCGCCGACAGGCAGAGCAAGACGAGCAGGTCCCCGTTCACGTCCCCCCAGGGCGAGTAGATGAAGCCCGAAAGCAGACCGAAGAATGCGCCCACCACGACGCCTGCCAACACTACAACAACCGCCAGCCCGACGGCCGGCAACGTGCGGCGATCCGGTCTCATAAGGGCTCCTCCGTTCTGAAGCGTCCGCGACAATTTTTCCGCCGCACCCTTCGAAGCCGGGGCACGCCCCGGTCTACGCCTGCCTGGTGATTTCCGCCAGCACCACCGTGGCGTAGGCGCCCGAGGGCAGGGTGAATCGCACGAGGATGTCGTCGCCCACGGGCTGTACGGCCGCGTCGGCGATGGGCACGCGCAGGGGCCGGCGGTCGCCGCGAAGGCGCAGGAACTTGACGCGATGGAAGTCCTCCGGCCGGATGCCCTTCTCGGCGAGGACCGCCCGCTCGATTTCGCCCGCCCGGCCGGATGCCAGCGTCACCTTGTGTGCCACGATGGGGCCGGAGGGGCTGATCTGGAAGCGCTCGGCCCGCGGCGCCTCCGCCTGGGCGTCCTCGACGCGGAAGACGGCCCCGCCGCGAGGACTGCGTTCGGCCGTCGCGTCCCCGGCACGTCCGCCTCCGGTGTATTCACCGGGGGCTGACGGCGGAGGCGGGGCTGCGGCGGCCTCCGAGTTTGCGCGGCGGGTCTCCTGACCCGCCGCGCCGGGCCCCGCGGCCGAGGCGGTCGGCGGGCCGGCAGAGCCGCCGCGCGAAGCGTTCGGCGGCCCGGCCGCCGCCGCGCCGCCGCCACGTTGTTCAGACATCGGCGGCCCGGCCGCGCCGCTCGAAGGCAACTTCGGGTGGATGTATGCCATGTCGCCAGCCTCGACGCGGTCGAGGCTGTCCAGCCGCCGCTCAAGAACGGCGTTAAATATGTCCGACTGTAGCGCCCCCACAAGGAGCCGCGCCAGTTGCTTCGGCAGCGCTGCGGCGGCCCGGGCGGGGTCGCGCGTCCGCACCAGCGCCGCCAGCACGCGCTGGTGGTCCGGGCTGCCCGCGAACAGGCCGACCGCCTCGTGCCAGGAACCCTGGTCGTACAACTGCCGCGCGCGGACCAGGCGCGGCGAATCGAACTGCGCCCGGGGCCGGCCGAGAAACAGGTCGCAGAACTCCTTGTGCCGGCCCAGGACCAGCGCGCGGCCAAGAAGATGATTGTCGCCCCGGCGGCCGAAGCGCTGGTAGTCGAAGCGGTTCGGCACGCCGCGCGCAGCCAGGACGGCCAGGACGGCCTCGGCGCGATTCCGCGCGTCGGGGCCGCAGCCGCGGATGCGGACCTCGAAGCGGTTCCCCGCCAGGTGCCCGATCTTGAGTTTGTTGCGGTGGCGCGCAGCGGCCAGGATGCGGACGTTCGGCAGGCGCAGGCGTGCGGCCCGGTCGATGTCGGTGCGCTCCAGGCTCATCCACTGGCGTGTGAGGGCCTGGGCGTCCTTCAGGCCGGCCATGCCCACGTCGGCGCGCGTGCGGCCGAGGGCGCGGGCGATGCGCTCCGCCGCCTCAAGCGACCCGATGCCCTGCTTCTCGACGTACAGGTACACGTGGTCGCCCTGGCCGCACGGCTCGTAAAGCGGAATCTCTGTGACGACGAAGTCGGCGGGGTGGACCTTGATGCGTCCGCCCGTGCCGGGCAGGCCCTCGGTCAGGTATCGCACGTTGCGGTTCCTTCTGAACGCAGAGGGCGCAGAGAGCGCACGAGCCGCCGCGCGCCGTCGCCATAGCGCTATGGCGCGTCGGCGACTGTAAAGCGGCAGGCAGGTTCGCGCCCGCCGCACCTTGCGCCGGGCGCACATCACGCGGCGGGCAAGCCCGGCGGCTAACCATCGCTCCGGCGCGCGAGGAAGTCGGCCAACTCGTCCGCCGTCGGCATGCTGGGCTGGGCGCCCAGGCGCATGCACGCCAGGGCGCCGGCGGCGTTGGCGATGCGGGCCGCTTCCGCCAGGTCGGTTCCCTTGACGAACTCCAGGGCCAGCGCGGCGGTGAAGGCGTCGCCCGCGGCCGTCGTGTCGACCGGCCGGATGCGGAAGGCCGGGACGCTCCGTGCGCGGCCGCCCCCGCGGGCGACGACGGCCCCGTGCGCCCCTGCCTTGATGACGACGGCCCGCGGTCCGCGCGCCGCGAGTTGGCGCGCCAGGTCCTCGGGCGCAAGTTCGCCGGGTGCGCGGCCGAGGAGTGCGGCGGCCTCGGCGTCGTTCGGCGTCAGCACGTCGCACTCGAAGACGGCCGGATCGACGGGCTTGCGGGGCGGCCCGGCGTCGATGATGCTCGGCCGGCTGACCTCGCGCGCCAGGTGCACGGCCCGCGCGACCGTCTCCGGCGGGATCTCCAGTTGCAGAACCACGGCATCGGCCGCCTCGAACAGCGGGCGTGCGGCGTCGACGTCGGCGGGCGCCAGGCGGGCGTTCGCCCCCGGCGTGACGATGATGCTGTTCTGCCCAGAGGCATCGACAAGGATGAGCGCTATGCCGCTCGGGCATCCGTCCACGGTGCGCATCGGCGCCGTATCGACGCCGGCCTGGGCGAGGCCGCGGCGGAGGCGCTCGCCGAAGGGATCATCGCCCGCGCGGCCGAGGAATACCGTGCGGGCCCCCAGGCGGGCGCAGGCGACCGCCTGGTTTGCGCCCTTGCCGCCCGGGATGAACCGCAGGTCCGCCCCGCGGACGTTCTCGCCCGGGGCGGGCACGTGGTCCACGCGGGCCACGATGTCCATGTTTACGCTGCCGACGACGAGGATGTTCACGGAAGCACCGGGTGAAAAGTGCAAAGTGAAAAAAAAAGAGCAAGAAGCAGAGGCAAGAAGCACCCGCTGCGCGGGCCGGCGCCGAGGACGATTGTACGCGGCGGGCGGGCGGGGCGTCACCTGAAATTGTCTTGCCGGTCGGCGCCCCGCGGCCTACGATGTCTGGTTCCCCGGCGGCTGAAGCACGGCGCCCGGCGACGGCAGGGCACGGCCCGGCCATGGCGGGGCGACGCCCGGTGGGCCGCGGGGGCGGAGGAGAGCGTGCACGTTGTCGGCAACGACGGCCAAACCGCCGGAAGACCTCCAGAAAGTCCACAAGCGGCGCAAGGGCCACGAGTCGCTCCTTGAGACGCTTGAGTCGATCATCATTGCTTTCGTGCTGGCGTTCATTTTCCGGGCGTTCGTGGTCGAGGCGTTCGTGATACCCACCGGCTCGATGGCCCCGACGCTGCTGGGGGAGCACGCGGAGTTCGCGTGCACCGACTGCGGGTACAAGTTCGGCGCGGGGGTCGAGGCGGGCGCCATCTCGGGCGAGCCGCTGTGCCCGAACTGCTTCAAGCCGCACCCGCTGCCTCAGCGGCCGTACCGGTACAGCGGCGACAGGATCCTGGTCCTGAAATATCTCTATGATTTCGATGAGCCCCGGCGGTGGGACGTCATCGTGTTCCACAATCCGAACGACCCGGCCCAGAACTACATCAAGCGCCTCGTCGGGCTGCCGGGCGAGACGGTGGAACTGGTGGGCGGCAACGTGACCGTGGGCGGCCGCATCGCGCAGAAGACCGACGCCGCGCAGGACGCGCTGTGGATGCTCGTCCACGACACGCGCTACAAGGCCACCCGCCGGGGCTGGGAACCCCGCTGGGCGCTCGACGCCCCCTGGCAGCCGCAGGACACCGGCTTCGTTCTCGACAGGGCGCCCCCGCGGGAGAAGGTCGCGTGGCTGACGTACCGGCATCGCGGCCCCGGCGGGCGGCTGGAGAACATCGCCGATTACTATGCTTATAACAGCGGCGGCTCGATGTACCGCCTGGGGTCACAGGCCGTGACCGACCTGTGCCTGCGCGCCGAGGTCACCGTCGCCCAGGCGGCCGCCGTCGTGGTCGTCGAGATGCGGGCCTACAAGGACCGCTTCCGGTTCGAGTTGACGGCCGAGGGGGGCGATCAGCCGACGCGCATCCTGGTGAACGACAAGGTGGCGGCGAAGGCGGGCGGCGGCGTGCTGCCGGTCGGCCGCGCGGCCCACGTTCAGGCCGCCAACGTGGACCACCGCCTGGTGCTCCTGGTGGACGGGCATCGCGTGGCCGCGCCGGCCGGCGGCGACTTCACGCCGCAAGGCGACCCGCTGTACGAGCCCACGCGCCTGTCGGAGTCCGACCGCGACCGCTTCGACAATCCCGCGACCGATGAGCCGCGAGCCATGGCCGCCGAGGTCCGCCTGGGTGCCCGCGGCGGACGGGCCTCGGTTCGCTACTTGCGGCTGGACCGCGACGTGTATTACCTGAGCGAGCCGCTCATGCGCACCTCGGCCCCCGGCCACGGGACGCAGGGCCACCCGTTCGCCGTCGAGGCGGGGCAGTACTTCGTCTGCGGCGATAACAGCCCGAAGTCGTTCGACTCGCGGTTGTGGGACCTGCCGGAGCCGACCGTTCCGCGCCGCAACCTCGTGGGCAAGGCGTTCTTCATCTACTGGCCGTCGGCGGGGTCGCGGTACGGCATCCCTGTGCCCGTGGTGCCGGACGTGACGGGCTTCCGGTTTGTGCACTGATATCGCCCGCGGCTCGAATGAAGCGAGGTTCGGCCGCCGGCCTTGACTGGGCATGCCGCTCCCCGCTTTGGCCTTCTTGCCCGCGCGGCAAGAAGCCGGAGAGATGCGCGTGGAACTCCTGAACGTCACTGGCCTCGTCAAGCACTACGGCGGCCGCAGGGTCGTTGACGACATCTCCTTCTGCGTCAACGAGGCCGAGATCGTGGGCCTCCTGGGCAAGAACGGCGCCGGCAAGACCACCAGTTTCAAGATGACCATGGGCATGATCCCGGCCGATGGCGGCCGCGTGGTCTTCGAAGGCGAGGACGTCTCCCGCCTGCCGATGTACCAGCGGGCCCGCCGGGGCATGGGGTACCTGGCCCAGGAGCCGAGCGTCTTTCAGCGCCTGTCGGTCGAGGAGAACCTGCTGGCCATCCTGGAGATGATGCACCTTTCGCGCACGGAGCGGCAGGCGATAGCGGCGGAACTGCTGCGCGACTTCGGCCTGACGCACCTGGCCGGCCAGCACGCACGCACCCTCTCGGGCGGCGAGCGGCGGCGCCTGGAGATCGCACGGGCCCTGGTCACCCGCCCCAGCCTCATGCTGCTGGACGAGCCGTTCACCGGCGTGGACCCCATCGCCATCTTCGACATCCAGGGGTTTATTCGGAACCTCAAGAACCGCGGCATAGGCGTGCTGCTGACGGACCACAACGTCCACGCCACGCTCTCGATCGTGGACCGCGCCTACATCGTCAACGAGGGCAGGGTCTTCCGCCACGGCACAAGCCAGGAACTCATCAACGACCCGGAGGTGAAGCGCGTGTACCTGGGTTCCACGTTCCGCGGCGACGAGTTCGACGACGCGGGCCAGGGTCCGTGAACGCTTTTTGTGTTGACGCCGGCCGGTTCCGGCTGTATATTCTTACGCGACAATTCAGTACGCAAGCGGACCTTATCAAGAGTGGCTGAGGGAAGGGCCCAACGAAGCCACAGCAACCGGTCCCGATGGGATGCAGGTGCTAACTCCCGCCCCCGATGACGTGGGGGGAAGATAAGAGAGACCCGCGAATCTTTCGCGCAAGCCTCTTCTTATCGGGAAGAGGTTTTTTTGTCTGGCCCTCCCCCGGCGCGAGGCCGAGCCCGTGTCGATCGACGACGCCGTGCCGATTGCCGAATCCAGCCGCCTGGGCGGCGCGCAGAGCGCGGGCCTGGTGCGCCCGCAGGCCTTCACGTTCGCCGAGCCGCCGAATGAAATGGAACTTGAGTGCGGCCAGCGGCTGGGCCCCGTCACGCTGGCGTACGAGACGTACGGGCAACTTTCGCCCCAGCGCGACAACGCCGTCCTGATAGTTCACGCCCTGTCGGGCGACGCCCACGCGGCAGGGTGGCACTCGCCCGACGACAAGAAGCCCGGCTGGTGGGACATCGTCATCGGCCCCGGCAAGCCGTTCGACACAAACAGATATTTCGTCATCTCCTCAAACATCATCGGCGGCTGCAAGGGGAGCACGGGGCCGTCCAGCACCAACCCCCGCACGGGCCGGCCGTGGGGCCTGGCGTTCCCGATGGTCACCATCTCCGACATGGTGCGGGCGCAGAAGGCGCTGGTGGAGCACCTGGGCGTGAGGCGCCTGCTGTCTCTCTCCGGGGGCAGCATGGGCGGGTTCCAGGTGCTGGAGTGGGCCGTGCGGTACCCGGAGTGCGTGGCGTCGGCCATCCCGATCGCCACCTCGGCGCGCCTGAGCGCCCAGGGCATCGCGCTGAACGAGGTGGGGCGGCAGGCCATCATGGCCGACCCGAACTGGGCGGGCGGCGACTACTACGGGCGCGAGCCGCCGAAGGCCGGCCTGGCCATCGCGCGCATGATCGGCCACATAACGTACCTCTCGGACCAGCAGATGCACGCCAAGTTCGGCCGCCGCCTCCAGGACCGCCAGTCGTTCGGCTACGACTTCAAGACCGAGTTCCAGGTGGAAAGTTACCTGCGGTACCAGGGCGACAGTTTCGTCCGCCGGTTCGATGCGAACTCGTACCTGTATATCTCGAAATCTATGGACTACTTCGACCTGCCCGCCCGCCGCGGCTCGCTCGTCCAGGCCTTCGAGGGCGTCAGGGCCGAGTTCCTCGTCATCTCGATCTCCAGCGACTGGCTGTACCCCACGTACCAGTCCAAGGAAATCGTCAAGGCCCTCAAGGCCAACCTCGTGCCCACGACGTTCGTGGAACTCCAGAGCGACTACGGCCACGACGCCTTCCTGCTGCCCAACGCCCAGTTGAACGACGCCGTCTCGGGCTTCCTGGCCAACGTTCTGCGGCGGGTCCGCGGCGGCGGGCATGGCGGGCAGGGGAGGGCAAACGGCGCATGAGCGCGCTTCGCAAACGCCCGACCAAGTTGCGGCTCGACTATGAACTCATCGAGTCGCTCATCCCCGACGGGGCCAGGGTACTCGACCTCGGCTGCGGCGACGGCCAACTCCTGGCGGACCTCATCGAACGCAAGGGTTGCCAGGGCCGCGGCATCGAGATCGACGACAAGGCCGTCCTTGAGTGCGTGCAGCGCGGCGTGCCGGTCTATCACGGCGACATGATCGAGGGGCTCGGCTTCTACCGCGACGCACAGTTCGACGTGGTCATCCTCAGCCAGACGCTCCAGCAGACGATGGACCCGCCCAAGGTCATCCACGAGATGCTGCGCGTGGGACGCCGGGCCGTCATCAGTTTCCCGAACTTCGGGCACTGGTGGGTGAGGCTGCAACTGCTCCTCTCGGGCCGCATGCCGCACAACCGCCTGCTGCCGTATCACTGGTACAACACGCCGAACGTGCACTTCTGCACGGTGAAGGACTTCCGGGAGTTCTGCGACCGGCAGGACCTGCGGCGGGTGGTCGAGATTTTCCTGACGGCCCGCTTCCAGCGCGTCACTCACATCCTGGCCAACTGGCGTGCGGCCATCGCCATCTTCCAGATAGAGCGCGGCCGCGAGAACATGGGGTGAGCGAGGGGATTCGAACCCCCGACCCTCGGGACCACAACCCGATGCTCTATCCAACTGAGCTACGCTCACCGCCTGCAAGTTTACGCTGACCGCGCAGACGTTTGCGGCGGCCCGGCGCCGCGGAAGACCCTTAAGCGGCGGAGCATTATGGTATTCTAACGCGCTGCCGTCAAGGGCGGAAGCCGGCGCATCGTAAACGCCCGGCCGCAGTATAATACGGGCGCGACATGCCTTCATGCGGAGCAGCGGCTCATGACCAGCGAGACCGTCGAGTACTTAGTGGTGGCGCCGCACCCGGACGATGCCGAACTGGGGATGGGCGGCACAATCATCAAACTCCTTCGTGCCGGCCGCCGCGTGGCCGTGCTGGACCTGACGAGCGGCGAGCCGACGCCCTTCGGCACGCCCGCCCGCCGCCGGCGCGAGACCGCCGCCGCCACCAAGGTCCTCGGCCTTACGCGGCGCCTGAACCTGGGCCTTCCGAACCGCACGCTCGAAGCGACCATCGAGGCCCGCGTCCGCCTGGCCGAGGCGTACCGCGTGCTTCGCCCGCGCGTCATCTTCATTCCGTACTGGCGCGACGCGCACCCGGACCACCTTGCGGCGTCGCTGCTGGCCGTGCAGGCCCGGTTTCACGCGAAACTCACCAAGACGCGGATGAAGGGCGAGCCGCATCATGCCCGGCGCGTGCTGTACTACTACTGCACGCACCTGCGGACGCACGCCGACGTTTCCTTCGTGGTTGATATATCGGGCGAGTTTGATACGAAGATGCGGGGGATGGAGTGCTACCGGAGCCAGTTCTTCCTGGGCCGCGGGCCGCTGGCGGGCGAGACGCTGCGGTACGTGGGCGACGTGAACCGCTACTGGGGCCGCATGATCGGCCGCCGGTACGGCGAGCCGTTCGCCGTCCAGGAGACGCTGGGCCTGGCGGCGCTCGACTCGGTTGTTTAGCCGTCGCGGGTACGGCCAGGGAAGCAGTGACGGGCAGGCCGGGATGCAGTCCCGGCATTTTCGTCTCGCACGGCGACAGCGGTGGGATTCCACTGCGGCCTGCGTGCTGGCGTCCGGCCGCGCACCAGGAGCGCAGCAGAAAGGCCCGCGGTTTGCGCCGCGGGCCTTTCCCTTCCCCGCCGCTCTCGCGGTTACTTGCTTGGGGTCGCCGGGACGGGGGCGGTCCTGGCCTTGCCCCAGATGATGTCGGTCTGTTTCTTCAGAGCGCCGATCCACTTGAGGATCGTCTTATGGACGGCGTCGTTAGTGCCGCTGCGGAACACGACTTCGGGGTGCTGGACTTCCCTGCCCTTGAGGGGCTTCAGGAGGAGTGGGCTGTCTGCGGCGTTTTCGCGATTGACGTAGCGGTTGACGGAGCGGAAGTTCTCGGCGAGGGTTTTTTTCTCGGTAACGTTGCGGCGGATGAGGATCCACTTGGAATCGGGGTTGCCGCCGCCGTGGCACTTCAGTGCGCCGCAGGAGTTGAGCATCATCTGCTGGACCTGGCGGAAAGCGCTCATGGCGAGGTCGCCCTCGTTCTTGTAGATTTCGGCGACCTCGGCCTCGGTGATGCTGGCCTCGAGCAGTTTGTCTTCCTCGGTTGACCTGACGGTTTCGCCGCCGCCGCCCGCGCCGCCCGCCAGGATGTAAAGCAGGTACTTCGGCCGCAGGTCGTCGGGGGCCTTCTGGTTGGCCTCAAGCGCCAGCGCCTGGGCCTCGTCCGCCAGGCCGTTCTGGTAGCACCACTTGGCGCAGTCGTAGATGTCGTTGGGTTTGCTGCGGTCGAGCGTCTTGATCTTCTGTTCGTACTGCTGGAGGGCTGTGCCTGAGACCTGGGCCGACGCCGCCATCACCAGGCCCAGGAGGCCCGCCAGGGCCAGCGCCGCCAGGACGGCCCGCTCGCGCTTGGAGTTCATTGCGCCACCGCCTTTCGGTTGCATGCCGCCGACTGGCAGTCTATCGCGCCGCGCGGCCGGGATGCAAGGCAAATTGGACTCGCAGACCGCGTAATCCCTCAATTACCGGGGGAGC
>VGYT01000190.1 GCA_016872895.1 Planctomycetota bacterium
GCCGGCCACCTCCAACGCGGTCGAACGCGGCAACCGGCGTCACCGCAAGATGCAGAAGACGGTCTACCGCGTCCGGACGGCTGTGCACATCAGCCACCGGATCGCCGCCGACATGCTCCGCGACGCCCAGGCCGAAGGCCGGCTCCAAACGACTCACATGCTTCATCTTGCGAGGGCCGGATAGCATGTTCCCGGTAATGGTGCTACAGTCTCCTTAAGTTCGTGATTCCGCGGGGAATAACTGTTGCTTTTGCGCGACCGTCACGTCAGATTCCGCGGGACGAAGCAGGGGGCAGGAATGCAGGCGGCAATGGCCAATCGAGGCGGGGCGAGGGGTGCGTGCCTGGCGGCGCTGCTCGCGCTGGGCGTGATTCGGGCGGCGGCGGGCGCGCAGCCGGATGGGGCATCGGTCCCGGCGGAAGAAAAGGAGGCCGCCGCCCTCGACAGGATTGACAAATGGCTCGACAAGACCAAGGTCCTGGCTCCGTGGCTCTCGTGGGGCGCCGACCTGCGGTTCCGCAACGATTACACCAGCAATGCGAACCTGAACCGCCACCTTGTCGGCCGCGAAAGCAACTGGCAGCGGGTCCGCACGCGCTGGTGGACCACACTGACCCCCGTAAAGGACGTGGACCTGAACGTCCGCATCACCTACGAGGGCCGCCACTTCAGCCAGCCTCACGGCACGCCGGACTTCGAGCAGATTGACGCCCTCATCGACACGTTGAATGTGCGGCTGACGAACTTCCTCGGATCGCCGCTGACGCTGACCCTCGGCCGCCAGGACATCCTCCTGGGCGATGGCTGGCTGGTGTATGCCGGAGGCCCGCTTGACGGCACCCGCACGGTCTTCTTCGATGCCGCGCGCGTAACCCTGGACCTCAAGCCCGCGCAGACCACCGCCGACTTCATCTACATTGACCAGGACTACAACGCCAACCGCTGGATTGAGCCGCTGCACAACGAGAACCTCTCCCTGTCGGAGCAGGACGAGCGCGGCTTCATCCTGTGGCTGACGAACCGCACGCTGAAGAACACCGAGATCAACGGCTATTACATGTATCAGAACATGGAGCCTGTGCTGCGGCGGGCCGACAACGGCTTCATCCACACGTTTGGCGCCCGCGTGGCCGGAGACCTGGGCGACCGTTGGCGCTACCGCGCCGAAGGCGCCCACCAGTTCGGCGACCGGAATGACCGCAGCCTTCGCGCGTTCGGATTCAACGGCGCCCTGACGTTCCTCGTGAAAGACGCGCATGACACCCAGGTTCGCTGCTCGTATGAATATCTTTCGGGCGACGACCCGGGCACGCGGGCCACCGAGGCCTTCGCGCCGCTGTGGGGCCGGTGGGACCGCTGGAGCCAGATTCTTATCACCACCTGGGCGCTGGAGACGCGGGCGCGCGAGATCACGAACCTTCACCGCGTAGGGCCGGGGCTGGTCTGCACGCCGGCGCCGCGCCTGGAACTGAGCGCCGACTACTACCTGCTGTTTGCCGACGAGAACTCCATGACCGGCGCTGCAAACCGCGCCAACTTCTCCGCCGCCGGGCGGTTCCGCGGCCAACTTCTTCAGAACCAGGTGCGCTACCAGTTCACGAGACACCTGAAGGGCCGCATACTGACGGAGTTCTTCTTCCCCGGCAATTACTACACAGATTTCCGCAACGACGTGGCCGCGTTCCTGCGCGGCGAACTGTACTTCACCTGGTGACGGCGGCGCAAGCGCCGGATCGGCGCTCAGCCGCGCCCGTGCCGAGGCTCCGGCAGAATCTTGCAGCCGGACCGCCGGTGAGAGACAATTCCTGCATGCCCAGGAAACCCCAGTTTGCCGGCGACGGCGTCCGCCACGCGACGATAGGCGGGCACCGCTTCCACCTGCGCCTGCGGGACCCCACCGCCGACAACTTTCTCTGGATCGACGGCCGCTCGCCGCCTCTTGTCCTGGACCGCGTGGCGGCCGACTTCGTCGCCCTCGTTATCGACGCCATGTGGCAGTGGCAGCAGGGAGAGGGCGACCAGTCGCAGCAGGTTCGGCAGCAGGTCGTCGAGCGGATGTACCGGAAGTACGGCCGCCGTTTCGCGCTCGGCGGCGCGCGGGTCGCGCCGGAGCGCATCGCGGCCGACCTGGACCGCATCTTCGGCACGCTCATGCGCATGGCCGAAGGCGGATGCCCCGTGGAGGCCGGCCTCGAAGGCCGTCCCATCGACGTCGCCCGGTGGGCCGCCCCTGCCAGGATGGACCTGGCCGTAACGTACCGCTGCAATCTCAACTGCCCGCACTGCTACGCCGGCGGGCCGAAGGAAACCGGCGAACTCTCGCTGGAGCAGTGGCGCACCGTGTACGAGCGCCTCTGGCAGGCGGGCGTGCCGCAGGTCGCCTTCACCGGCGGCGAACCGACCATGCGCGAAGACCTGGTGGCCCTCGTTGCGGAGGCCGAGGAATTCGTCACGGGCCTCGTCACGAACGGCGTGCGCCTTGCCGACCTGGCGGCCCCCTTGCGCGACGCCAGCCTCGACTACGTGCAGGTCACCCTGGAATCGTCCGACGCCGCCGTGCACAACCGCATGGTAGGCGATGACTCCGGCAGGGCGTTCGAGGCCACCGTGGCGGGCATCCGCAAGGCACTCGGCCTGGGCATGCAGGTCATCACGAACACCACGCTCACGCAGGCCGGGGCCGGGGGCTTCGCGGCCCTCGTGCGGTTCGGCGCGGGACTCGGCCTGCGCCACATGTCGTGCAACACGATCATCTGTAGCGGACGGGGCAGGGCGGCCAGGACGGAGGCGGGTCTCTCGCCCGGCCAACTCAAGGACACGCTCGTGCAGGCGCAGCGCGCGGCGGCCGAGTGCGGCGTAACGCTTCAGTGGTACTCCCCCACGTGTTACCTGCACCTGAACCCCATCGAACTTGGCTTCGGCGCGAAGGGCTGCTCCGCGGCCGCGCATAACATGACCGTGCAGCCCGACGGCTCCGTCCTCCCGTGCCAGAGTTGGCCCAGGACTGTGGGCAACATCCTGAAGGACCCGTGGCCCGTAATCTGGGAGCATCCGACGTGCCGCAAACTCCGCCGCCACGGATTCGCCGAGGAGAGGGACGAGTGCCGGTCGTGCATCCACAACGAGGTCTGCGGCGGGGCGTGCCCGCTGGAGCAGGAGGCCGCGCCATGAGAAAGGCGTCGCTCCTGGCCCTTGCGGCCGCCGCCGTCGCCCTGGCGGCGGCCCCCGCGCCGGCCGACACCGGCACGTACCGCATCCTGGAGTACCACGTCAAACTCACGCCCCGGTCCGACGGCGCGGTGGAGATTGAGTATCGCCAGCGTTGGCTTGTGACGGGCGGAGGGATTCCGTGGATTACCGTCGGGGCGCCCGGCCCCGATTTCACCGTCCTGCCGGCGCGCAGTGGCGCAGTTCGCGGCGCCCGGCGCGAGGCCAGCGGAAGTTGGAGCGGCGTGCGCATAGACCTGGACCGCAATTACACGAGCGGCCAGACATTCGACGTGGGATTCACCATCCTCCAGTGGGGCCTCCTTTACGCCGACAAGGAGAACTACCGCCTCGACTTCACGCCCGGATGGTACGACCGCGCCGAGACCGAGGACCTCCAGGTGGAGATGTTCCTCTTCGCCCGCGCCGATACCGTCACGGCCCAGCCTGCCCCCACGCGCAAGGAAGGCCAGCGGTTCGTCTGGCAGTTCGGGCGCGTGCCGCCCGGGCAGAAACGCAGCGTCTCCCTCTCGTTCCCGCGGAATCTCTTTCCGGCGAACGTGGCAGTGGCCGCGAAGGCGCCGCCGTCCGCCGCCGGGCCGGCGATGTGGGACGACACCTGCGTGTGGTTCCTGGTGGCGGGCGTCTTTATCCTGATCGTCGTATACCTTGTTATCCGGACCTCCGTGGGCCGGCTGACGGGCTACGGCCGGGGTGGGACGATCTTCTTCCCCGGGTCCTCATCCGGCCGGGGCGGCCGCGGAGGCGGCATCTTTTCCGGCGGCGGCGGTGGGTTCGGCGGCATGTCGTCGTCCTGCGCGTGCGCCTGCGCGGGCTGCGCATGCGCGTGTGCCTGCGCCGGCGGCAGCGCCGCAGGATGCGACCGCAAGGTCAACTTCACATGTCCGCTGTGCCGCCAGTGCGCGGCCGCGTGTCCGCTTAATCGGGGGGCGCGGCAATGACGCTTGCGCGGGTCCTGCTCGGAGCGGCGCTGGGCGTGCTCGCGGCCGCGGGCTGCTCGCCGCCGGGCGACGCCTACGACACGAACACTGCGGTTCCTGCGGGCGACCCGCCTTTCACGCCGCTGGCGGCGTCGTGGGTCATCGACAACGCGGGGGTCCTTCGGCCCGACACGGTGCGCGAGGCCGGCGCCCTGTGCCAGCAACTCCAGGACGACGGCATTGCCGAGGTCGTTGTCCTCGTCCAGACGGGGGTCAAGCACCCGTCGGACTACGCGACGCACTACGGGCGGTGGCTCAAACTCGGCCGCAGGGGCCTTTCCACCGAGGGCGGCAACAACGGCCTCGTGTGGCTCATCCGCCCGGACGCCGGCGAGAAAATGACCTACTCCACGGGCCGCGGCCTTCCCAGGCTGACAAGTTCTCATATGCTTGATATCATGAACGAGGCCAAGGACTACTTCAACTTCGGCAACTACGACGAGGGCGTGAAGGTCCTGGTGCGCGAGACCGACAAGGCGCTTCGCGCCCTGTACGGTAAGAAAGGAGAAGCCCCATGAGCGGCGCTGCAAGAGTCGTCCTGGCCCTGGCGGTGCTGGCCGCGCTGGTTGTCCTGGTGCTTGGAGTGGGCGCAGTGGCCCTCGGCGTAGGCAAGTACAACACGCTGGTCGCGCTGCACGAGAGGGCCAACGAGGGGCGGTCGCGATTCGCCGCCGCCGTCAACACCGCCTCGGAGAAGATGAAGTCGGTATGGACCCTGGCCGAGCAGGAAGGCATCCTGGAGAAGGAGACGTACCTGGGCGTGGCCAAGGCCCGGGCGGGTTACCTGGAGGCCCGCCAGGCATACGAGGCCGCGGCCGCCGACCCCGCCAGTTCAATTGCGGACGTAATGACCCGGGGCGCGGCCCTCGGCCAGTCGCTCGTGAACGTTCGCGTCGCCTTCGAGGCCTACCCCCAACTGCGGACCGCCGAGACGTACCAGAAGGCCATGGTGGCCGTCCAGGAAGGGTTCAACGAGATTAAGACGGCGCTGGACGACTGGATTGCCGTCTGCCGCGCGTATAACACCGAGCGGCGGTCGTTCCCCACCAGTTGGTTTGCCGGCGCGTTCTTCGGCCCGGACTTCCCCGAGCGGATCGCCTACTACGAGGGCGGCATCAAGGAACCCGAACAGGTCAGGGTGAAAACCGAGGACATCAGCCCCGGCCCCAGGAAACCGTGAGGCGCTCAGGACTTCTCAGCAGCGAGCATATGTATCTCTTCGATTAGCACGTCGAGCAACTCCGCCTCGGGCACCTTGCGCACGGCCTCGCCCCGGCGGAAGAGCACGCCGTGGCCCGTCCCGGCTGCCACGCCCAGGTCGGCCTCGCGCGCCTCGCCGGGTCCGTTCACAACGCAGCCCATGACGGCCACCGTGAGCGGGGCCGCGACGCCGCGCGTGCGGCGCTTGAGTTCCTCGACCAGGGCAATCAGGTCCACGCCACATCGCCCGCAGGTGGGGCACGACAGAATCCGCACGCCGCGCGGCGGGCGCAGGCCAAGTTCCGCCAGGATCTCCTGCGCGATGACGACTTCGCCCACCGGGTCGCCCGTGAGGCTCACCCGCACGGTGTCGCCGATGCCCTCGGCCAGCAGCGCCCCCAGGACGATTGCGCTTCGCGTGCGCGCCTCGTCCATCGGCCCGGCCGCTGTGATGCCCAGGTGCAGCGGCAGGTCGGTAGCAGCGGCCAGCAGCCGGTAGGCTTCAATTGTCGTGGCAGCGTCGGAGGCCTTGGCCGACAGGACCAGGTCGCGGAACCCTTCCTTTTCGGCGGCACTCACCCACTCCATCAGGACGTCCACCATCAGGTGCGCGAGGTCCCGTTGCTGCGACTGCCGCCTGGCGCCGCGCACGCTGCCGGAGTTGACGCCGAACCTGAGCGGGCGCCCCAGGTGCAAAGCCAGGGCGATGACGCGCCGCAGGCCGTCCGGGTCGTCGATGTTCCCCGGGTTCAGGCGCACCTTGGCCGCGCCGGCCTCAAGCGCCCGGATGGCCAGGCCGGTGGAGAAGTGGATGTCGGCGACGACGGGCAGGGGAGAGGCCCGCACGATGTCCGGCAGTGCCTCGGCGTCGGGGATGGCGGGCACGGCGACCCGGACGATCTCGCACCCGGCGGCGGCCAGGCGGCGGATCTGCTCCACCGTGCGCGACACGTTGCGCGTGTGCGTATTGGTCATCGACTGGATGCTCACCGGGCTGTACGCGCCGATAAGGACATCGCCCGCGAGCACGCCGCGCGACTTGCGCCGCTGGAAATGGCTTTGCGATTCCATGCCCGCATTATGCGGCCGGGGCGCGGCATCGTCAAGCCGGCGCCCGCCGCCCGGGAACGGGCAAGTGGCCCGTCGCCATCGGTGCAAGAAAGGTCCGGCAAAGGGCGACCCCGATCTTGTTTCGCCGTGGCATCCTATGCTAGAATGTGCCACCGGAGGAACCGATCATGAGCCGGCTGGTGCGATTCGGCGTATCGATGGACGAGCGGGTGCTGGAGGTCCTGGACCGCATCGTCGCGCGCCGCCGCTACGCCAACCGCAGCGAGGCAATCCGCGACCTTGTGCGGGCCGAGCAGGTCCGCGAGTCGTGGGAGAAGGCCGCCGGCCCCGTCGTCGGCACGCTGACGCTGCTTTACGACCACCACGTGCGCGAGGTGAATGAGCGGCTGCTCAACCTTCAGCATGACCACGAAGACATGGTTCACTCAACGATGCACGTGCATCTGTCGCACAGGATGTGCCTGGAGGTGATCGTCCTGCGCGGCAGGGCGCGCGACATCCAGGCGCTGGCCGACCGCTTGGTTGCCGCGCGCGGCGTGAAGCACGGCCGCCTCGTGGCGACGGCCGGCGAGGACCTTGTTTAGCCCCCGGTGAATACACTGGGGGCCTGGGGCGCGCGGGCGCCCGCGAGAGCAATAACATGCACATTGCTTCGGGCTTTCTTTCGCCGCCCGTCTGGGGGACGATGGCCGCCGCCGCCGGCGCGGCCGTGGCGGCGTCGCTGGCGCTGGCGCCGCGGGCGCTGGATGAGCGCCGCGTGCCTCTGATGGGCGTCATGGGCGCGTTCGTCTTTGCCGCCCAGATGGTGAACTTCCCCGTCCTGCCGGGGACGAGCGGCCACCTGGGCGGGGGATTCCTCCTGGGTATTCTCCTGGGCGCGCCGCTGGGCATCATCGTCATGGCCTCGATCCTGGCGGTCCAGGCCCTGGTGTTCCAGGACGGCGGCATCGAGGCGCTCGGGGCGAACATCTTCGTCATGGGCGTGCTGCCGTGCCTCCTGGGTGCGGCCGTGCGCGGCCTGTGGCTGCGCGAGAAGCCCGGCCCGCTGACGTACGCCGCGACGCTGACGGTCGGGTGGCTGGGCGTCGTGGCGGGGGCGACGGGCGTGATTCTGCTCCTGTGGTGGTCCGACGTGCTGCCGCGCGGCGTAACGCTGGGCCAGGCCGTCGGCGTGATGGCGGGCATTCACGCGGCCATCGGCGTGGTGGAGGGCGCCGTGTCGGCCGCGGTCGTGCGGTTTGTGCTGGCGATGCGCCGCGACGCCGTACTCGGCCCGGTCTGCGCCGAGGGCGGCAAGGAGGCCGTCCCGTGACCGCTTACAACCGCCGGACGCTCTTGGTGGGCATCGCCGCGGCCGTGCTTGTGGGCGGCGTGGTGTCGTACTTTGCATCCACTTGCCCTGATGGGCTCGAAAAGACGCAGGAAGACCTGGGCGCCGCCGAGCCCGTCCGCCCGCCCCTGGACGTACCGCCCGTGGCGTTCCAAGAGTACAACCTCAAGTGGCTGGGAGAGGGTTTCTGGGCGAACGCCGCCGCGGGCATCGTCGGGAGCCTGCTGGTCCTGGGATTGCTGCTGGGGGTGGGGCGTCTGCTGCGTCGCCGGCGTCCGACGGAGCAATCGTGATTACTTTTGCGCGGCGGGTCAGGAGAGCCGCCGCGCAGGAGGGTGAAGCAGGGCTGGCGTACTGACCGCACGCCGGAGGGCGACCTTGCATCACGTGATGCTGGACCATTTCGCCGCCGGCGCGACGCCCGTTCATCGGCTTGACCCTGCCGCAAAGACCGTGGCGGCGCTGGCCGCCATTCTGGCGACCGTTCTCGTAAGCCGCGAGCACTTCCTGCCGCTCGTTCCGGTTGCCGCCGCGCTGACTGTTTACCATGCGCTGGGGCGCGTCCCCCTGGGGTACACGGTCAAGCGGCTGCTCATCGTCTCGCCGTTTGCGGCGGCGGTGGCGGTGATGTTTCCGCTGCTGGAGCCCGGCCGGGCGTTGTGGTCGGTGGCGGTCGGCCCGTGGACGCTGGAAGTGACCGACGCCGGCCTCGCGCGGGCCGCCGCGCCGGTGAGCCGCTTCTTTCTCTGCGCCTGGGCGGCCCTGCTGCTTCTGGCGACCACGAGGTTCCAGGACCTGGCTGGCGGCCTCGGGCGGCTGCGCGTGCCACGAGTCCTGGTCACGCAACTGGCCTTCATGTATCGCTATTTGTGGGTTCTTTCGGACGAGATGATGCGTCTGAGGATGGCGCGGGCGGCGCGCGACGGCGGCTTCGGCCCGTGGACGCTGCGCATGCGCAGCCGGACGGGCCTGGTGGGCGTCCTGTTTCTGCGCACCTTCGACCGCGCGGAACGGATTTACTGGGCGATGGCGGCGCGGGGGTTCGACGGCCGCCTCAGCACCGTGCGCGAGGCGCCGATGCGCCCGGCCGACTGGCTCTTCGCGGCGGCCTCGGTCGCGGCGGCCGCGGCCATCGTGGCATGGGACAGGCTTGCCCATGGCTGAACCCGTCCTGCAACTCGAAGATGTGCGCTACCGTTATCCGACGGGCGAAGAGGCGCTGCGCGGCGTGACGTTTGCGATGGGCGCGGGGGAGCGCGTGGGCCTGGTCGGCCCGAACGGCGCGGGCAAGTCAACGCTTCTTCTGGCGATGGCGGGGTTCGTGCCCGCCACCGGCGTCATCCGCGTGGCGGGCCACGCGCTCGGCCGGGCGACCCTGCGCCACGTCCGCCGCCACCTGGGCATCGTCTTCCAGGACCCCGACGACCAACTCTTCATGCCGCGCGTGGGCGACGACGTGGCCTTCGGTCCGGCCACGATGGGCCTTACGCCGCACGAGGTCCACATGCGCGTGCACGAGGCGCTTGAGGCGGTTGGCATGGACGGCTGCGAGATGCGCGCCCCGTATCACCTCTCGGTGGGCGAGAAGCGGCGAGCGGCCCTGGCCACGGTGCTGGCGATGCGGCCGCAAATCCTGGCGCTGGACGAGCCGAGCGCCAACCTTGACCCTCGCGGCCGGCGGCGGCTGATTGAACTTCTTCGGGGCATGCACAACACGCTCCTGGTAATCGGCCACGATCTTGACATGATTCTGGAGGTGTGCAGCCGGACGGTGCTGCTGGATGGCGGCCGCGTGGCCGCTGATGGTCCTTCGGCCAGA
>VGYT01000191.1 GCA_016872895.1 Planctomycetota bacterium
TTCCCGACTTCCGGCTCCGGAATCCCGGTTCCCGCCCTCGCCCTACCTGTGGATAACTTTTTGACCGCGCCCGCGCGCCCCGAAAAGGGCGTTTTTGACCCCTTCCGGAGGGGCAAAACGGCCCTGGCGCTAGCGCCAGAGGGGGTGGAGGCCCAAAATGTTAAGATGGGTAAGGTAAAATCGCGCGCTTTTTGAACGTTTTTGATCGTTTTTGACCGGAACATGGTCCGATTTTGCGTTTTTTGATCGTTTTTGGCGGCCTGCCATATTGGCAGTTATAGATACTTCTTTGTGGAAAACTTTTCCCGCGGCCGAGTTTGCTGTGGCACGGCCCGCCCTCCGTCGTGGCGGGCCGTGGCAGGTTCGGCGCAGGTCCCGACGGCCTGCCCGCCGGCCGGCAGGCGGGGCCGGACGGGCCGGCCGTGCCACATACAGCGCACGGGCGGCGCGGCGGCCCTCTGCCCGGGGCGCTGCCGTGGGCTGTCACGTGCCGGCCATGCGTTACACCGCCGTTACCCGCAGGGGGGCAGCCGTGTGCGTTAATACTTGCGGGGACGACGAGTTACCTGCCCTGCGGCAGGCGCCGGCCCCCGCGGTATCTCATCCAGCACAAGGGAGCCCGACATGAAAGCGCTTAAGCACGCAATGATTCCGGCGGTCCTGGTCGTCGCGGCGGCAGCCGCGCCGGCGGCGCTGCCGACGGGGGAGGCGGGGACCTCGGCGGTTGTCCCCGAGTTGCGGTCATCGCGTCTTGCCAGGGCGGCGCCCCCGCCGGGCGGCCCTGCCGAGGCGGCGGCCCCCGCGCCGGAGAAGGAAGAGAACCCGCACGTCTGGAAGTCGCGCGTGGCCTCGGTCGCCGTCTTCAAGAACGGGCTGGGGTTCTTCCTGCGCGAGGGCGAGGTGGCGCTGCGCGACGGGTGGTGCGTTGCCCGCGAGGTGCCCCCGGCGGCCTTCGGCACGCTGGCCGTCTTCTCGCACGCCGCCGACGAGGTCGTGGATATCGTCGGCTGCGGGCCGGGCGAGACCGTGGACTTCGACGGCCAGGACGCACCGGCCGACGATGCCGCCAAGCGCGCCCGCCTCCAGGAGAGCCTCTATCTGAAGGTGCAACTGACCTACTCTCATAAGGGGTCCGACCGCACGGCCGCCGGCAAACTGGTCTCCGTCGGCCCGCAGTACGCCGTGCTCGAAAACGAGGCCGGCAGTTCGGCCTACCCCGTCGCGGCCATCAAGCGGATGCAGGTGCTGGAACTGCCCGTCCGGGCCCACGTGCTGGGGCCGGCCGCGAGGCCCCCGCAGCGCGTCAAACTCGGCATGGCCTACCTCCGCAAGGGCATCACCTGGATTCCCGAGTACACGCTGAAGGTCCTGGATGACGACACGGCGGAACTGACGCTTCGCGGCACGCTGGTAAACGAGGCCGAGGACCTCGTCCACGCCGACGTGAACTTCGTCGTCGGCGTGCCGCACTTCGTGCACACCGACTACCTGGCGCCGCTTGCGGTGGGCCAGGTCATCCGGACGATCGGTGCGGCCGTGGCCCCGCGAGAGGTCATGACGCAGATCGCCAACCGCGCGGCCATAGCGTCGAACCTTCAGGCGGCGGACCAGTTCGACCGCGGCCCCGGCATCGTCGAGCGGCCGCTCGCCGCCGGCCGCGACGTGCGGGCCGTCCTCGGCAACCTCCCGCAACTGGACACCGCCGGCGGCGCCGACTTCACGGTGTACGCCAAGAAGGACCTCACGGTGCGCTGCGGCGAGAAGGCCGTCGTGACGCTCCTTACGCGGCGGGTGAAGTTCAGCCATCTGTATCGGTGCTCGCCGCCCGCCCCGCCCGAGCACTTCTTCGTCCTCCGCAACGACACCGACACGCCGTGGACCACCGGCCCGTGCCTGGCCCTGAACGCCGCCGGCCCGCTGAGCGAAGACCTCCTGCGGTACACGCCCAGGGGCGGGCGCGGCGAGTTCCCCGTCACCAGCGCCATGAACATCGCCCAGGACCGCTCCGAACGCGAGACCGACCGCAAACTCAAGGCTCACAACCCCTCGCACGACTACTGGCTCGACCTGGTGACCCTCGACGGCGAGGTCAAGGTCCGCAACTTCGAGAAGCACGCGGCCGACCTCGTGATCGCCGTCGCGGTGCCCGGCAAGCCCGTCACGGCCTCCGAGGGCGCCGCGCTGACGCTGGACTCCGAGAAACTGAAACTCGTGGAACGCTGCGGAACCGTCCGCTGGACCCTCAAATTGAACCCCGGCGAGACCAGGACCCTGGCCTACCGCTACGAGCGCTACGTGCCCTCTCAGTGAGAA
Source organism: Planctomycetota bacterium (assembly GCA_016872895.1). GTDB lineage: Bacteria > Planctomycetota > Phycisphaerae > FEN-1346 > FEN-1346 > VGYT01. The sequence goes on from VGYT01000191.1 coordinate 2,314, forward strand.
ATGCACGGAGTCTTCATAAGCGTACTACGCCACATGCGCTTCCGGCCCGTCATAATCCGGCATGGTTCAAAGCCCCCGGCACCGCCGGGGGATGATCGGCCCGCACCATCCATCCCCACGCGGTGCGTGGGGCTTGTTTGAACCATGCCCATAATCCTTACGGCGCGCGGCGAAGAGGGCAACCGCGTCAAGGGCCTGCGCCTGGGGGCCGACGACTGCGTCGTCAAGCCCTTCAGCGTCAAGGAACTCCTGGCCCGCGTCCAGGCCGTGCTGCGCCGCAGCCCCGAGCGGCCGGAGGAGGTGTCGCGCGTGGCGCTCCCCGGCTTGTCCTGGCGACACCGTGGCAAGCCCCGCTGCGTGGCACGCCTCAGGCGTCTCCTTGCCGGTCCCTGAGGCGCCGCGGCTGCGCGGCCGCGTGTTACAGTCTCGTTACCCGCAAAGGTCCCGGCTGTGCGGTACAATGTGTGGAGTGAAAACTGAAAAGTGAAAACTCAAAAGGCCCGGGCCTTTTTGCACTTTCTACTTTTCACTTTGCACTCTTACAAAGGAGAAAGCCATGAGACGCAGCATAGCAAGTTGCCTGATGGCCGTGCTGGCGGCAGTTCCCGCCGCGGCCGCCTCGTCTTCCGCACCCGAGGCGGGCGCGGCCGGGGCGCTGGCGAACCTGCCGATCAAGGAGGTCACGGTCTTCAAGGACGGCCACGCCTTCGTCCTTCACGAGGGCCGGATGCCGACCGACGATGCCGGGCGCGTTGTCCTGGACTACCTGCTGGCGCCGGTCCTGGGCACCTTCTGGCCGTACGCGGCGGATGCGAAGAAGGCCCGCATGGTCGGCGTCACGGCCGGAAAGCGCATCCTCCCCGTCCGCCGCACGTCGCTGACCGTGGCGGAACTCATCGAGGGCAACCCCGGCGCCAAGGTGCGCATCCGCGAGGCCGGCGCCAAGGACGAGAAGGCCCCGCGCGAGACCTACGAGGCCACCATCGTGGGTATTCCCGCGCGGAGCACGGATGAACTCGCCCGCACCGGCCCGCCCGGCGCCGAACCGCGGCTGCCCGAGCGCAGCGGTCTTGTCCTTCTGCGGACGGCCGGCGGCGTCAAGGCCGTCCCCATGGCCGGCATCGAGGACCTGACGTTCCTGGAGGGCCCCGACCCCGGCGTCGCCCGCGAGGAGTTCCGCAACGTCCTGACGCTCCAGATGGACTGGGGCGGACGCAAGCCCGACAAGACGGCCGACGTGGGGATGGTGTACCTCCAGCGCGGCATCAGGTGGATTCCCAACTACCGCGTGGAGATCGACGGCAAGGGCACCGCGCACGTCCGCCTCCAGGCAACGCTCCTGAACGAGTTGGCCGACCTGCGCGACGTCCGGGCCCACCTGGTCATCGGCGTTCCGACGTTCGCGTTCAAGGAAACGGTGGACCCGATTTCGCTCCAGCAGGCGGTGGCCCAACTGTCGTCGTATTTCCGGCAGGACGCGCAGACGGCGTACGCCTTCTCGAACACGATCATGACGCAGGCGGCCCGCATGACGGAGGCCCGCGCCCCCGCGGAGGGGCCGCCCCCCGGCGGCGCGGCCGCCGACCTCGGACCGGACGTCGCCGCCGGACGCAAGAATGAGGATCTGTACATATTCACGCTTGACCGCATCACCCTGAAGAAGGGCGAGCGCATGGTGGTCACCGTGGCCGAATACGACCTGCCTTACAAGGACGTGTACCTGCTGGACCTTGCGTTCGGGCCGCCCCCCGAGGCCCGCCAGCGCTTCAACAGCAACCAGCAACTGGAGTTGGCGCGGCTGATGGCGGCGCCGAAGGCCGTCCACAACGTCCGCCTGACCAACAAGAGCGTGCATCCCCTGACGACGGCGCCCGCGATGATTTTCCGCGACGGCCGCGCGCTCGCCCAGGGCATGATGAAGTACACCGCCGCCGGGGCCGTCGGCGACCTCGAAGTCACCGCCGCCGTCGACATCGCCGTCGAGAAGAGGGAGAAGGAAACCGGGCGCGTCCCCAACGCGGCCAACTGGCACGGCACCAAGTTCGACCGCGTCGACCTGGCGGGCAATATCCACCTGGTCAATCACCGCCAGGAGGCGGTTCAGGTGGAGGTCACGCGCCATATCCTGGGCATTGTGGACAGCGCGGGCCAGAACGGCCGCGTCGAGCAGGCCTCCTGGACCGAGGGCGGCTGGGCCAACGCCGACGCCCTGCCGCCCTGGTGGTCGTGGTACGGCTGGGGCGCCTGGTGGTACGAGTTCAACGGCCTCGGCCGCATCACATGGAAGATCGCCCTTGAACCCGGAAAAAGCATCGACCTGGAGTACGCTTGGCATTACTTCTGGGGTTAACTATCATGGTGTTCGAGCCCGCCGCGGAAACGGCGGGTCATTCCGAGCCGGAGAAAAATGCTCAAACGCACAGTGCTTGTGATTGAAGACGACGCGGCCATCCGCCAGGGCATTGTCGATGCCCTGGACTTCGCCGGCTACGCGGCCGGCGAGGCCGCCGACGGCCATAAGGGCCTCGCCCTGGCGAGCGACGCCGAGTGCGACCTCGTCCTGCTGGACCTGGTCCTTCCCGGCCCGGACGGCCTGGAAATCCTGAAGGCCGTCCGCCGCGAGAGGCCCGGCCTGCCGGTCATCATCCTGACGGCGCGCGGCGAAGAGAGCGACCGCGTCAAGGGCCTGCGCCTGGGGGCCGACGACTACGTTGTCAAGCCCTTCAGCGTCAAGGAACTGCTGGCCCGCGTTGACGCGGTGCTTCGCCGCAGCCCCGAGCGGCCGGAGGAGGTGTCGCGAGTGCCCCTTCCCGGTGGCGTGGCCGACCTGGCGCGGCGCGAGGTTCGCCTTCGCGGCGGGCGGCGCGAGGAACTCACAGAGCGCGAAGTTGCGCTCCTGCGGTACCTTGCGGCCAACCCCGGCCGCGCCATCTCGCGCGATGAAATCCTTACGCGCGTGTGGCGGCTGGACCCGCGCGGCATAGACACGCGCACAATCGACATGCACATCGCGCGGCTGCGCGAGAAACTGGGCGACGACCCCGACCGGCCGGCCGTCATCCTGACCGTGCGCGGCGTGGGGTACATGTACGGCCGCTCTCGCGCCGGCGGCGGCGCTGGCGCCGGCTGCCCCGACAATGACGAATGACGAAGCACGCGGCGGGCCCGAATCACGAATCGCCGCAGGGGCCGGAGGCGACAAGGTTGACCCGTGCATAAGCCCTGGCAAATCGCGCTGGTCTTCGGCCTGTGCCTGGCGGTCGTGCTGGCCGTCCTGGGCTGGGCCAGCGTCCAGGTGCTGCGCCTTGACCGCGCGGAGGCGGACGCCCGCCTCCGGGCCGACCAGGAGGAGGCCATCCGCCTCGCCCTGTGGCGCATGGACTCGGCCCTCGCGACGCTCATCGCCCAGGAATCCGCCCGCCCGTACTTCGAGTACTCGGCCTTCTACCCGGCCGAGCGGGCCTACACGCGCATGTTCAACCCGGTGGGCCAGGGCGACATCCTGCTGCCGTCGCCCATCCTGGTGCAGACGTCCCCGTACATCCTTATCAATTTCCAGTTCGGGCCGGACGGCGGCCTCTCATCGCCACAAGTTCCGGCGGGGGCGATGCGCACCCTGGCCGAGTCGGGCTACGCAAGGGCGGAAGTCCTGGACCGCGCAGCGGCGAACCTGGAGCGCCTGCGCGGCGTGCTGGGGCCAGGAGCGCTGGCGGCGGCGCTGCCCGGTCCGGCCGACCGGCCCGCTGCGCCTGCCGCCCTGGCCCGTCTGGAGGCGCCCCAGCCGCAACAGCCTCAAGCCGCACGGCAGGAGGTCGCCCAGGCAAAGCGCAGCGCCCAGGAGTTCCAGGCCCGCGCCCAGTGGGCGGAGTCGTTCAACTGGGACAACCTCGCGCAGATTGCGGCCAACCGCGACCCGTCGCTGGGCGAGGTGCGCGAGGGCGTCATGCGGGCGGTCTGGCTGGGCGAGGCGCTCGTGCTTGCGCGCCGCGTGTCGGTCGGCAAGGGCGAGTACGTCCAGGGGGCGTGGCTCGACTGGCCGGCCCTCAGGCGGTGGCTCCTTGAGAGCGTGCGCGACCTGTTGCCGGAGGCCGACCTGGCGCCGGCGCCGCAAGGGCCGGCCCCGCCTGCGGGCCGCAGCGCTGCGGCGGGCGAAGGCCCGCCGCCGCGCGGCCGCGATGCCGGCCGCCTTGCATCCGTTTACGAGAGCGACCGCTACGGGCGGAGCGAGGACCGCGGCCGCATGCTTGCCGCCCTGCCTGCGCGGCTCGTCGCCGGCGATGCGCCGGAGCGGCCGGCCGCCGGGCCGTCGGCGCTGGTGCTATCGCTTGTCGTGGCATGGATATGCGTTCTGGTGGCGGGGGCGGCCGTGGCGGCGCTCCTGGCGGGCACGGTGGCCCTGAGCGAGCGCCGGGCCGCCTTCGTCTCGGCCGTCACGCACGAACTGCGCACGCCCCTGACGACCTTCCGCCTGTACAGCGAGATGCTCGCCTCCGGCATGGTGGCCGACCAGGGCCGCCGCGCACGCTACCTGGAAACCCTGCGCGTCGAGGCCGAGCGCCTGGTCCACCTCGTCGAAAACGTCCTGGCCTACGCCCGCCTTGAGCGCGGCCGCGCGCCGGGCAGGGCGGAGACGGTCCCGCTGGCGGACCTCGTGGAGCGAGTGCGCGGCCGGCTGGCCGACCGCGCACGGCAGGCCGGCTTCGAACTCATCGTCGAGACCTGCGGCGCCGTCCCCCCGGCCCATGCTCCAGCGAGCGGCGGCAGCGCCGAGCCCGCCTGTTCGGCCGCGACCCGAAGGGAATCGCGCAGCACGCCGGGCGGCGCCGTGGCCGCCTGCGTCCGCGCCGACCCTGCGGCCGTCGAGCAGGTCCTCTTCAACCTCGTCGATAACGCCTGCAAGTACGCCGCCGGGGCCGAAGACCGGCGGATTCACCTTGCGGCCGATGCGCGCGGCGGCCGGGCCGCGATCAGCGTCTGCGACCACGGGGCCGGCATCTCGGCGGCGGAGGCCCGGCGTCTGTTCCGGCCGTTCTCGAAGTCGGCTGCGCAGGCGGCCAACTCCGCGCCCGGCGTCGGGCTGGGCCTTGCGCTGTCGCGCCGGCTGGCCCGCGAAATGGGCGGCGACCTGGTCCTTGAGGCCGCACCGGGCATGGGGGCCTGCTTCGTCCTTTACCTGCCGATGGCCGCGGGGGGCGGCTGAGCCATGCGCGGCGGACATGCGCCCGGCCGCGGCTGCTGCCCGTTGCACTCGGCTTTGCGTCGCCGTACCGGCGACGGCTAAACGTCTTGTGCAAGCGTTTCGTCACAAGTGGAGCATTACCTCCGGCGTCACGTCACCCTTTCCTTGCTTTCCGGTGCGCTGCTGTTATACTGCATGCATGGCGTCCGGCGTGGCATGCGGATTGCGTGCGCGGCCGGGCGGGACAAGTGGCCGTGCTAGGCGGAGGGTTAGCGGTCCTCTATACCTGCAACCCGCTATAGCAGGGCGGAATCCCCCTCGTGAGGCCGGACGGGTCCGCACGGGAGCGGCCCACCGGGCGTTGAGGGTCGGATCCCATGCGATGGGCGGCCGGCGAACCGGGTCAGGGCCGGAAGGCAGCAGCCCTAAGCCGGAAGGCCCATGCGCCGTGGGGCCATCTGGCCGGAGCCGCGGAGGCCGTCACCCGACGGGTCCGCACGGCCGACCAGGGGTGCACGGCCACTTGTTCCATTTTAGATTTTAGGTTTTTGATTTGAGAGGCAAAGGCGGCGGAGATTCCGGCGTCAACCGCTTGTGTGCGGCCGCCGTTGCCGTGGCTGTTCAATCTGAAATCTAAAATCTAAAATCTAAAATTGGCAATACGAGGGGCTTCCGTCTTCGCCCAGAAAGCGCCGTCATGGCCTACACCGTCCTCGCCCGCCGCTACCGCTCGACCTCCTTCGACGAGGTCATCGGCCAGGAGGCCATCGCGCGCACCCTCCGAAGCGCCATCGAGCAGGACCGCGTCGCCCACGCCTACCTCTTCTGCGGCACGCGGGGCGTGGGCAAGACCACCATGGCCCGCATCCTTGCGCGGGCACTGAACTGCCAGAAAGGCCCCACGCCGGAGCCGTGCGGCAAGTGCGACATCTGCCAGGCCATCCACCGCGGCGACGACGTGGACGTCCTGGAGATCGACGGCGCCTCGAACACCGGCGTCGACGACGTGCGCGTGCTGAGGGAGAACGCCCACTACCGCCCCGCCCGGGCGCGATACAAAATCTACTACGTCGATGAAGTGCACATGCTCAGCCGCAGCGCCTTTAACGCGCTCCTCAAGACCCTCGAAGAGCCGCCCGAGCACGTCAAGTTCATCTTCTCCACGACCGAGCCTGAGCGCCTGCCCCCGACGATCCTCTCGCGGTGCCAGCGATTCGACTTCCGCGCCGTGCCCACCGAGCGCATCGCCGAGCATCTTAAAGATATTGCCAGGCGCGAGAAAGTTAAGGCCGACGCCGATGCGCTGGTTGCCGTCGCGCGCGAGGGGCGCGGCAGCGTCCGCGACGCCCTTACGCTTCTGGACCAGGTCATCGCCGTCTCCGCCGCACACGTCACCCTGGAGGCCGTCCGCCAGGCCGTCGGCGCGGCGTCCGGCGGCAAGGTCCTGGCCGTCCTGTCGGCCTGCGCCGAGGGCAGCGCCGCAGGCGCGCTCGCCGGCTTCGCCGACCTCCTGGCCGCCGGGGCCGACATCCTCGCGCTGCTCGATCATCTCCTCCGCCAGGCGCGGGACCTGCTGGTGGTCAAGACCTGCGGCCGGGAGGCGGCGCTCCTGGACGTGTTCGGGCCGGACCCGAAAGAACTGGCCTCGGCTGCCGAGAAACTCTCTGTCCCCGCGCTCGTGGCCGCCCTGGGGTACCTGGCCGAGGCCCGCAACCGCGCGCGCTACGCGGTCGATGCCCGTCCGATCGCCGAACTGGCGCTGGTGCGCATGGCGTCGCTGCGCGAGATGGAGCCGCTGCCGGAGGTCCTCGCGCGGCTTGAGGCGATGGGGCGGGCCGTGGCCGCCGCGACGGGCCGCGAGCCGCCCGCGGGCCGGACCCCCGCCGCCGGGGCGCAGGCCCGCCAGGTCGCGGCCGCTCCGCCGCGAGCCGAGGCCGCCCGGCCGGCGCCGCGATCGCCTGAGGCGGACGAAAAAAAAAAGACGGTAGGGCCGGCCGCGGCGCCGCGGGCCGCGGCCGATGAATCGCCCGCCCCGCCCGCCGCTGCGACCGAGGCCGCCGACCCGCTCGTCCAGAAGGCCGTCCGCCTCTTCGACG
>VGYT01000192.1 GCA_016872895.1 Planctomycetota bacterium
CGAGTGCATCGACTGGAGCACCGGGCAGATTCTGGGCGCGCTCCGGAAACTGGGCCTTGAGAGGAAGACCATCGTAGTGTACACGTCGGACAACGGTCCGTGGCTCGTCAAGGGCGAGCACGGGGGATCCGCGCTGCCCCTGCGCGACGGCAAGGGCACCACCTACGAGGGCGGCATGCGCGAGCCGTGCGTCATGTGGGGACCGGGCCGCATACCGGCGGGCAAGACGTGCTCGGAAATGGTCCTCTCGATGGACCTGATGCCGACGTTTGCGGGGCTGGCCGGCGCCGCGCCGCCCGCCGACATCGACGGCAAGGACGTCTGGCCGCTCCTCTCCGGCCGGCCGGGCGCGAAGACCCCGCACCAGGCCTTCTACTACTACAGCGGAAGCAACCTCCAGGCCGTCCGCTCCGGCAAGTGGAAACTCGTCCTGTATGCCGCGCCACAAGGCGCTACAGCCGCCGACGCCCCCAAGCCGCGCGACCCGGAACTCTACGACCTGGAGGCCGACATCAGCGAGTCGAGGAACATCGCGGCCGCGCATCCCGACGTCGTGGCCCGCCTCCACGACCTGGCCGAGAAGGGCCGCCAGTACGTCGGCGGCACGCTGGGCAAGCCGACGGGTGCGCCGAAAGCAAAGGCCGAGAAAGGCAAGGCAGGCGCCAAGGCCGGCGCCGGCAAGTAGTTGGCCGGGTTAGCGGGATTCATCTGGCGGTTGCCGGGGAGCCAGGGCTTCCAGCGACTCGATCAGCGCGGGAATGTGCACCGTAGCCGCCTGCCAGATCAATTCGTGCTCAATCTCGCCGTATTTATGTACCAGGACATGCCGCTGGGCGATGATCTTGTCCCACGGTATTTCGTTGTGCGCAACGCGGAATGCTTTGCTTACTTTGGCTGCCGCCTCGCCGACGATCTGGATGTGTCTCTCTACGGCCCCTCGCAGCATCCGGTCCTTCAAGTAGTCACGAAATGTCCGATTGGCCGTGAATGCCCGCACCGCCTTGGCAGCGTCGAGCATGTCCCACAGAAATGCTGCGTCCACGGCATCAGGCTGCATAGATAACCTCGCGGTTGGTCATGATGGCATGGCGGCGGAAGGGATTCCGCAGTCCGCGCTTCGAGACAAGGTCAACGTCCCGGCCGAAGATGGCCTTAAGTTCGTCAATCATGTCGATCCAGTCACACAGGCTCCAGGGGACTCCAGGCTCGAACTCGACAAGCACGTCAACGTCGCTGTCCGCTCGGAAGTCCTCTCGAAGCACCGATCCAAAGAGGGATAACTCGGCGATCTTCCACTTCCGGCAGAACTCCACGATTCTCTCCATCGGAATGGCGATCTGAATGGCCATCAGCCTTCCCTGCCCTTCGGCCGCGAACGTGACGACGGCGCCGCGGTAAGCACCGCGTCCGATTCTACTTGCGGGCCCTGGCCGTTCAAGTGCAATGAGGCAGAGCGCGGGCTACGTCCTTGCGCACGCCTCGCCGCGGTTGCACGCGCCCGGGGCGGATTCCACCTCGCGGCCGGGCTCAAGCGACCGCACCAGCACCTGGTGCGTGCGGCTGCGGTCGCGGAAGACCGTGATGCCCTTGCACCCGGTCTGGCAGGCCATCTGGTAAACCTCCGACACGTCCTCGACCGCGGCGTCGAAGGGCAGGTTCACGGTCTTCGAGACGGCGTTGTCGACGTGCTTCTGGAACGCGGCCTGCACCTGGACGTGCCACTTCGCTTCGATCTCGTGGGCCGTGACGAACAGCCGCGCCACGTCCGGCGGGACGGCCTTCACCTGGGCCAGCGAAGGCGCGGCGGCGATGTCGTCCAGCAGGTGCGGCGTCCAGAAGCCGCGCTGACGGGCCACCTCTTCAAAGAGCGGGTTGACCTCGAACAGGCGCGCCCCGTCCAGCACGTGCCGCTCCAGGGCCAGGGCGAAGATCGGCTCGATGCCGCTGGAGCAGCCCGCCAGGATGGAGAGCGTGCCGGTGGGGGCGACGGTCGTGCGGCAGGCGTTGCGGTAGGCCGGCGACTCGGGCCGGTCATAGATGCTGCCGACCAGGTTCGGGAACGGCCCGCGTTCGGTCGCCAGGTCGGCGCTGGCGGCGTCGGCCTCGGCCCGCACGAACCCCATGACCTCGTCGGCCGCATCCAGGGCCTTACGCGAATCGTACGGAACGCCCAGCCGGATGAGCATGTCGGCGAAGCCCATCACCCCCAGCCCGATCTTGCGGTTGCCGTGGACGATGTCGTTTATCTGCGGCAGCGGGTAGCGGCTCTGCTGGATGCAGTCGTCCAGGAAGCGCACGGCCAGGCGGACGATGAGGCGCAGGTGGTCCCAGTCGATGCCACCGCCGCGAACCACCTTGTTGAGGTTGACGGACCCCAGGTTGCACGCCTCGTAAGGCAGCAGGGGCTGCTCGCCGCACGGGTTGGTGCACTCGATGGGTCCGAGCCGCGGCGTGGGGTTGTCGGCGTTGATGCGGTCCAGGAAGATCGCGCCGGGGTCCCCCGTGCCGTGGGCCTGAAGGGTCATGGTCTCCCAGATCTGGCGCGCCGGGACGCGGGCCATGACGCGGCCGCCGTGGGGATTGAGGAGGTCGAACTGGCGTCCGTCGCGGACGGCCTCCATGAACGGGCGGGTGCATGCGATGGAGATGTTGAAGTTTTCGAGTTGCCCTTCCTCGGTCTTGGCGCGGGCGAAGCGCTCGACGTCGGGGTGGTCGCACCGCAGGACGCCCATGTTCGCCCCGCGGCGGAACCCGCCCTGGCTTATGGCTCCCGTGGCATAATTGAATACCTTCATGAAACTGATCGGCCCCGACGCGCGGCCGCTGGAGGATTCCACCAGGTCGCCCGCGGGGCGTATGCGGCTGAAGGAGAAGCCCGTCCCGCCGCCCGACTTGTGGATGATCGCCGCGTACTTGATGGCGTCGAAGATGGCCTCGATGTCGTCCGGCACGGGCAGCACGAAGCAGGCGGCCAGTTGCTGGAGCCGCCGGCCGGCGTTCATCAGCGTAGGGGAGTTCGGCAGGAACTCCAGCCGCGACATGATGCCGTTGAATTGCTCCTCGGCCGCGTGCACGTCGCCCGCTGTGCCCCACTGAAGTTCCGCCTGGGCGATGTTGGCGGCCACGCGGCGGAACATGTCTTCGGGCGCCTCGATGGGCTCGCCGCGGTCGTCCTTCTTCAGGTATCGCCTGGCCAGGACCAGCCGCGCGTTCTCCGAGAGGTCCACCCTGGCGGGGATTTCGGCGTGAATGATGGGGATATTCATGGCTCACCCCCAACCTGTTGGCATCTCTTCGCAATTATACCGTGCATATCGTATGCCCGGCAACCGGGCGGGAGGGGGGTTACGCGGGCGGCTCGGCGTCCTTGTCGTGGGGCGGCTCGGCCTTGTCCTCGGCGGAAGCGCCGTCCTGCGCCGCGGCGTCCCCGGCGGACGGGCCGGCGTTTAGCCGCGGCCGGTACGGCCGCGGTCGTTGTGCGTCGCCGTGCCGGCGACGGCTAAACAACGGCGCGGGCGCGGCATCCTCGGCGGCAGGGGCGGCAAGCGGCTCGGCGGCAGGCGGCTCGGCGGGGGGGGCGGCAGGCGGCTCGGCGGCAGGCGCAGGTGCGGGGGCGGCCTCAGCAACCGGCAGGCCGGCGGCGCCCGAGGGGGCCTCAGGCGGCGGGCCGGCTTCGCCCGCCTTCCGCCCCAGGAGTTCCTGCTCGGAGTAGATGGGCCGGAAAGACTCCACCTCGGGAATGCGGACCGACTGGAGAATCTCGTCGAACTCGGTCTTCTCCAGTTCCACGTCGTCCATCATGCCGCGAAGCGCGCCCACCTGGCGGGCCGACGGGCGACGGGGGGCCTGGCGGTCAAGGGCCTCCTGCGATTGCTCGGCGCCGCGCGGCGTCTGCGGCACGGGCGGCTCGGCCGCAGGGTCGCGCAGGAACAGGCGGAAATCCTTGAAGTCGGCGTCCTGCTCGGCAGCAATCAGGCGCTGGCGCACCAGTTCCAGCACCGCCAGGAACAGCGTTACGAGGAACGTGCGGCTTTGCGCCTGCGTGAAGAGTTGCGAGAACAGGACGGACTTTTCGCGCTGGATGCGGGCCAGCAGGTCGCGCGCGGCCTCCTCGACGGGCGTGTCGTCGTAGATGACCTCGCGCGGCTGTGAGTAACCCAGGGTGCGGACGACCTGCGAGAATGCGCTGATGAGGTCCCAGATTTCGACGCCCTTCAGCAGTTCGGCGGGGGCCTCCAGTTCCGACTCTTCCGCAAGGCCGGCCAGCAGCCGCTCGTCCACCTGGCGGGGGAAGCGCCGGGCCATGTCGCGGCCACGGTCGTTCAGGAGGGCGGCCGCCTCCTTGAAGCGGCGGTACTCCAGGAGTTGCCGGATGAGCGTTTCGCGCGGGTCTTCCTCGGCCTCCAGGCCGGCCTCTTCTTCGGGTGCGGGCGGCCGCGGCAGCACGGCTGCGCTCTTCAGTTCCAGCAGCGTCGCGGCCATGACCACGAAGTCGCCCGCCAGTTCGATGTCCAGGCCCGCGAGGACGTCCAGGTAGGCGACGTACTGGTCGGCGATGCGAGCGATGGGGATGTCGCGGACATCGACCTCCTCGCGGCGGATGAGGTACAACAGGAGGTCCATGGGGCCGTTGTAGATGTCGAGGTCAACCTTGTACGTCATACGAGCGATGTCTCCCGCCCATGGCGCCCGCCGCGGCCGGCCGCGGATTGGGCATTGCTGTTTGCCGTTTGATTGGTCATTGATGTTTGGATATTGGTTATTTGCTGCGCGTCACATCTTTCCCAGGCCGACCAGCGTCCTTACTTCATCGAGCGTCTGCCTGGCGGCGGCCTGCGCCCTGCGGGCGCCGTCGGCCAGGATGTCGCGGAGGCGGTCCGGGTGGGCCTCCAGTTCCGCCCGCATGGCCCGCGGTTCGGCCAGGAACGTCACCAGCACGTCCGCCAGGTGCCGCTTGCAGTCGGTGCAGCCCCACTTCGAGTTGCGGCACTTGTCTGCGACGTCCGGGTGGGCGGCCGGGTCGAACACCTTGTAGTACTGGCAGACGTTGCAGTCCTCCGGGTGGCCGGGGTCGGCCAGCCTGATGCGCAGGGGGTCGGTTATCATGGCCATGACCTTCTTGCGGATGGCGTCGGGCGGGTCGGCCACGTCGATCTGGTTGCCGTAACTCTTGCTCATTTTGCGCCGGTCGATGCCCAGCAGGCGGGGCGCGGCGGTGAGTTTGGCCTGCGGTTCGACGAGCGCTTCGCGCCCCAGGAGGCTGTTGAATCGCCGCACGACCTCGCGGGCCAGTTCCAGGTGGGGCAACTGGTCCTCGCCCACGGGCACAAGGTTGGCCTTGTAGATGGCGATGTCGGCCGTCTGGAGCACGGGGTACCCCAGGAACGCATAGTTATGGATATCCCTTGTCACGAGTTGCTGCACCTGCTCCTTGTAGGTCGGGTTCCGCTCCAGCCACGAGATGGGCGTGTAGCAGGACAGGATAAGGTGCAGTTCGGCGTGCTCCGGCACGTCGCTCTGGCGGAAGATGACGCTGCGGGCCGGGTCCAGGCCGCAGGAGATGAAGTCTATCAGGACCTCGCGGGTGTTGGCGGCGATGTCGGCGGGGGCCTCGTACTCGCTCATCAGGGCGTGGTAGTCGGCTATCATGAAGAAGCAGTCGTACTCGTCCTGGAGCATCCGCCAGTTCCAGAGCGCGCCGACGAGGTTCCCCAGGTGCAGCCGCCCCGTGGGCCTCATGCCGCTCAGGATCCTCTGGCGGCCGCCGGTCGAAGCGTTCCCCATGTGGACCTCCCGCACCTGTTTACACCCCGAAGAAAGCGCCGGTGATTTCCGGCCCGGCGAAAAGGTGCATCAGAAGAAGCACAGGCGCCCCTAGCGGGGTGACTCCTTCGTAACCGAGGAAGGAAAAATGAACTGTCCTGCCCAAGAGCACCATGCCTATCAGGATGAAGACGCCGTACCGGCCGACTTCGGCGAAGCGCATGGCCGCTTCCCCGGGCAGCAGTTCCCGGAGGATGTGCGAGCCGTCCAGCGGCGGAATCGGGAGCAGGTTGAACACGGCCAGCCCGAAGTTCGCGAAGCATGCGTACGTCAGCATGGTGAAGACGATGGGCCCGAATTCCCCCAGCCTGGCGATGTCGCCGATGAACAGCCGCAGCGCCGCCGCGCAGACGACCGCGAAGGCGAAGTTCGCCGCAACGCCCGCCCCGCTCACCAGGATCTCGTCGCGCCGTGGGTTGTTGAAGTTGTACGGGCTGACCGGCACCGGCCTGGCCCACCCGATGGGGCCGATAAACAGGGCGATCGTCCCGATCGGGTCAAGGTGGGCCAGCGGGTTGAGCGTTACGCGCCCCTGGCGCAGGGCCGTGTCGTCGCCGCACTTCCACGCCGTCCAGGCGTGCATGAACTCGTGAATGGTCAGCGAAAAGAAGATCACCGGCGCGCGCAGAAGTATGTCGACGATGTCCAGGCCCACGCCGCTCTCCCGGTTCCGTGCCCGTGCCGCTTCCTGTCGGGAACCACTCTAGCGGCTGCCACCCGCCAAGTCAATCACGCACAAGCAACCATCAGAGCCGCAACCGTTATCAGTGCCGCGACTGTTATCAGAGCCGCGACCGTAATGGAGCGGTGCCGTTGCCGTTGTTCGCCGTGGCCCGCGCCCGCCGCCCAGCCATGGTGGGGCCCTTGTGTAAAACGTTCAGCCGTCGCCGGTACGGCGACGCCCGCGGCCGTCCCGGCCGCGGCTGAACGAGGCGTCGGCGCGCCGGCCCCCGGCATGACCTGCGCTGTGCCGCCGGGAGCGCAAAACGCTGGATACCCCCGCCCGCCCGCTTATAATGGCAGCGCTGCCTTCGGGAAGGGGAATCGTCATGCGCTTCGCCAAGTTGCACGGCGCCGGAAACGATTACATCTACGTCAACGGGCTGGAGGAGAAGGTGCTCGACCCCGCGGCGCTGGCGGTGAAGATATCGGACCGGCACTTCGGCGTCGGGGCCGACGGTCTCATCCTCGTCCTGCCGCCCCGCAAGGACGGCGACGTGCGCATGCGCATGTTCAACGTCGACGGCTCCGAGTCCGAGATGTGCGGCAACGGGGTGCGGTGCCTGGCGAAGTTCGCCGCCGAGCGCGGCCTTGTCAAGGGCCCGGTGCCGTGCGCCCCCGCCGCGCCGTGCACCGTGCGCGTCGAGACGGAGGCGGGCCTGCGCGAGGTCCGCCTGCTGCGCGACGCCTCCGGCAGAATCACGCGCGGCAGCGTCGGCATGGGCCGCCCGCGACTGGAGGCCGCGCTCATCCCCGTCAGCCTGGAGGGCGAGCGCGTCGTTGACGTTCCCCTGACGGTCGGCGGCCGCACGTTGTGGATGACCTGCGTCAATATGGGCAACCCGCACGCCGTCTTCTACGTTGACGGCGTTGACGGCTGGCCGCTGGAAGAGGTCGGCCCGAAGATCGAGCGCCACCCGCTTTTCCCGGAGCGCGTGAACGTTCATATTGTCCAGGTCGTCTCGCTGGGCGAAGTGCGGATGCGCACGTGGGAGCGCGGCAGCGGCCTGACGCTGGCGTGCGGCACGGGGGCGTCGGCCGTGTGCGTGGCGGGCGTCCTCACGGGCCGCTCCGCCCGACGCATCCTTGTTCACGTGCCGGGCGGCGACCTGGAAGTGGAGTGGCCCGACGACGCCGCCCCCGTCACGCTGACGGGGCCGGTCGACGAAGTGTTCACCGGAGAGTGGCCGGAGTAAGAGCATTGCGGATTGCGGATTGCCGATTGCGGCTTGATTGGCGGCAAGCGGCTGCCCTGGTGCTGGCAATCTGCCTTGGGCTGCTGGCGGCCCGGTCCGCCGCCGCCCTTCAGCCGCCCACGTTCACCCCCGACCAGATGGGCGGCACGCTTCGCGGCAACTTCACGGCCGAGCCGCGCACCCTGAACCCGCTTACTTCCAAGGACATCTACGCCACGTACGTCCACGACCGCGTCCTGGAGAGCCTGATTGAGCGCGACTTCGACACGCTCCAGTGGAAGCCCATGCTGGCCGACCGCTGGGAGGTCTCGCCCGACGGCCTTATCATCACGTTCCACCTGGACGCGCGGGCCCGCTTCTCCGACGGCAAGCCCGTCACGGCCGACGACGTCGTCTTCACCTACCAGGCGATCGTCAACCCGCAGATCGACTGCCGCGACCTGGCCTCTTACTTCGAGTACTGCGACCGGTGCGAGAAGGCCGACGATCGCACCGTGCGGTTCGTCTGGAAGAAGCCGTACTTCAAGAGCCTGGAGTTCAGCGGCATCATGGTCCTGCCGAAGCATCTGTATGCCTTCAAGGACCCGAAGGCGTTCAACGACATCACGGACAAACTCGTCGGCACCGGGCCGTACAAGTTGGGCGAGTGGAAGACCGGCGAGCACCTGGTGCTGGAGCGCAACGAGAACTACTGGCGCGAGCCCGTGGCCATCGACCGCACCGTCTTCCGGTTCATCCTTGAAGAGCAGGCCTCGGTGCAGGCCTTCCTGGCGGGCGACCTGGACGACCTGCCGCTGTCGCCCGAGTGGTGGGTCAAACTGCGCAGCCGACCGGAGACGCTTGAGAAGTACCAGTGGTTCCGCTACTCCACGCCCTTCAACGGCTACGGGTACATCGGCTGGAACAACGCCCGGCCGCCTTTCGACGATGCGCGCGTGCGGCGGGCGATGACACACCTGGTGTGGCGCGAGCAACTGCTGAAGTTCATGCGCTACGACATCGGCGCCATCACGAGCGGCCCGTTCTGGCCCGGGGGCAAGCAGTATGACGCTTCCGTCGCGCCTCTGCCGTTCGACCGCCAGGCGGCGCGGCGCCTCCTGGCCGAGGCCGGCTGGCAGGACCGCGACGGCGACGGCTGGCTCGAAAACCTCAAGGGCCGCCGATTCACCTTTGAACTCGCATACCCGGCGGGCAACCAGGAGACGCGCGACTTCGTCCGCATCCTGCGCGAAGAGTTCCGACGCATGGGCATCGACATGAGCGAGCGGGCGTACACCTGGGCCGTCTTCACCACGAAACTCGACAACCGCGACTTCGACGCCGTCCGCCTCGGCTGGGGCGGCGGCGGCGTCGAAAACGACCCCTACCAGATCTGGCACTCCAGCCAGATCGCCGGCCAGGGGTCGAACTTCATCTTCTTCCGCAGCCCCGAGGCCGACCGCCTCATCGAACTTGCCCGGCAGACGCTCGACGACGAGAAGCGCAACGAACTTTTCCACCGGTTCCACCGCCTCGTCCACCAGGAGCAGCCGTACACGTTCCTCTGGGCGCCGGAGAGCCTGCGGGCCATGTCGGCCCGCGTCATGGGCGCGCGCGTCCACCGCCTCGGCATGGACTGGCGCGAGTGGTGGCTCGGCAAGGGCGCCGACGCAGGCAAGCCGGCCAAGCCCGCCGGCACGGTGGCCGCGCGATGAGAACCTACGTCATAAAACGCCTCCTGCTGATGATACCCACCCTGGTCGGCATGACCCTCCTGGTGTACGGCATAGTGCGCCTCGCCCCCGGCGACCCCATCGAGGCCATGATCCGCAACCAGTCGGGCAACATCGACCCGAAG
>VGYT01000193.1 GCA_016872895.1 Planctomycetota bacterium
AACCGGCGGCGAGCCCGCTCGGCCGGACGGAGCACGTTTCTAGCCAATCACAGCAGGGGCGCCCCGGCGGCGCGGAGGGCGGCGCGAAGGGCGGGGCGGTCCGCGTCGCGGGCGGCCGCGCCAGGGGCGAGCAGCGCCGCGGCGGTTCCGGCGGCCTGGCCGAACTGCATGCAGTTTATCATGACGCGTACGGCCCCTGCGGCCGCGTGGTCCGCCCCGATGCATCGCCCGGCCGCAAGCACGTTGTCGAGGTCCTTCGGCACAAGCGCCCCGTAGGGCACGCGCCAGCAGAGGGTGGTCCGCTTCGGCGCGTCCGGCGGTTCGCCGTCCCAGCGGCCGCGGGTGTGCCTGGCGTCGCCGCCGACGGTTACCGACGTGCCGTCGAGGTGCTGGAAGACGATGCCGGGCGCGTCGGGCGCGTGGATGTCAACCGGGTAAGTGCCCTGGGCGATGGTGTCGCCGAAGATGGTCCCGTGGAGGACATCCTCGCGCTTAAGGAGTTGCTCGGGCACGATACGGTGTGTTTCGCGGACGCCGAGGCCTGCGGCCACGTCCAGGAGGTAGGTTTTTTCCCAGCCGGGGAGGGTTTTAAGGCGGCCGAGGATCCAGCGGAGTTGGTACCGTGCCTCAAGTTCGCCGCGCGTCAGGTCCCCCTGTTCGGCGGCGTTGACGTTGAGGACTCGCGCGGCGGCCATCATCTGTTCGGCGGGGTTCCAGATGCCGGCGTTGCCCCAGAGGTAGCAGGGGTATCGCTCGCCGTTATAGTCCATGGTGGTCTTGAAGAGTTCGGCCTGGACCTGGCCCAGGGCGAGGGCCTTTTCGCCGCGTCCGCCAACGCGGAAGACCAGCGTGGGGGCCTGGCACTTGCCGTCGGGGTTGCCGAGGGTGGTGGCGGCGCCCGCGCGGCGTACCAGGTCGGCGTCGCCGGTGCAATCAATATAGGTGTTGGCGACGATGGCGCCGCGTCCGCTCTTGGATTCCACCAGGGCGGCGGTTACGCGGCGGCGGTCGCGCACGGCCCCGGCCAGCCACGTGTGGAACATGAGGCGTACGCCGCTGGCGACGGCGATGTCGTCCCAGGCGAACTTGGCGGTCTCGGAGCAGATGACCCAGTCGCCGGTTTCGCCGTCTGCGGCGCGGTTCTTCGCGGCGCCCATGCGCTGGAGGCGCCTTAAAAACTCCTCCGGCAGGCCGCCGATGATCTTTGTCTTCCTGTCCGTGCCGTAGAGCGTGTGGATCATGTTGACCCAGGCGACCGTGGACACGCCGCCGAGGCATCCGTAGCGCTCGACAAGGAGCGTGCGTTTGCCGGCGCGTGCGGCCGCGGCGGCGGCGCAGACGCCCGCCGGCCCGCCGCCGAAGACGGCCACGTCGCACTCGGCGATGACGGGCGCCTGCCGGGCGGGCTCCGCGATGGTCCTGCCGGAGGGCGGGTCGGGCAGGCAGCCCTTCAGCGGGAACTGCACTTCGCGGCTGAACGGTATGACTTCGCTCGCCATGTCATCACCTCGCACACGCGCCCGAGAAGTCGGGCGGCTGACCGGGAATCACTGCGCGCCGCCGGGTCTCGCGCCGCGCTTCTTGTACGGGTCCAGCCGGCGGAAGGCGTCGAGCATGAACTGCTTGGTGTCGGGGTCGGCGCCGATGGCGGCATGGTCGCCGTAATCGCCGAGGATGAACCCGCCCGCGGGGGTGGCCCAGGCGCGGAGGAGGCGGTCGGCCTCGGCTGCGATCTCGCGCCTGTCGCCGCGCGGGAGGGTCTTCTGGATGTCGCAGAGCGTTTCGAAGCAGACGCGGCCGGCGAACGCGCGGCCGATTTCGTCGATTCCGTTGGTTCGCGGCTGCTGGAGGTTCAGCACGTCGGCGCCCGCCTCGATGAGGCCCGGAATGAACTTGTTTATCTTGCCGCACGAGTGCATCCACACGTGCCAGCCGCAGCCCTGGATGGCGGCAAAGAGCCGCTTGTATCGCGGCAGGAAGAACCGCCGCCAAAGGTCGGGCGAGATGTGCACGTCGAGTTCCGTCCCCCAGTCCTCGGTGAACGAGAGGCCCTGGATGCGCCCGCCCGCTGCGCGGTGCATGCCCCGCACGATGCCCAGGTGGAAGTCCAGGATGCGGTCGGCGAGTTCGTGCAGGGCCGGCGAATCCTCCATGAGGCCGATCATGCAGTTCTCGAACCCGTGCAGGCTGTGCATGCGCTCCCAGAGGATCATAAAGATGTGGGTAACGAGGTACTTATCGCGGCGGGCGGGGTCGGCGGAGATCTCGCCAAGGACCCGCGGCACGCCGGCGTAGCGGCGCGGGTCGGCGGCGTCGGGCCACGGAAAATCCTTCATGCGCCCCAGGTCCTCCAGGGGGCGGCCCTTGACCTGGCCCATGTTGGGCGCGTCGGTCCTGCCCCAGCGGCAGAGCCACTGGTCGGTGAGCGGGTCGCCTTCGGCCTGTGGCGGCTTGACCTCGGCGTGCGGCACGACGACCACGTCGCCGGCCTCGCCGAAGCCGCTCACGGGCAGGCGGTCGGGGCGGCCGAACTCGATCGCCCGCGTAACGACCTCTCGCGGAGTCATGCGATTGCCTTTGCGCCCGGCAGGGCGGCGGTTGAGCACTGACACTACCCACGCCGAGGCGGCGGGGCAAGACTCTTCGGCGCAAGCGGCCGGCGCACAGGTTCAGGTTGACACTACAGCAGCGCCATTCAGCGCGGCGGGTCTCCTGACCCGCCGCGCAAAGCCCCAACTATCGTTTGACCTCGCTTCCGGGCGGGTCTATACTGTGCCCGTTGAACTCATTTTAGGGAGACCCGGCATGCGTCTCGGCGGACCCATCCAGGAGAAGTGCCCGGACCCGGCGGCGTGGACTGCGGCGGTGAAGCGGCTGGGCTACCGCGCGGCGTACTGCCCGCTTGGGGCGGATGCGGCGGACGACCTGGTGAAGGCGTACGAGGCCGCGGCCAAGGCCGCCGACATCGTCATCGCCGAGGTCGGGGCGTGGTCGAACCCCATCGACCCGGACGCCGCCAAGGCGAAGGCGGCCATCGAGAAGAACACCAAGTGCCTGGCGCTGGCCGACCGCATCGGCGCGTGGTGCTGCGTGAACATCGCCGGGTCGCGCAACCCCGCCTCGTGGCACGGGCCGGCGGCAGAGAACCTGACGAAGGAAACGTTTGACCTGATCGTTCAGACGGTGCGCGGCATAATCGACGCCGTAAGGCCCGCCCGGACGTTCTACACGCTGGAATGCATGCAGTGGACGCCGCCGAACACGGCCGACTCGTACGTGGACCTGCTGAAGGCCGTCGACCGCCCGCGATTTGCCGCCCACTTCGACCCCGTCAACATGATATGGAGCCCGGAGCGGTACTTCAGGACGGGCGAGATCATCCGCGAGTTCGTGGCCAAACTCGGGCCGCGCATCCGCAGTTGCCACGCAAAAGACATCCTGCTGGAAGACAAACTCACCGTCCACCTGGGCGAGGCGATCCCCGGGACGGGCAACCTCGACTACAAGACGTTCCTTCTGGAACTGGCGCGCCTGGACCCCGACCTGCCGCTGATGCTGGAGCACCTGAAGACCGCCGAGGAGTACGCGCAGGCGGCGAAGCACATCCGCGGCGTGGCCGGACAGGTGGGGGTAACGCTGTAGCCGTGGGGCGTGGGCCATGTTCGGGGAGCGCGCCGACGCCTCGTTTAGCCGCGGCCGGTACGGCCGCGGCCGTGCTTAAACCTGGCGCCGCATTCGCGCCGCCGTACCGGCGGCGGCTGCCTTCGCGCCGGGGGGGCGCGGGTCGCGCCCGGCCTGCCGGCGCCATGCTTTCGCGCTGCTGCGAAAGCATGGTCGTCGCAAGCGCAGGAGCATGCTTTCGCAAGGGAAAGCATGGCACCCCTGCCGAAGTTTGCCCCAACGTGTCCTACGGCGCTGGCGGCGCGGCGGGCGGCGGCGGGGGGCGGCCTTCCCGCGGGCCGCGATTCAGTCGCCCCCAGGTGCCCTTTGAGTCGGCCTTGGCCTTGCCCTGGTACACCTGGAACGTCCTGGCGTGCTGGAAGGCGTAATCTGTGGCCACGACGCCGAATCCCTGGCGGATGACCTCCAGGTTGGCGAACAGGCCGTCCGGCGAACGGTACAGGTACGCCACCAGGACGCCGTCTGAGTCTTGGCACGATGAAGGGCCTGGGCGGTCTGGCCATCGGCGGCGGCGGGAGGACCGGCGGATGGGGCAGCGGCGGCGTTTGCCCGCGGTAGAAGGAGGTCGTGCGATGAGAAGACCGACGGGCATCGTGGGCGTTGTGGCGGGCGTTGTGGCGGCGGTCGGCTGGGCGGCGCCGGTCGCTCCGGCGGCTCCGCCGCAGGCCGCCGTGGCCGGCGAGTTCGTGGCCGTGGATGCCGACGCCGGAGTGGCGCCGGCGCCGATCATCGTGTTCAAGGACGCCCCGCCGCGCACCCGCGATGCGGCGGTGACGCTGGCGGAGTACATCGAGAAGACCTGTGGCGCGCGGCCGGCAATTATAGATGGCGAGCCCGACCCGGCGCCGGCGCGCGGCATCTGGGTCGGGTGCCAGCCGGTCCTGAAGAAACTCCTGCCGGGCGTCGACTTCACGTTCGCGCACCCGGAGGAAATCCTCATCGCCGTTGCCGGCGGCCACCTCGTGATCGCGGGCCGCGACCGCTGGGACCGGCAGCACATGGACGGACGGGGGCGCCTGGCGCCCATCACCGGCCGGCAGCAGGAGTACGGCACCGTCAACGCCGTATACACGTTCCTTCAGGACTATCTGCGCGTGCGATGGCTGTGGCCGGGCGACACGGGCGAGGACGTCGTGGCGCAGCGGCGGATCGCGTTCGCGCCGCTGGAGTTGCGGTATCATCCGCAGATCCGCGCCCGCAGCGGCATGTTCATACGATGGTCGCTTGGCGACTCGAAGGAAGGCCCGCCGCAGATCTGGGCGCGGTATCAGCGCGTACAACTGGACTCGCTGGAACTCGCCGGCGGGCACGCGTTCAGCCACTGGTGGGACAAGTATCACGAGCAGCATCCGGACTACTTCGCGCTTCAGCCCGATGGCACGCGCAGCGGCTGGCCCGAACCGAAGGACGCCAAACTCTGCGACAGCAACCCCGCCGTGTGGCGCCAGTGGCTGGCCGAGGTGGAGGAGAAACTCAAGGCCGACCCGACGCAGCGCGTCTTGAACGCCTCGCCGAACGACAGTTACGAGTCGGGCCACTGCGTCTGCCCGCGCTGCCGCGCGTGGGACAACCCCAACGGCGAGATCGTGACGTACCGCTGGAAAGGCGTGACCGAGGACCGTCCGTGCCTGAGCGACCGGCAGGTGACGTTCGCCAACACGCTGGCGCGGATGCTGAAGGAGCGGTTCCCCGACAAGGACCTCTACGTGCAACTTCACGCGTACGGGCTGTCGCGGCCCGCGCCGGTCGCCGCTGAGCCCGACGCCAACGTCATCATCTCGAGCGTCAGCAACTTCCATCTGCGCGCCGACGGCGTGGGAGATGATCGCACCAAGGCCATGCAGCAGTTCGCGGCATGGGGCGAGAAGGCCCCGCACCTGGCGTGGCGGCCGAACCTGGGCAGTCCCGTCGGCCTGAGTTGGGGCATGCCCGACGTGGGCATGAGGCAGGCCGGCGAGGACTTCCGCTTTGTGGCGGACCGCGGGTGCATGGGCCTGTTTTTCGATATGTTCTGGGGCCACTGGGCCACGCAGGGGCCGCACTACTACGTGCTGGCGCACCTGGCGTGGAACCCTCGGACGGACGTGCCGGCGCTGATGGATGATTACTACGCGCGCGGTTTCGGCCCCGCGGCGGCGGAACTCAAGGCCTACTGGTCGCTCCTCGAAAAGACGCGGACGGACTTTTTGCGCGAGGTGCCCAACCGCCACCGCGCCTTCGACATTCCGCGCAAGTACACGGCCGCCTTGTTCGCGCAGGCCGAGGCGCTGCTGAATCAGGCCGACGCCAAACTCGCCGGCGCGCCGGACCTCTACCGGCGGCGCGTCGCCTTCGTCCGCACGGGCCTGGAGTACACGCGCATGGTCGTGGACACCCGCGCGGCGATGCAGAAGGTGGAGCAGAGCAAGGGCAGCGACGCCGAGGCTTCGGCCCGGGTCAAGGCCTGCTGGGACGCCGCGGCTCGCATGCGGACCACGTTCTCGCCGCTGGCCATCAACTGGATCGCCGTCTTCCGCGGGCCCGGGGGCGGCGACAACAAGCGCATGATGGGCCTCCATCCCGACAATCCCCTCAGCGGCCGCACGAAACGCGAGGCCGAAAGGCCGTACGATGGCAGGAACTGACGTTGCGGCGCACGAGGGTTCGCGCGGCGGGTCTCCTGACCCGCCGCGCGACGATGGCCGCAGCCCGTCCGTGCGCGGCGGGTCAGGAGAGCCGCCGCGCATGTTATTCGGATAGGCTCTAAAAGGCGTGCCGCAGGGTGCGGATTGACCTTTTCGGCGGGGTGGACAATTCTGTTGACACCCCCCCCGGTCAACCTATAATCGCGCCGAAACCGGAATCCAAGACGCCGCGGACCGCTGCGGGGCGGCGGGGGCGGGTCGTTCCTCAGCCGGCCGTGCGCGGCCACGCGGTTGCGGGCTCGCCATTATTGCTCGCCTGGTACGAGGGAGGAGACGCCAGATGCTCGTTCAGGATGCCTCGTCTTGTCGCCGCCACGGCGTATCGGCATGCGTAATGATGCTCGCGATGGTCGCCGCCACGATGTTCTGTGCGCGCGGGGTGCGTGCGGAAGAGGCCGCCCCGGCGGCGCCCGCGGCCCCTGAAGCGCCTGCGGCTCCCGCCCCGGCTGCCCCTGAAGCGCCTGCCGCGCCGGCCCCGGCTGCCCCGGCTGCGCCCGAGGCGCCGGCCGCGCCGCCGCCCGCTGCGCCCGCTGCGCCCGAGGCGCCGTCCGCGCCGCCGGCCGCTGCGCCTGAGGCGCTTGCGCCGTCGGCCGAAGAAGCCGCGGCCACCGGTCTCGGCGCCGCCGGTCTGCCGGTGGCCGTCGCCCCTGCGGAACTCCAGGGCAACTGGCGGATGATGGTGCATTATTTCAAGGTTGCGAGGTTCGACCTCGCGAAGGACGTGGGCCAGAAGATCGTCGAGGCGAAGCCCGCGCCCGACGTGGTTCATGCGCTGGCCGAGTCGCCGTCCACCGGGTACGACCTGGTGGTGAAGATGGTGCGCATCCCGGAGATGGGCACGGTTCCGGCGGCGCTTCTTGCGTTGGCCGACGAAGGGATGCGGATGAAGAAGACCGACTCGGCCCGCATCCAGGCCAACCTGCTGAGGCTGGGCGACGGCCCGCGGCCGTACTACCTGGCCGTCCGGGAACTGGCCTACAGCGGGCCGTACGTCGTGCCGCAGGCCCTGGCGCTGCTTCAGGACCCCGGCCGCAAGGACCTGCACCCGCTGATCATCCGTGCGCTGGTGGAGATCGGCAAGCCCGTCGTCCTGCCGCTCGGGCGGGCGCTGGCCGCGCCGGATGACAAACTGAAGGAGACGGTCATCGGCATGCTGGGGGAGATCGGGTATGCATACTCCGTGCCCGCCCTGAAGGGCGTCATGGAGAACCCGAAGACGAGCGAGGGCGTCCGCGCGGCCGCCAGCAAGGCGATCCTGAAGATCTCCGACGAATCGCTCCTGAAGACCCCCGCCAAGCAACTCTACCTGGAACTGGCCGAGAAGTACTATTACGACAAGATCACCGTGGCCGACGAGCGGCAGCCCACGACGGACCTCTTCGACTGGGTGCCCGGAACGGGCCTGATTTACCGCGCGGCCTCGACGAAGGCGTACAACGACATCCTGGCGGCCCGGGCGTGCAGCGACGCGCTCAAGGTGGACCCCGGGGCGCTTGAGGCGGTGGCGCTGTGGCTGTCGGCGATGATGCAGATGGAGGCCAAGGAAGGCAAGGCCGCCCGCGAGGTTGACCCGTTCCTGCCGAAGGACATGCCGACGCTGGACTTCTTCGCCGAGGCCGCCGGCCAGCAGCACCTGTACCGGGTGCTCGACCGGGCGCTGAAGGATCAGCACACGGCCGTCGCCGCAAGGGCCTGCCGCGCGCTTGAGCACGTGGCCGACCAGGGCTTCCTGTCGCTCTACGGGCAGGGCGACGTCGGCAGCCCGCTGGTGCTGGCGCTGAATTACCCGGACCAGCGAGTGCGGTTCGCGGCGGCGTTCGCGCTGGCGGCCATCCGGCCGTCAAAGCCGTTCACGGGCGCCGGCCGCGTGGTCCCGACGCTGACGGAGGCCCTTAACCTTGAGGCCCAGAAAGCGGTCCTGCTGGCGGAGCCCGAGGCCGACAACCGCAACCGCCTCCAATCGAAACTGAGGGAGGGCGGGTGGAACGCCGCCACCGCCACCACGGGCAACCAGGCCGTCTCCACCGCCCGCGCCATGCCGCGCATCGACGCCATCCTCGTCTCCAGCCGCACCCGCGACGTGGGCCATGCCGACGTCATCAGCCTTCTTCGCAGCGACTACCAGACGGCCATGACGCCCATCCTGGTCCTGTCGTATCCGGACGACCCTGTGAAGGCCTCGTGGCTTGAATCGAACATCCCGTACCTGAAGGCCGTGGACCCGGCGATTGAGGTGGACATGGTGACCGCCGACGTGGACGGCCTGAAGCAGAAGGCCGGGTCGCTCGTGCTGGACGCGGACGCATCGCGTGCCATCAGCCTTCGTGCGGCGGCGGTGCTGAAGGAAATCGCCATGACCAGCCGGGTGTACTCGGCGGCCAAGGCGCGGCAGTCGCTGCTGGAGGGGCTGACGCACCGGCCGGACGAACTGGTCATTGCGGTCCTGGCGGCGCTGGCCGAAATTCCGGATGCCGAGATCACGGTGGCGATGGCCAGGATCGGGGCCGACGGCGGCCGGCCGAAGGCGGTCCGGGTGGCGGCGATGAAGTCGCTGGCCCGCGCCGCCCGCACCGTGGGCAACAAACTCCAGGGGGGCGAGATCGCCGGCCTTCAGGCGCTGGCCGGTGCGGCCGACGACGAACTGCGCGACGCCTCCGGCGAGGCGCTCGGAGCGCTGGACCTGGACGCAGGCGAAGGCGCGAAACTCATCCTCCGCCACGGCGACATCGAGCAGCCGAAGGCGACGCCCGCCCCGTGATGGCGCTGCGCCGGGCGCCGCCCGGAGTGAAAAGTAAATAGTGAAAACGGGCATGGTTCAAAGCCCCCGGCACCGCCGGGGGATGATCGGCCCGCACCATCCATCCCCACGCGGTGCGTGGGGCTTGTTTGAACCATGCCTGAAAACGTATAAGAAGACGTCCCGGGCCTGGCCGCCCGGGACGTTCCTCTTTTCACCTCTTGCTCACCCGAGCCTGCGCCATGGCGGCGCTGGGCTTCCCATGCCGGCATTGCCGCACCGCCCCATCAGCGTCTGTTGCGGCCGACCCACAGGGCACTGTTCCTGGTGCTCTTGTCCGGCCGGATCTGGTCCGGTTCGAGGCTCTCGACGTTGCCTTCGACGAACAGGACGTTGAGGCGGCCGTTGTGGCGCGG
>VGYT01000194.1 GCA_016872895.1 Planctomycetota bacterium
GTCGATCACCCAGGCCGCACGCGCAGAATGTGCACCGGCCAGCGCACAGGCGAGAGCCAGCCAGAAAACGAGCGCCCCCCGTTTCGTCTTCATGCGCAACCCCTTGGTGCCATGTGACGAACGGTAGCAGGGAGGCTTCGAGACTCCCCCGGTTCGCGGATTGATTGCAGCGGCGGCGCCGAGGCCGGGCCTCCCAAACCCAGCCTGGACGGCATCCGTCAAGGGTGATTCTACACCAGATTTCGGAAAAAGCAAATCGCCCGGCCGGTTTCCGGCCGGGCGGGGTGCGGTTTTTCGCGGGCAGAGGGGGGGGGAATCCCGCATGCACTTGACGGCCCCGCGCGCATGCCGACGCCCATCCGCCGCCCTGTTTTGTGACCCTCGTGCGGCATCCGTGCGACATGCGGTTGTCACAGTCCGGGGACGGGGGGCGTACGGTTCCCGCAGTCCGGGCCTATATTGGGCATGGTTCAAACAAGCCCCACGCACCGCGTGGGGATGGATGGTGCGGGCTGATCATCCCCCGGCGGTGCCGGGGGCTTTGAACCATGCCCTATATTGCCCTGTTCAGCGTCGGCGTTTCGCCCTGGAAGGGGGCCTCATGGCCGACATCCCGGAGCGGGTGACGGGCGGGCGGTTCTGCCCGGAGATGCGCGGCTGGGCAGCCCTGCGGCTGGCGGCGATGGTGCCCGCGGAGGTGCGGGCGGAGATCGACCGGCGGGCCCGTCTTCCGGCGCCGTCGTGCGGCGTCGCCGCGTCGGCCGGCGGCAGGGAAGCGCCGGCGTGCGGCACGGCCGGCTTGTCCGGCCGCGGCGCAGCGCCCGGCCGCGGCGCAGCGCCCGTGCGAGCAGAAGGCTGGCCCTGCTGCTCGCCGGCAGGTGCCGCCTCAGCCGCCGCCTCCTTCTCCGCACCTTCAGCCACCGCCGCTCGCCTCTCTGCCTCCTCCTCCGCGGCGGACTTCGCCCAGGCCGCGCTCTCCCTGGCGAGCGTTCCGGCGGCGGTGGCGTGGTCGCGCGAGGTGGCCGCGCATGCCCCGGCCCTCGGCCCGGCCGCAGGGCCGGCGGCCGTTGCGCGGCTGTTTGCGTGGGGGCTGATAGGGCCGGGCGGGGCGCTGGCGGCCTACTGGCCGGGCCTGGTCGCCCGCGTGTGGCAGGTGGTTGCCCCCGTGCTGGAGAAGATCGGCCTCTCGCCGCGAGGCCCGCTGCGGCACGACCTGCGGCACGAGGCAGGCGCGCCGCTGGCCCTGGTGTTCCTTCAGAGCCTTGCGGCGGGTCGGAGAGACCTGCGCCTGATGCCCGCTGCCGGGGCCGCCGGGGCCGACCGACCCGACGGGCCGCCCTTCGGATGGGCCCCCGGCATAGACTCGCTCGGGGCGGTCCTGCGGTACCTTGCGGCCGGGCAGGTGCCGGGCCGATTTCGGTCGCACGCCCTGCTGTCCAGCCCGCTGGCGCGGGTGCTTCGCGCGGGCGGGCTTGCGGCGGCCGTCACGGTGGCGGGATGGCGGTGCCCGGTGTGCCGCAGGTGGCTCGGGCGCGAGGCGTCGGCGTGCCCGCAGTGCGGCTCTCGGCCCGTGGCGGTCCGCTCGCGGCGGCTGGTGGCGGCGCCCTGCCTGACGCTGGGCAACGCCTGGGCGCGCGGCCTGGCCGACGGCCGGGCAGAGGATGCACGCCTGGGCCTGGGTCCCCGCGGCCCGGCGGTGCTTGAGCGCGTGGAGGCCGTTGCTGCACGGCAGGGGTGCATCGTCCGGGCGCGGGCGGTGTGGGAGAAGGTCATCCGCGGCCGCGCGGCGAACCCTGCGGCGATGGCGGTGCTCGGGTCGCTTGCTGGCGTGCGTCCGGCGTGGCTCGTGGCGGCAAGGCCGGCGGCGAGGCCGGAGTGGCTTGAAGCGATTGTCGATGCGCTGGTCGAAGTTCCGCTCGACCGGCACCGGCTGGCGGCCGATGCGAACCTTGCCTTGGCCGGGATATCCGCGTATCTCGGCCGCGCCGCCCCGCCGGCCGTCAGCCCCGCCTACGTGGGCGTCATGGCGACGAGGTTTCGCCGGGCGGTGTTCGGCGTGCGCAGCAACGCAGGAAGATAGCGGCCGGGAGAAACATGCGCTGCTATGGGCGCGCCAACAGTATAATGTTTCTGGACAGGGGGCTACGGAAAGGAGGCCGGCCATGAGAACGCGCAGGCAGTGGATTATGGCGTCGGCGGTATTGCTGGTATGCGTGATGGTTGCTGCGGCGGCGTGGACGAGATCGGCGGCCGAGGAGGCCAAGGCGGGACCCAAGAAGGCCCCGGCGTTCACCCTGGAAGACGTGGACGGCAAGAAGGTCGGCCTGGCGGATTTCGCCGGCAAGATCGTCGTCCTTGAGTGGGCCAACCCGGAGTGCCCCATCTGGCTCCGGGTCCACAAGGCCGGCATCTTCAAGGCATTGGCCGAAAAGTACAAGGACAAGGGCGTCGTCTGGCTGGCGATAAACAGCACGCACACCAGCAACGTGGAAAAGAACCGCAAGTTCGCCGAGGCCGAGAAACTGCCGTACTCGTACCTCGACGACCACGCCGGCGACGTGGGCCGCGCGTACGATGCAAAAACCACGCCACATATGTTCGTTATCTGCAATCGCGGCGGCTTGGCCTACCAGGGCGCGATCGACGACGACCCCTCCGGCAAGAAGGAGAAGCGGGTCAACTACGTCGAGCAGGCCCTTGAGGAACTCCTTGCAGGCAAGGCCGTCAGCGTGCCCGAGACGAAGCCTTACGGCTGCACGGTGAAGTACGCGCCGAACAAGTGAGCCGGCAGGCGGGCCGCTGCGCGAAGGCTCATGGCATCGCGCGGCCGGTGCGGCTGCGCCGCTGTCCTGGCGGCCGCGCCATGTGCGCACTCTAACACGGCGCGGCGGCTCTGCCGACCCGCCGCGCGATGCGCATGCTTTCGCAACTGCGCGAAAGCATGGCGCCCGGCGTGTGGCGCGGGGGGGGGCGGAGCGCCGCCGCGCTGCCGCCCGAAACTCATTTCAGGCACAGCAGGGTGCCGTCTTCGAGGGAGACGAAGAGGCGGGCACCGGCGGCGATGAGGCCGTCGAAGACGGGCGGCGAGTCCAGTTCACGCTCGGAGAGCACTGCGCCGTCTGTGGCGGAGACGGCGACGAGGCGTGCTCCCTTGCGGCCCTCGAACGCGGCGTAGATGTCCTTCGGGTCGAGCACATCGGCCGGGCCGGAGGCGTAGAGCGCGTCGCCGGCCTTAACCAGGGCGCGGATGCGCACGGGCAGCCAGCGGGTCCACAGCGGCGGGTCGGCCCGCGTGTAGCCTATCATCTTGTCCAGGCCGAAGGCCGGGCTGTCGAGTTTCCGCGGCCCTTCCGTGCGGCCGAACTCCGACTGCGGAAGCCACGCCAGGGGCGTGCGTGCGCCCGGCTCGCCCACTATCTGCGGCTCGGTGGAGTTCTTGTCGGCAAAGAGCAGGTATCCTTCCTTTGCCGGGAAGAACATGGTGCTGTGCACGTTGCGGCGGTAGAAGACCTTGACGCCGTAGGTTGCCGCCTCATCCACGACCAGCAGTTGCCCGGCCTTCGGCGCCTGGTTGGCCAGTTGGAATCCGGGCCAGCGCTTCGCATACATCCAGAATGTGCGATTGTACCAGGAGGCGTCCAGGAGGCCGGCGGTGGAGAAGACGTGGAGTCCGACGTCGGCCTCGCCCTTCGAGGAGAGGACTTCGGGCTTGACTTCCTCCAGGGCGGGGGTGAGGCGTTTCTGGCGCATGTAGAGCGCGCCGCCCTCGCTTACCAGGACGTCGGAGTTTGCGCCGGGGATGTAGAAAGAAACTTCCCGCCAGTTCCGGCGGTCGGGCAGCGGCCCGGAGAGCGTCGCGCGGTGCAGGATGCGGCCGGAGGCCGGGTCGAGGCCGTACAGGCGGATGCCGCCATCCAAATATGTAGAGCGGCCGGCGGTGACGTAGGCCACGTTGTTCTCGACCAGGACGCTGCCGTGGACGGGCCAGGCCGACTCCACCTGGTCGAAGGCGGCGATGCGGCGGTCGGCGGGGGCGGCAAGGAACCGCCAGGCCAGTGCGCCGTCGGATGCGCGCAGGCAATAGACGCGGCCGTCGGCGGAACCGAAGAGAATCCGCCCGCGGTGGACGGTGGGCGGCGAATCTATGCGGCCGCCCGCCGTGAACGTCCACGCGACGTTGCCGGATGCCGCATCGAGGGCGTACACGGTGTGCGCGTCGCGTGCCGCCACATATACCCGTCCGCCGGCCGCGACGGGCGCGGTAAGCGCCCCGCCCAGCCGCGCACGCCACGCCGGGGCGGGCTGGCGGGCGACGGCGGCCGGCGACGACCCGTGGCGGGCGGGGTCGCGGCGATAGGTGGGCCAGTCGTCGGCCGCGGGGGCCGCGCCGGCGTCCGGGACGGCGCCGTAGGCCGGCCCCTTTTCGAGGCGCCGGCCGTCGGGCACGGGCGCGACCGGCGGGGCCGGTTCAGCGGCCACGGCGGTGAATCCGAGCAACTTTGCGCCCGGCTGGCAGAAGCACTGGTCGGCGGGAACGTAAAGGAGGCCGTTGGCGGGCATCATGCCGTACTTGCACGCCCCGCGGAGGAAGTTGTTCTGAGAGTGCGAGTCGCCCTTGAGGTCCAGGAACTCCGTGCCTTCAAGCGAGGAGATGATGAACCGCTCGGTGGCCTTGTTGCGGTAGCAGCGGTGGTGATGTTCCGGGCTGCGCAGGTCCTGGACGACGATGCGTTTCTTTTCCTGTCCGGTCCGCAGGTCCAGGCCGAGGGCCAGGACGTCGGCGCTCTTGCCTGCGGGCTGTAGGTCTTTGCCGGCGGTTACGAGTCCAGGCCAGACGACGCCGTCGATGACGAAGAGGTCCTGGTTTTCAAAGCCGCTGCGCGCGGGCACCTGCTTGTGCCAGAGCGGGCCGCCGGAAGCGGCGTCGCGGGCTTCTATTGCAGTCGGGGTCAGCAGCAGCACAGTGCCCTGGTGGGCGACCAGCGTGCGGATGCCCTTCTCCTGCGGCTGAGTCTCCCACAGGTTGCGGCCGGTTTTCAGGTCGAGGGCCGCAAGCCTGCCGCCCGCCAGGTAGATGACGCGGCCGGCGTCGATGGCCAGTGCGAGCGGCGTGATGGCGTCCGTGTCCGCGCGCCAGATGACCGCACCGGTCTGGCCGTTGACGGCCGTCAGGGCGCCGTCTGCGCGGCCGGCGCCCTGTGCTGCGGCACGGGCGGCGCCTTCTGCTGCGGGAGCGGCGGCGCCTTCGGCTGCGGCGCGGGCGGCGCGCTTGCCGGCGGGCTTGGCGGCCGGTCCGCCGGCAGCCGCCGCCGGCCCGGAAAAGACCACGGCGATGCCCTCGGCGGCCACGATCTCCCGGGCGGGCGCCGTTTGCGCCACGGTGGCGAGGGTGCGGCCGGTGGCGGCGTCGAGGATCGCCAGCGGCGCGTCGAACGAGAGCGTGGCGTACAGCCGCTCTCCGTCGGCCACGAGGCGCCGCTGGTTCTGGTCGGGGACGGTGGTGCGGCCGCCGGTGATGGTCGTCCAGTCTGCGCCGGCGAACTTGGCCGCGGCCCACTCGGGCCAGCCCCATTTTTCGAGCGGGCGGGTCCAGAGGAGTTTGCCGTTGAAGGCGTCGCGGCAGATGAGGGACCAGCGTTCCGGCAGGCGCTGGTCGGTGATGCCGATGAGGCCCTCGTCGAAGATGTAGAAGAGGCGGCCGCCGCCGGTTACCGCGGCCTGGACGCCGGAGGGCGTCTCGTGGCTGCGGAGCCACAGGGGCGGGGCCACCCAGTGCAGGGAGCGCGGCAGGCCGACCTGGGCGTCGCGTGCGACGGCGTTATTGCCGGCGTCGTGCAGGAAGTGCGTCCACTCATCTATATCCTTCTGGCGCGGCTTGACGGTTTTTTCCCACCGGCCGCCCTTCCCGATGCACGCTGCGCCGCCGGGCGCAACGACTCGCATGATTTCGGCGGCGGCAACCTTGCCCCCGTCCTCGGTCACAACGAGGTTCACGAGGTTGTCGGCGTACGGCAGGCGGTCGCCGTCGAACTGCTCAAGCGCCACGGGGCCGTAGAGACCCAGTGAGCGGACGTGTGCGCGGGCCTTCTCGACGTTGGCCGCATCGGCGTCAAGGCCGTGGACGGTGTAAGCGTCTGCGGCGCGCAGGGCGGCTGTCAGCCGGCCGTCGCCGCAGCCCAGGTGGACCACCAGGCCGCCCTTGACGCCGGTGTCCTGGAGAATCTGCCTCGCCTGGTCGGCGGGCGATGCTTTGCCCGCTCCTGGCGCCTCCGCTGCTGCTGATGGCGCCGCCCCGCACATGCCCAGGATGGCGGCAGCCAGGGCGGCCGCGGCCGGTCCGATGCGTGAGACTTTTCGTGCATCCATCGCTCATGCCTCCGTGGCGGTTCGTGCGGAAGTATACGCCGGAACCGTCAACCGTCCACAGATAAAGCGACAGGGCAGGTATGCCACAGCCGCGCGGTATTCTCAACCTGAAACTGGTGAGCCGCGCTTGCAAAGCGGCCGGGCGGCGGTAGAATGTCAGTGATTCATCCATCCGGGCGGGGCCGCACGCGCGGCGAGAGGAGAAGCGAATGGCTCGCTGGAACCTTCTGGGTGTGCTCCTGGTGCTGGCGACCGGGGCCTTCCTGGTGTGGGCGTTCGAGGCGGCGGCCGAGCAGGAGGCGGCCGACGCTAAACTCTTCGAGCACTACGACCGCTTCATCGAGATAGTCCGCCTGGTGCAGAAGCAGTACGTCCGCGACGTCGACACCCGCAAGATGTTCGAGAACGCCGTCAACGGCATGCTGAACGGCCTGGACCCGTTCTCGAACTTCATTCCCGAGAGCGAACTGGCCGAGTTCAACAAGGGGACGCGCGGCAAGTTCGGCGGCATCGGCATCCAGATAGGCATGCGCCGGGGGATGCTCACCGTGATCAGCCCGCTGGAAGATACGCCCGCCTACCGCGCGGGCGTCCTGTCGGGCGACATCATCATCGAGATCGAAGGCAAGAGCACCGACAACATCCGCCTGGAGGAGGCCGTCAAGACGCTCACGGGCGACCCCGGCACGAAGGTGCGCCTCAAGGTCCGACACATGACAGGCAGCGTTGAGGAGTTCACCATCACCCGCGCGATGATCGAGGTCCACAGCGTGAAGGGCCTCAGCCGCGACGACAAGGACCAGTGGGTGCACCTGGCGGACCCGGAGAAGAAGATCGCCTACGTGCGGCTGACGAGTTTCAACGAGGCCAGCGCAGGCGACCTCAGGAAGGTGATGGACCAACTGACGAAGGACGGCGTGAAGGGCCTCGTGCTGGACCTGCGGTTCAACCCCGGCGGCATCCTGAAGACGGCCATCGACGTCTGCGACATGTTCATCGACCAGGGCGTCATCGTCTCGACCAAGGGCCGCACGACGCCTCACTGGGAGGCCACCGCCACCAAGGACGGCACGCTGCCGTACTTCCCGATGGTGGTGCTGATTAACCCGTTCAGCGCCAGCGCAAGCGAGATCGTCTCCGGGTGCCTCCAGGACCATCATCGGGCCATCGTCATCGGCGAGCGGTCGTTCGGCAAGGGCAGCGTCCAGAACGTCATTCCGCTGGAGGGCGAGAAGGCGGCCCTGAAACTGACGACCAGCAAGTACTACCTGCCCGCCGGCCGCAACATCCACCGCGAAGAAGACATGACCGAGAAGGACGAGTGGGGCGTTGTGCCCGACATCATCGTCGCAATGACGCCCGAGGAATACGTGGGCATCCTGCGCCACAGGCAGGAGGCCGAAGTCCTGCACAGGGGCGAGAGCGCCCCGAAGCCCGAAGGGCAGACCAGCCCCGATGCAGCCAAGCCCGACGCCACGAAGTCCGAAAAGCCCGAGACGAAGCCGAAGTCCGAGGCGCCCCCGAAGGCCCCCCCGCCCAAGGGCGGCAAGTCGGCCCCCGAGACGCCCACGCCCGACGCCGCGCCGCGCACCGAACCGCCCGTCATGCCCGACCCCGACGCCCCCGGCGCGCCGCCGCGAGGCGAAGAGGCCGCCGGCCCGAAGCCCCTCAAGCCCTCAGAGGACAGGCAACTCCAGCGCGCCCTGGACATCCTCCGCTCGATGGATATCGTCGAGAAGTACCTGAAGCACGAGCCGCCGGCCAGGCCCGAGCCGCCCAAGGCGCCGCCGGCCGCAAAGAAAGCCGCCTGATGCATGAGCAACTTGAAGCAGTAGGCGCCTTCTTGGTGTTTGCCGTTTTGCCTCTTGATTCGGATTTCGGGCTTCGGGCTTCTGGTTTCGGGCTTCGGGCTTCTGGTTCCGGGCTTCGCTGCATGACGGCCCTTTCACTCCTTCACGGCTGATTGCACGGCGCCATGCTTATCCTGGGCATCGAGACTTCCTGCGACGAGACGTGCGCCGCCGTGGTCGAAGACGGACGCCGCGTCCTCTCCGACGTCGTTGCCACGCAGACGGAAGTCCACCGCAAGTACGGCGGCGTGGTGCCCGAGATCGCCTCGCGGGCCCACCTGGAGGCCCTCGTGCCGGTGGTTGCCGAGGCCCTCGATCAGGCCCGCGTGCGGATGGACGGCGTACAGGCCGTCGCCGCCGTGCACCGCCCGGGCCTCATCGGCTCGCTCCTGGTGGGCCTGACGGCCGCCAAGACGCTGGCCTGGCTGCACGACAGGCCGCTCATCGGCATTAATCATGTCGAAGCCCACATCTATGCCGCGTGCCTCCTGCGCGAGGCGCTGCCCTTCCCGTGCGTGAGCCTTGTCGTCTCCGGCGGGCACACGAGCCTGTACCACAGCGCCGGCCCGCGGCGGCACGAACTTATCGGCGCGACTACCGACGACGCCGCCGGAGAGGCCTTCGACAAGGTCGCCATGCTCCTGGGCCTTCCGTATCCGGGCGGGCCGAGCATCGACCTGGCGGCCGAGCGCGGCAATCCGCACGCGGTAGAGTTCACCCGGCCGTGGCTGGGCGCAGGGTCGCTCGACTTCAGTTTCTCCGGCCTTAAGACCGCCGTTCTCTACCACGTGCGGGGACAAGGGGCGGATGCCAGGCGGCGCCGGCAGGCGCTGACGGACCGCCAAATCGCCGACGTGGCCGCGAGTTTCCAGGAATGCGTCGTGGACGTCCTGGCGGGCAAGACCCTTCGCGCGGCCGAGGAGCGCGGCGCGGAGCGCATCATCGTTGGCGGCGGCGTGGCGGCAAACCGACGCCTCCGCGAGCGGTTCCTCCGCGAAGCCGCGCGGGCCGGCCTTGAACTCCTCCTTCCCCCGATGCGCTTCTGCACCGACAACGCCGCCATGGTCGCCGGGCTGGCGTATCATTACGCGCAGGCGGGCGAGTTCGCCCCGCTGGACCTCGAAGCCCGCGCGTGACTCCTGCCCAGCCGCCGGCGAATTGACCTTGACCACGCCGGAACGCCGCAATAGAATCACCCCGCTTTTTGCCCGCCGCGCGGCGCGCCGGGGGCCGGCGAACCTGGGGAGGACGGAGCGAGCATGCTCAAGGAG
>VGYT01000195.1 GCA_016872895.1 Planctomycetota bacterium
TGCTCGGCCATCCTTCTGGGCATCTCGTGGCTGCGGCCGCACCGGCACACGCTTGAGAGCGAGGCCCTGCTGTGGGACAATCCGCTGCGGGCGCTGGAGTTCAGGGGGTGGCCGGGCCTGGCGAACTACCGGTTCCTGGCCGGCCTGCTGGCGGCGGTCATGGTCGCGCTGTACGCGCTTTTCAGATAGGAGGGCGGCCGGTCGCCCCGCGCGGGGCGCCCCGCCCCCGGCGGGCGAAAGCACGCCGCCGCTCGCCAGGCGCCAAAAAGGGAAACGGGCGGCCCCTTGACACGCCCTCTTTCATGGGAGAAACCGATGCGGACCGCAACCGCCCGCTTCGCCCGCGCCGCGGCCGTCCTGGCCCTGGCCGCGCTCGCCGCCGGCTGCGCCCCCGGCGCCGCCGGGGTCCGGCGCTACGGCTCGGTCATCGAGGTCAAGGCCGAGAAACTGGACTACTACAGGCAACTGCACGCCAACGCCTGGCCGGGCGTCCTCAAGATGATTAAAGAATGTCATATCCAGAATTACTCCATCTACCTTACGCAGTTCCCGGACGGCCGGTGGTACCTCTTCGGGTACTTCGAGTACGCGGGCGGCGACTTTGAGGCCGACATGGCACGCATGGCCGCCGACCCGACGACGAAGCAGTGGTGGAAGGAGACGGACCCCTGCCAGGCGCCGCTTGCGAACCGCAAGGAAGGCGAGCGGTGGAAGACCATGGACGAGGTGTTCCATTGCCCTTGACGCCGCGAGATCGCGTGCTGGCGGCGTTCGCCCACGAGGAGCCCGACCGCGTGCCGTGCTGGTGCGGCGCGTCGCCCGAGTTCTGGGCCAAGGCCAGGCGCGAGTTGGGCATCGCCGACGACGAGGCGCTGCGCGTGCGTCTAGGCGACGATTTCCGCCGCGTCGCCGCCCGCTACGCGGGCCCCGCGCCGCCCCTCTCGCCCGGCGCCGTCAGCCGCACGGTCTTCGGCGTCGAGCGCCGCGGCATGGGCTACGGCCAGCCTGTGAGCCACCCGCTGGCCGGGGTCACGTTGCGCCAGGCGCACGAGTACCCGTGGCCCGACCCGGCGTGGACGGACGTCTCGCGCGTGCGCGCCGAGGCCCTGGCCTGGGGCGGGCGGTACGCCGTCCTCGGCGGCGACTGGTCGCCCTTCTGGCACGATGCCATCGACCTGGCGGGCATGGAGAACCTGTGCTTCGCCATGTACGACGCCCCGGAAGCGGTCGATGCGCTCTTCGGGCATCTCGTGGACTACTACGCCGAGGTCAGCCGGCGCATCTTCGACGCGGCCGCCGGCGCCATCGACATTTTCTTCATCGGCAACGACCTGGGCAGCCAGGCGGGGCCGCTCCTGGGGCCGGAGCCGTTCCGCCGGTTCGTCCTGCCGCACCTGGCGCGGCTCATCCGGCTGGGCCACGACTACGGCCTGCCGGTGCTGCTGCACTGCTGCGGGGGCTTCCGGCCGCTGATTCCCCTGCTGGTTGAGGCTGGCCTGGACGGCCTGCACGCCGTGCAGCCAGGTTGCGCGGGGATGGCGCTGTCGGAACTGAAGGCCGCGTTCGGCCGGCGCCTGCTCTTCAGCGGCTGCATTGATTCGCACCACGTGCTGATTGAGGGCACGCCCGACCTCGTCCGCCGCAGGACCCGCGAGGTGCTCGACATCATGAAGCCCGGCGGCGGGTTTGTGGCCGGGGCCAGCCACGACGCCATCCTGGAGGAGACGCCCGTCGCGAACGTCGTGGCCATGTTCGATACGATCCGCGAGTGCGGGCGGTACGGATAAGCGAATGACCGGGAGGCGCCCCTCTTTTGCGGGTTTACACAAGGGCAGGCCCGCCCCCCTCGGGCGGCGGCCGAAAGGAGATGGAGGCATGTCCACCCACTACACACGTCGCGGGTTCCTGAAGGCCGGCGCAGCGCTGGCCGGGGCGGCGGGCGCGGCCGCGGCGTTCTCGCGCGGGCCGATTATCCTCGCGGGCGATGCGCCGGGCGCAAAACTCGGCGTGGCCGTCGTCGGGGCCGGCGGCATGGGCGGATACAGCGTTGACCAGGCGCTGCGCGAGCGCCTCGTTGCGCTCGTGGACGTGGACGAAAAGACCATCGCCAAGGTCATGCAGGAGAAGGTCAAGGACCACTCGCCCCCGCCGAAGGTCTTCTACGACTACCGCAAGATGCTCCAGGAGTGCCACAAGGACCTCGACGCGGTCCTGGTGGCCACGCCCGACCACAACCACGCCCCGGCGGCCATCCGCGCCATCAACCTCGGCAAGGCCGCCTTCTGCCAGAAACCCCTCGCCCACAACATCCGCGAGTGCTGCGAACTGGCGAAGGCCGCCCGCCAGAAGAAGGTCCCCACGCAGATGGGCAACCAGGGCCACTGCGGCGAGGGCATCCGCCGCGTCTGCGAGTACATCTGGGCCGGCGCCGTCGGCAACGTCAAGGAGGCCCACGCCATCCTCGGCCGCAACTTCGGCGGCAGCGGCGGCCGGCCCGCATCCAAGCCCGTCCCGCAGGGCCTGCACTGGGACGAGTGGATCGGCCCCGCCCCATACCGCGACTACCACGACGGCCTGCACCCCTTCAACTGGCGCTCGTGGCGCGCCTTCGGCACGGGCACCATCGGCGATATGGCCTGCCACAACCTCGATGCCCTGTTCTGGGCGCTGAAGATTGGGGAAGCCAAGACGTTCACCGTCGAGTGCCTGAACACCAGGGGCGGCAGCGACGAGATGTATCCGCAGGACAACGTCGTTCGGTACGAGGTGCCCGCCCGCGCCGGCATGCCGCCCGTCACGGTGTTCGCCTACGACCACGACAAACTCAAGCCCGCGGTCATGACGGAGACCGAGAAGAAGTACGACCGCAAGTTCGGCGAGTTCACCCTGTTCGTGGGCGAAAAGGGCCTCATCGGCAGCGACGGCCGCATCATTCCCGAAGAAAAACACAAGGAGTTCCCGTCCCCCGAGAAAACCCTGCCGCGCGCACACGGCGGACCAATCGAGGACCTCTTCTGGTGCATCAGGAACGGCGGCACGCCATGCTCGAACTTCACCGACGCCGCGGGGCCTCTGACGGCCTTCGCCCTGATGGGCCACCTGGCCATGTTCGCCGGCGCGGGCAGGAAACTTGCCTGGGACGTCGAGAAAATGCAGTGCGCGAACCTGCCGGCCGTCAACAGATTCGTCCGCCGCGAGTACCGCAAGGGCTGGGAAGTCTGAAGGCGGGTCGGCGGCTCGCAGGTGGAGCCACCTTGGGGATTTGAACCCCAAACCCCCGCTTTACGAAAGCGGTGCTCTACCGTTGAGCTAAGGTGGCGATTGAGGACGCGGGATTATATCGGCAAGCCGCGGGGCGAATCAACGGCATTTGTCTCGGGAACGGAAAGGACGGCATCCCCCCAGTCTCAGCGGCTTATGCCCTCGCGCATGTGGCACGGCCGGCTTGTCCGGCCGTGGCGCCATGCGGGAAACACGGCCGGACGAGGCGGCCGTGCCACGCCCCTGGGGGGAAAGGCGCGCGAGACTGAGGGGCTGCGCGGAAAGGCGAGATAGATGAAGAAGGCAACCGTTCTCTCGCGGCGGGCGTTTCTGGGCGGCGTCGGGGCGGCGGGGGGACTGGCGGTCCTGCCGCGACGTCTGCTTGCAGCCGGCGGGGCGCCCGCGCCCAGCGGCAAACTGAACGTCGCGTGCATCGGCGTGGGCGGACGCGGCCATGACAATCTCCAGGGCATCGGCGGCGAGAGCGCCGTCAACATCGTCGCCCTGTGCGACGTGGACGCCGGACGCCTCGAGAGCGCCGCCAAGCAGTTCCCCGGCGCCAGGCAGCACCGCGACTTCCGCAGGATGTTCGACGAGATGGAGAAGGGCATCGACGCCGTAGCCGTCTCGACGCCCGACCACACGCACGCCGTGGCCGTCATGGCCGCCATCCGGCGGCGCAAGCACGTCTATTGCGAGAAACCTCTGGCCCACTCCGTCGCCGAGATCCGCGCCATCATGAAGGCCGCGCGCGACCAGAAGGTCATCACGCAACTCGGGAACCAGGGCCACTCGTCCGACAGCATCCGGATGCTGTGCGAGTGGATATGGGACGGGGCCATCGGCCCGGTGCACACGGTGCACGCCGGCTGCGGCATGGTGTACTCGAAGATCGACGAACTGGCGCGCCTGAAGGAGCAGCACGCCGTGCCGGCGACCCTGGATTACGACCTGTGGCTGGGGCCGGCCCAGTTCCGCCCGTATCATCCGGCGTACCTGCCGGGTGCGTGGCGCGGCTGGCTGCCGTTCGGCACGGGCGTCATCGGCGACTGGGTCTGCCACGTGGTGGACCCCGTTTTCTGGGCCCTCGACCTGGGCGCCCCCGCCACCATCCAGGCGCAGGCCAGGGGGTACGACCCCGCGGCACACGCCGACACGTGCCCGCGCGGCACGGTAATCAAATATGTATTTCCGGCGAAGGGCAGGCGCGGGCCGGTGACGCTCTTCTGGTACGACGGCACGG
Source organism: Planctomycetota bacterium (assembly GCA_016872895.1). Lineage (GTDB taxonomy): Bacteria > Planctomycetota > Phycisphaerae > FEN-1346 > FEN-1346 > VGYT01. The sequence goes on from VGYT01000195.1 coordinate 4,505, forward strand.
AGAAACTGCCGCGCCCGCCGGAAATGGAGGCCGAGCGCAAGATCGCGGAGACGGGCGCCATCGTGCTGGGCGAGCGGGGCGGCATCATGTACGGCTCGCACGGGGCGGGAGGCCTGCGCATCTTCCCGGAAGAGAAGATGAGGGCCTACAGGCAGCCCGCCAAGACGCTGCCGCGGGTGCGCGGCCATCACCAGGACTGGCTCCAGGCCATCCGCGACGGCAGGCAGGCGGGGTCGAACTTCGACTACGGCGGGCCTCTGGCGGAACTCGCTCTCCTGGGCGTCATCGCGTTCCGCATGCTGGGGCGGGAACTGAAGTGGGACGCCCTCGCCGCGCGGTTCACCAACTGCCCGGAGGCCAACGCCTGCCTCAACCCGCCCTACCGCAAGCCGTGGACGCTGTAGCGGGAGGCATCCTCATCGCTGCAACGCCAGTTGAGCGGGCTCGCGGCGGTTCAGGAGAACCGCCGCGCAATAATGCCAACCGGCGCTGTAGTAGCAGAACCGGCCGGCGCTATGGCGCCGGAACCGGCTGGCGCTCGGACTTCAGGGCGAACTTCAGCCGCCGCTCAGGGTCGATGACGCGGAAGTAAAACCCCCACGCGCCCGCCCGGTTGGCCGCCTTCACGAGCACCTCGTTCCAGCCCTCCGCCAGGTCGGCCGCGAAGTAGTCCTCGTCGGCCTTCGCGGGGCGCTGGGCGTGCTTCTTCCAGACTTCCTTGCCGCCGATGCGCACCAGGATACTGTCGTCGCTGCCGACGAAGAATGCGTGCTGGGCCGCCGCAGGGCTGTGAACGTAGGCGACCGCGCAGGCCACGGCGCCGTCGGCGCGGTAGAGCGCCGCCAAATCGACGAGCCCGTCGGCCCTGGCCCGCGCCGCCTGCCAGCGAACGTGCCGGCCGCCCTTGCCCGCGTACGCGGCGGCCAGGTCCACGCCGCGCTCGGGCGGCAGAGAATCGCGCCAGCCGGGCAGCGCGCCCTTGACGTACCGGTCGCGGTCCTGGCGATCGGCGTCGCCGGCGTCGTCAAGGCCGAGGTCAAACGGACCGGCGACATTCCACTCGCGCAGCATGGGGGCGACTCCCGCCACCGCGCGGTCCAGGAAGTCCCATGCGAAGACCTTCTTCTGCCCGTCCGCAAGTTCGATGCGGGCGATGGGCAGCGGGAAGAGCCGCCGGCCCACCTTCGCATGTATCTCGATAACTCCTTCACTGCCCGGCGGGACGGGCGCCGCCGCCGCCTTCTCGCCCTGCCACCAGGTGCCCTGGGCCTCCCAGGAGACCGACGGGCGGATTTCCCTGTCGGTCACGTTCTTAAGGCGGGCCCGGATGACCACGCGGCCGTCCTCCGGCAGCGACGCGAGCGGCTCGACGGCCAGGGCGCTCTGGAGCGCCTGCGCCTTATCCGGCGCAGGGGCCGGTGGCGGCGCAACCTCGGGCGCGGGCGCACCGGGCGGCGCGGGCGCAGGAGCGGGCGCCTCCGGCCGCGCGCCCGGCTCGGCGCAGCCAGCCGCCGCCAGCAGCAAGAGCGCCAGCGCCGTCGCTCTGGTCATCGGCGCATCTCCCCCGCCCCCGCACGCGCCCGGCAAGCCGGGCGGCTAACGCGGAATCCTGACGACCCACTCGTTCGGGCCGGTCTTCGCCAGGCGGTGCTCGCCCTCGACGGTGCGGCCGCCGAACTGGACGCGCACGCGGTAGAGGCCGTGGACGCCGCGGAAGGCAAACGTGCCGGAGCCGTCGGTGCGGCCCTCGGCTCGCGTGCGCCACTCGCGCTGGATGAGCCGCCAGAGCGCATCATACGCCGGCTTCGGCTCCAGGTCATTCCTCAGCAGTCCCCCGCCCTTCAGCCAGGAGCCCTGGTCCGACAGGTCCCACCAGGTGATTGCAGCCGCGGCCGGGTGTCCGAAGACGACGCGGTAGAACTTCTCGGCGTACTCTGCCTGGGCGGCCTCGTTCCACGTGCCCTGGCGGTGCGAGCCGGTTATCGGCTCGCCGCCGGACGCGGGCGTAAACTCCGTGACGTGCAGGGGCACGCCAAGAGTAGCGTACTTATCTAGAATCCTCTGCACCTGCTCCAGCGGGAACCGCATGGTGCGCGGCTCGTGGGCCTGGATGCCGACGCCGTCGAAGGGCACGCCCGCCGCCCTGGCGTCCTGGAGCAACTTAAGGAACGGCGGGTATCCGTCCGCCATCACGTGGTAATCGTTGACGATGAGCACGGCCTTCGGGTCGGCCTCGCGGGCCCAGCGATACGGGTCGTCTATTTTCACGGAGCGGGCGTGGGCGGGCTCGTTGACGACCTCCCAGAACTCTATCTTGCCGGCGTAGCGGCGCACGATTTCCTGGACGCGGGCCTTCTGCACGTCGGGCGTCGGCTGCCCCTGCGACCAGCGCGGGACGCCGGCCTCCAGCCCCCACAAGAGCGGATGCCCCTTCATGCGCATGCCGCGCTCCCGGCACCACGCGACCACCTTGTCGGTGTAGTCGTACTGCGGCTTGCCGCGCTCCGGCTCGTACCAGCGCCAGTAGAAGCCCACGGTGGCGTAGTTGAAGAGTTCGGCGAAGCGCCTCTTGTATGCGGCGTTCTGTTCGGGCAGCGTGTATCTATCAAACTTGTAGATATTACAGCCGAAGAGGAAGTCGTGGCGCGCAAGTTCCACCGCGACGGCGGCGTCGGCCGCGGCCTTGCCGTCGGCGCCGACGACGCGGACGGCGGCGGACGACTTGCGGAACTGCTCGACGCCCTCGGCGGCGCGCCGCAGGGCCTCCTGCTCGCGCACTTCGCCCAGGGCAGCCCACTCCGCGCGGGAAGCCGGGGCGAGGTCAGGCCCGCCCGCCGCGGGCCTGATTTCGATGCGGTCCAGGTGAAGGTTTCGGTCCTCGCCGCCCTCCAGGGCATCGTTCAGGAACGCCACGGCCACCAGGTGAACGCCCGCGGGGACGGCAACCTTGAGCGTGTAGTCGGCAAAGTCGCGCGAGTTCACCGTAACGGTCGGGCCGCCCTCGCCGTCCACCGCGGCCTGCATCAGCGGCCAGACGCCCCTGCACGGCGTGCCGCGCGCGCGGACGACGAGTTCGTACGCCGCCGGAGCGCCTGCCGCGCCGCCCGCCGGCGCAGCGGCCCGCACGTAATCGCCCACCTCTCCGTTTGAGTGGAGGTTCCAGCCGCCATCCATCGGGGCGCCGGCCGTGCGGACGGCGGCCTTCTCGGCCTCAATCACGAGGGCCGGCGCGGCGGCCACCAGGCAGGCGTGCACAAGAAGAAACGCGACGACGGCGGGAAGGAGACGCATCCGATCCTCCTCGGGGTGGCAGAGGTTTCTCCGACCGTCCTACTCTACCCGCCCGCGCCCGAGTGTCAATCGCCCGCCGGGGCGCGGCAGGGCCTACTTGGCGCGGACGTCGTACACAAACAGGTCCTGCCCGCCGCGCAGGTACAGCCGTCCGCCGCACACCACAGGGTGCGCCAGGTAAAAGTTGGCGGGCCTCCGCTTCAACTCGAACTGGCTGACGATGCGGAACCCGTCGGGCGTAATGGCCAGCAGCGACATCGTGCCCTGGTGGTTCAGGCAGTACATCATGCCGTCGGCCACGGTGATGCCGACCTTGCCCAGGGTGGAGTCGGTCTTGATGCTGCCACCGGTCATAAAGTCCACGCAGTAGAAATCCTTGCCGCCCTGGCGGCAGGCGGAGCCGTAAAGTCTGCCGCCGATGAACATTGCGCCGCCGTGGCAATTGTCCAGTTCCTTGCGGCTCCAGACGACGGAGGCGGACTTCGCATCGGGGTCAATCTTCATGACGGTTCCGCCGGACCAGTGGCCGCACGCCACGAACACGTGGCCGTCGTGAAAAACCGGCGTCAGTGCGTTCTGCGGCGATTTCGGAACGAACGGCGCCTGCCAGACGAGCCGCCCCGTCTCCACCTCCACGCCGAGGACCGATTTCTGGGTCATCGTCAGCAACTGCCGCACGCCGCCGTGCGTTACGATGACCGGCGAGCAGTAAGCGGCCGTGTCCTGAACCTCGGTGTTGGCCCAGATGGTCTTTCCGGTGCGTTTGTCGAGTGCGACGACGCGGCCCTTCGGCCCGCCGGGCATGCACAGCACTTTGTCGCCGTCAACGATGACGTTCTCGGCCAGGCCCCAGACGCCGAACTGCGCATCGAATTGGGCCTTGAGGTCCACGGCCCAGAGCGGCTTGCCCGTTTTGGCCTCGAAGGCCGCCAGGCGGCCGCAGGCGTTCATCTGATACAGGGCGCCGTCGCTGTAAGTGGGCGTGGTGCGCGAACCGGGGGAGGCGCCGCGCCAGGCCTCGCCGTTGGGCGATTTCCAGAACAGTTTGCCGTCCACGTCGAGCGCCAGGATCGCCTCCTCGGCGCCGAAGTCGCCGGCCGTGAAGATCATGCCATCGGCGATGGCGACGCCGGAGTACCCCTCGCCGCACTCCGAGTATTTCCAGAGGAGCGGCGGGCCGCCCTCGGGCCACTGCTTCAGCAGACCTTTGTCCGGGGAGATGTTCGTGCGTCCGGGACCGTGGAACTCCGGCCAACTGGGCGCTGCGGCAACTTCGGCCCCGAACAATCCGCCGGCGGCGGCGAGCACTGCCGCAACGGCGGCCGCTGCGACCGTGGCGGCGATGCAATTGGCATTCATGACGGCTCCTTCGGCAGGCAAACATCCTTCGCGCAACATAAAATCGCCAGCCCTTCGCCTCCCCATGCTAATACGAGAGCGATGCTCTGCCTACCTGAAAAACCGGAAATCGGAGGAGCCTCGCGTTGGCGCCTGGAATGCACGGCTCCGCTCCCTTACGGTCGCGGCTCGGATACGGCGCCTTGGCCGGCGCGCCCAGCCCTGACGAATGAGTTTTTTGTCGCACGCGGGTCCAGGTGACGGCGGGCCGTCCCGCCGATCTGGAATCCATGACCGGCCGGCCGGCCCC
>VGYT01000196.1 GCA_016872895.1 Planctomycetota bacterium
TTCCGACGCATCAAGTTTTGTTACGAGCGTTGGGGCAAACATTTTCAGGCGTTTCACGATCTGGCCGCCAGCATCATTTGCTTCAACCGCCTCCGGCAAGTGACCGGAGGGCTGTGAAACAGCTTCTTAGCCGCGCCGCAGGAGGAGAGCGCGATGAGCCATGTGCTTCTGGCGCGGCTTCGGCCGCGCCTGAAAGTCTGGATCGAGGTCGGCGGTCGGCCGGTGTTCGGCGACGGGAAACGGCGGTGGCTGGAACTCATCGACCGGACCGGTTCGCTGCGCGCGACAGCCGCGGCGCTTGGGATGAGTTACCGCGGCCTCTGGGGGCGACTGCGCGGCATGGAAGATGGCCTGGGCGTGCGCCTGGTTCATCGCCGCACCGGCGGAACCGGGGGCGGGGGCGTCGGCCTGACCGGCGAGGCGCGGGCGCTGGTCGCGCTGTACGACCGGTTCCGGCGGGGCCTTGACCCGCTGGTGCTCGCGCGGTTCCGGTCCGCGCTGGCCGAGTTTGAAAAGAAGCGCCCGCGCAGTCCTTTGAGCCGTCGTGCCGCGCGCAGTCGCGGCGCGCACGACCGGGCCTGACCGCCGGCTGCCGCTGCTTGCCCTTATTTCCCTTGACGGCATGCGGCCTCGCGTTATGCTTTGCCAGGCATCATGGCTTCCGAGCGCCTGGCGGCAAGGGGGTCGCGACGGGTACGCCCTTCTTGGCGCCACTCGGCCGGCCGCCTTGTTCGCCGCGCAGCCGCACGCGGCGGACTTGGGGGAGAAACCATCATGGCACATCCGAGGAGTTCTTGTCTTCTCGCGGCGGGGCTGGTCCTGGCGGCTGCGGCGTCCGACTCGGCGGCGGCGTTTGTCGGGCCCTGGGACCCGCTCATCGACGATTCCTGGATTGTCTTCGACGTCGGCGCGCCGAAGCCCGTCATGCACACCGTCAACGGCGGCGATCGACTATTCCTTCGCGTCGCTTCCCGGCCGCGCGGTCTTCACCATCTACGGGTTTGACGCCGACGTGGGATGGATATACCACACGAACCGCGCGGTCATCGACGCCGCGCAGCCGGCGCAGCCCGTCTCCACGTTCGAGGTCCTGCCTGAGCCGGGCACCGCGGCCCTTGCGGCGGCGGGGGCGGCGGCGATTGCGGCAAGGAGGGCGCGGTGGCGGCGCATCAGGGCCTGACGCTCATCGAACTCCTCGTTGTCCTGGCCATCGTGGCCGTGCTGGCGGCGCTCCTGGCGGCCGCCGGCGGCCGCGCGCTCGATGAGGCCGCGCTTACACAGTGCCGCAATAACCTACGCAACCTGGGCTTGGCTGCCCTTATGTACGCCAAGGACAACGACGGCTGGCTGCCCATGTCGGACGTCTTGGACGGGCCGCACCCGGCGCTCGTAAAGGCGCTGGGGCCTTACCTGGGCGACCCGCGCGTTTACTACTGCCCGAGCGAGGCGGCCCCGGAGCGGATATTCTCCGACGAGAACGCGGCGGCCGGACGCCTCGGCTACTTCTACTACTCGTGCGAGCGGGCCTCGACGAACCGGCTCCTGAGCCAGTTCCTGCGGTGGAACGTCGCCTGGCCCAGGCGCCTGCACAACACCACCGACGGCCGCACGTGGGTGGCAAGCGACGCCTGGTTCAGCGGCGAACCGACAGTACACAGGTTCTACCAGAAGGGCGTCAACTTCGTAACGTTGAGCGGCGGCGTGGAGTTCGTGGCCCAGAGCCCGCGGGAGGCCTTCCGGTGATGAACCTTCCGCCCGCGGCGGTCCTCATCGGCCTCGACGACACCGACAACGCCTCCAGCCCCGGCACGGGGCGCCTTGCGCGGCAACTGTCGGCGGAGTGCGCCCGTCGCGGCCTGCGCCCGTTGGGCGTCACGCGGCACCAGTTCCTGGTTGACCCGCGGATACCGTACACGTCGCACAACAGCGGCGCGTGCGTGGCGGTGGAGGGCGAGGGCGGGGCGGACGCCGCCGCGTTCGCCTTCGACTTCGTGGCCGAGAGGGCCGCCGACGGGTCGGACCCCGGCGTGTGCGTGGCGTCTGCTGCGGTCGCCGGCCCGGAGATGGTCGCGTTCGGCCGCGATGCCGCCCGACGAATCGTCGCCCGCGAGGAAGCCGAGGCGCTTGCGCGGCTGACGGGGGCGGCGCTGCGCCCGCTGGGCGGCAGCGGCCTCGGCATTATCGGGGCGCTGGCGTCGGTGGGCGGGCGCGCGGGGGGCGAGGGCGCCCGATTCATCGATCTGCCCGGCTTGCGGGAACTGCCCGAGCGCGTTACCTTCGCGGCGCTTGAGCGGATGGGCATCCGCCTGCGGCGCGAGGGCGGCTCCCCGGGCGCGGACGCCGAAGTCTGCGCCACCCTCGGTTGGGTCCGGCCGCGACTGGCAGGCGGACTTCCCGTCCTGCCGCTTCTGTGGAGTGACGAGCACGATGCATGGGTCCCTGTCGACCGGAAGCACGCGCGGCCGTGAGGCGAGGCGTGCGGCAGCCGAGGTCCTCGGCGCCTGGCTGATTGTCTGCGCCGTCGGGGCCGCCGCGGGGCTTGTCTCGGCCCACGTGCGGCTGCACCTGGGCCTTCCCGGCCACAAGGCGCTGGTGCTGATGACGCCGGTCGTGGCGGCGGCGATGGTGCTGCGCCTGCCGGGGGCCGCGGCGGGGGGCATGACGGCGGCCGCGCTCGTGTCGCTCGCGGCGGGCGGGAACGCCATCGCCGCGGCCGCGCACCTGCCGCTCGCGGCGATGGCCGGGGGCATCGTGGACGCCGCCGTTGCCCTGGCCTCGCGGCGGCGCGCGGGGACGGCCGCGACGTTTGCCCTCGCGGGCCTGGCCGGGCTGGCGGCAAACATGGTGCTTCTGGCCGAGCGGCTGCTCGCGCCGCTCTATCAATCGCACGTCTTGCTGGGGATGCCCGGCCTGGGCGGCCGCGCGTTTTCGTACGCTGCGTTCGGGCTTGCCTCGGGCCTGGCGGGCGCCGTGTTGGCCGCGGCACTGCGATGGCGTCTCTCGCGCGGCGAGCGGAAGTTCACGTAGCGCGTAGCCGGGGCGGCGCCCCGACCTACTTCCTTTCGCCGCCCGCCTTCGCCGGCGGCTTCGGGTCGGTCTTCGCGGGCGTCAAGGTCACGTCGAGCAACCGGCCGCCGCGCAGCAGGCGCAGGGCGAGCGGCTCGCCGCCGCGAACGTCGAGCAGGGCGAAGTAGAAATCGAGGCCGCCGATAACGATCTCGCGGCCGACGCCGAGGACCACGTCTCCCGGCCGCACGCCGGCCGCCGCGGCCGGCGAATCGGCCGCCACCGCCGTCACCGTCGCCGGGCCGTCAGTTGCCACCTTCAGGCCCAGTCGGAAGCCCCCGCGCCCCTCCGGGTCGAGCATCTCCGGCAGCGCCTCGCGCACGCGGTCCACGGGAATGGCGAAGCCGATGTCGTTGGCCTCGCTCTTGCGCGTCGTGTTGACGCCCACGAGTTCCCCCCGCATGTTCAGGAGCGGCCCGCCGGAGGTGCCCGGATTGATGGGCGTGCTCGTCTGAATCATGTCGGGGAAGAAGGTGAAGTCCGACTTGGTCGATCGCCCCAGGGCGCTCACGACGCCCACTGTGACCGAGATGCCCATGCCGAACGGGCTGCCGATGGTCACGATGGGCTCGCCCACCGTCAGGTCGCGGCTGTAGCCGAGGCGGATGGGCCTCAGCGGCCGCCCGGTGTCGGCCTTGAAGATGGCCAGGTCGCGCTTGTTATCGACGGCGACCACGCGGCAGGGCACGTCGCGGCCGGCGATGCCGGCGGCGCCGGTTCCCCCGTGGCGCAGAATGTGCGCGTTGGCCAGGATGTACCCCGCCTCGTGGATGATGATGCCCGTGCCGAACTCGGTGTGCGTTGTCTTGGGGTCGGCTGCGTCCTTGCGCGCGAAGCCCAGGGTGACGGTCGAGTCCTTGCACTGGCGGTACACCTCGGCGGCCGACATGGGGGCGCAGGGGTCGGTGCGGTCGGCGGGGGCGGGGCCCGCGCAGCCCGAAGCAAGCACGATGCCGAGCAGGGCGGCCGAGAGCGGAATCGCGGGCAGATGCCGGTGCATCGAGAACTCCTTGCTCATCAGGGCTTTCGCGGCGCGTGAATCGCCCGCATTGTAGCCGATGCGAGGCGGAATGGAAGCGCGGAGTGCCGTCTCGTCTTTGCTCGACCCAGCGCGGCCCGCCCTCCATATTGGCGGGCCGCGCGTTGCGCCGTGCGTGCGTGTTCGGTTCGCGGCGGGTCGTGAGACCTGCTGCGCAAAGCGTGAGACCCGCCGCGCAAAGCGTGAGACCTGCTGCGCAAAGCGCGTCTGTCTCGTGTCTCGCATCTCGCGTCTGCCGTGGTCTCGCGTCTGCCGTGCCGTGTTGACAGGCGGCCCGTGCGGCACTTACACTGATACCCCAAGCCGGTCGCGGTGTTCAATCTGTGCGCGGGGGGGGCGCAGACTCGGGCATGCGAAGGAGATGAAAGATGAGCAGCGGGCACGGGAACGGGCCGGAGATGGGGCGTCGGGAGTTCCTGCGGTCGGCGGCCATGCTGGGCGCGGGCCTGGCGGCCGGCGCGGCCGGCCGCGCGGCCCAGGCCGCCGCCGAGGCGAAACTGGAGCACCTCAACGAGAAGCCCGACATCGTCTATCGCCGCCTCGGTCGCACGAACCTGGCCACCAGCGCCCTCGTGTTCGGCTGCATCAAACTCGAGCCCGGCAACCTGCGTATCGTTGACATGGCCGTGGAACGCGGCATCAACCTGGTCCACGTATCCCCCACGTACATGCAGGGCCAGTCCATCCGCACCCTGGGCGAGTGGTTCAAGAAGCCCGGCAACCGCCAGCGCGTGTGGCTGGCGCTTAAGCCCCGCGTTGACGTCCAGCAGGACCTGCCGCCCACCAAGATCGTCGGCCTCGAAGAAGACCTCAAGATGCTGAACACCGACCACTGCGACCTGCTGATGATGCCGATTCACGTGCCCGAGGCGGTCCTGAACGACGACCTGTTCAAGCAACTGGAAGACGCCAAGAAGGCCGGCAAGTGCCGCATGATCGGCCTTACGTTCCACAAGAACCTCAAGGCCGTCTTCGAGAACGGCCTGAAGACGGACCGCTGGGACGCCTTCCTGCCCACGTATAGCAACGCCACGCGCGACGAACTGAAGGCCCTCCTGCCGGAGGCCCGCAAGAAGGACATCGGCCTGTTCACCATGAAGAGCACGCGCGGACTGCCGAAGGGCGCGGACCCCGTGCCCGCGTGGCGGACGTTCCTCTCCGACGGCATCGACACGGTCCTGAAGACGCTGACGACCGAGACGGAGTTCAACCAGGCCATCCGCCTGGCCATGAAGAGCGAGCAGGGGGGCCAGAAGCAGGCCCGCCGCGCCAACTGCGCCGGCGAGTGCACCCTCTGCGGCGCCTGCCGCGCGTGCCCCAACGCCGTCGCCATCCAGGACACCCTCCGCACGTACCAGTACTATGTGCAGCAGCAGGGCTGGACCGACGTGGCGCGGGCGCAGTACGCGGAGATTCCGGAGTCGTCGCGGGCCTCGGCCTGCGGCGACTGCGGCCGCTGCGAACTGGTGTGCCCGGCGAACCTGCCCGTACGCCGCATGCTCCGCCAGGCCCACGCCGCCATGGCGTAGGCGCGAGCCGGCGGCGACCGCGTAACGCGCGAGCGCTTCGGCGCCGGGGCGTTGCCCCGGCCCGCGTTCCGGGCGCAGGGCGCGGCGGGTCGGGAGACCCGCCGCGCAAAGCGCGGCCCGGCGCTTCTCCGTGCCCGCCGCGCGGAAGCAGCGGATGCCGGGGCGTTGCCCCGGCCTACAGCGAGGGCAAGAACACACAATGCGAAACTTCGCCCGTCTGGCGGCCGCAGTGGCGGTTGCGATGGCCGGATGCGGCGGCGGTGCACCCGACTCCGCATCGCCGCGGGCCGACGCGGCCCGGGTCCTCGACGCCGTGGCCGCCGAGACCGGCGCAACCCTTATAGAGGACGTTACGTGGTACGAGTCCGAGAACCTCTACGAGTACGTCGACGGCATGGCCGGGTACTACGTGGACTCCGGCTTCGTCCTGCTGGCGCACAGCGAGTGGCGCGCCGGCGGCTACGCCGGCGAAGGCTACGTTGAACTCGATTTGTACGACATGGGATCGCCCCTGGGGGCGCTCGACATCATGGCCGACGCCCGCACGCCGCAGACGAAGTATCTTGATATCGGCAATGAGTGCCATGAGACCGACGACGGGCTGGACGTGCGCGCGGGCCGCTACTTCGTGAAGGCCGTCATCCGCCGCGACTTCGCCGGCAAGCGCGAGTTTGCGCGGTCCCTTGCGGCGGCCACGGCGGCGGCCGCCCCGCCCGGCCCGACCGACGAGGCCCTCGTCGCCCCCCTGCCGGCGGCCTCCATGCTGCCCCATTCCGCATCCTACTCGACCAGGGGGTTCCTCGGACGCGAGCGCCTCGACAAGGTCTCCGAGGCCTCTTACGAGGTCCAGGGCAAGCGCGTGCGCCTGTTCATCATCAACGCCGGCGACGCCGACAAGGCCAAGGCGCTGCTGGCCGAGTGGAAGGAATCGCTGCCCCCCCAGCCCATCGGTGCGGCTGAACTGCCGAACACGATCTCCTACTCCGAGGATTACGTCGGGGCGGTCACGGCGACGGCCCACGGCAAGCACCTGGCCGGGGCCATCGGCGAGCCGGCGGTGGCGCGGCCGCTCCTGGCGTCGCTCCTTAAGCGGCTGGAGTAGCGGCCGGCCCGCGCCGTGGGCTGCGCGCGGCGTTGCCGCGTGGCGCGGCGGGTCTCCTGGCCCGCCGCGCGTTGCGCCGTGCGTGCGCGTTCGGTTCGCGCCGGGTCTCCTGGTCCGCCGCGCAGAGCGCGTGTGTCGCTGCGGGTGCGGAGCCGCGCCGCGAGTAGCGCGGAGAGCCGCCGCGACGGCGCCCCGACCTGGCGCTCTCTTGCCCGGCCATGGTTCCGGAGGGACTCCTGATGCTGCATTGTGCGATGGTCCTGCTGGCGGCCGTGCTCGCGGCCGCCGCGCCTGCTGCGCCGCGTGCGGCGGGCGACCTGGTGCTGCTGGATTTCGAGGCGGGCTTCGACGCGGCCGCCGTCGTTGCCGCCGACGCCCGCGCGAGCGTCGTCAGGTCGGCCGGCGGGCCGGCCCTGGCCGTCGCCACCGGCCGCGCCGACCCCTTCCCGGGCGTGACCCTGAAGGCGCCGGCGGGGTCGTGGGATTTATCGAAATATGAGTATGTTGCCCTGGACGTTGCGAACGCCGGCCGGTCCGATGTTGCCGTCAACCTGCGCGTCGACAACCGCGGCGCGGACGGAACCAGCAACTGCTGCACCGACAGAGTGGCGCTCCGCCCCGGCGAAACCCGCACCCTGAAGGTCTTCCTTCGCCGCAGGCCCGCCGGCCCGCAGGGCGTGAAACTCTTCGGCATGCGCGGTTACCCCGTCCCGCAGGACGCCCGCGGCACGATCGACCCGGCGGCCGTGACGCAACTGGTCGTCTTCGTGGCCAGGCCCTCGGCCGAGCACCACTTCCAGATTGACAACGTCCGCGCCGGCGGCGCGTACGCCGGGCCGCAGGACAGGCCGGTCCCGGCCGAGCAGTTCTTCCCCTTCATCGACCGCTTCGGCCAGTACGTGCACCGCCAGTGGCCGGGCAAGATCGCCTCCGCCGCCGACATGGCCGAACGCCGCGCACAGGAGGCCGCCGACCTCAAGGCCAGGCCCGGGCCCAGGGACGGGAACCAGTACGGCGGCTGGAAGGCCGGGCCGCTCATGCCCGCCACGGCCTTCTTCCGCGCCGAAAAGCACCAGGGCAAGTGGTGGCTGGTGGACCCGGAGGGCCGCCTCTTCTGGTCGCACGGCATAGACTGCGTCATCGAGAACGGGGCCACCCCCATCGACGACCGCGACAACTGGTTCGCCGACCTGCCGGCGGGCGACCCGGAGTTCAAGGAGTTCTTCGGCAGGGCGCACGCCATCAAGGGCTACTACACCGGCCGCACGATCCGCACGTTCGACTTCGTCGGGGCGAACCTGAAGCGCAAGTACGGGCCGAACTGGAGGCAGTTGTCCGCCGAGACGGCCCACAAACGCATCCGCTCCTGGGGCATGAACACCATCGCCAACTGGTCGCACCCCGAGATTTACCTGATGCGCAAGACGCCGTACACGGCTAATGCATCGTTCTCCAGCCGCCCCATCGTCGGCAGCCAGGGCTACTGGGGGCAGTTCAAGGACCCGTTCGCCCCGGAGTTCGCCGCCAGGGCGCGGGCCGCCATGGCCGCCCATGCGGGCAGGGGCGCGGGCGACCCGTGGTGCATCGGCTTTTTCGTCGATAACGAGATTGCCTGGGGCGACGACGTGTCGCTGGCGCTTGCGGCCCTCCAGTCGCCGCCCGACCAGCCAGCCAAGCAGGCGTTCATCGACGACCTGAAGGCCCGGTACCAGGCCATCGACAAACTCAACGCCGCCTGGGGCACAAGCCACGCATCGTGGGATGCCCTCGCGCAGAGCACGGCGGCGCCCGACAAGAAGCGCGCGGCGGAGGACCTCGGGGCGTTCTACTCGCGCCTGGCCGAGCAGTACTTCCGCATCTGCCGCCAGGCCGTCAAGGAGGTCGCCCCGAAGCAACTGTACCTGGGCTGCCGGTTCGCGTGGGTGAACAACCGCGCGGCCGCAGCGGCCGCCAAGTATTGCGACGTCGTCAGTTACAACCAGTACCGGCGCAGCGTGGCCGATTTCCGGCTGCCCGGCGGGGCCGACATGCCCGTCATCGTCGGCGAGTTCCACTTCGGGGCGCTCGACCGCGGCATGTTCCACACGGGCCTCGTGGCGTGCGCCAGCCAGGCCGAGCGCGCCGCCGCGTACAAGGACTACTTGCGGGGCGCCCTGGCCCATCCGCAGTTCGTCGGCACGCACTGGTTCAAGTACCAGGACCAGCCGGCCACCGGCCGCCCCCTGGACGAGGAGAACTACCAGATAGGCTTCGTCGACGTCTGCGACACGCCGTACCCGGAGACCGTCGCCGCCTGCCGCGAGGTTGCGAGCGACATGTACAAGTTCCGGCTCGATGCGAAGTAATGCGAGTCCGGCCCGTGGTCGGTGGGCGACAGGAGAGGACCATGAGACACGCACGCTTTGCCGTCCTGGCCGCCTTGACGGCCTGCTGGGTCGGACCCCTGTGCGCGGGGGCAGAGGCGGCCGACGCCAGGGCGCTCGCCGATGAAATCCTCTCCGCGGCCGGCGTGCCCGGCGGCCTGTGCGTCCTCGCCGGGGCGGGCGACGGGGAACTTGCGGCGGAACTGGCGGCGGGCGGGCGGTTCCTCGTCCACGGTCTTGAACCCGACGCCGCAAAGGCCGACGCCGCCGTCCGACACATCCGCTCTCGCGGCATCTACGGGCAGGCATGGGTCGAGCACTACGCCGACAAGCGC
>VGYT01000197.1 GCA_016872895.1 Planctomycetota bacterium
GGCTACCCCGGTATTGCCTTGCACCGGCGGCGCCGGAGCATCGCGGCGGCGCCGAAGAGCAGAAGCGCCGGCGTGCACGGCTCGGGGACCACGGTGAACTGCGTGATGTAGCCGCCCTGGGGCCCGGCCCCGAAGTCGGCCGTCTCCGGCACGACCGACCAGGCGACCAGCGACGCATCGAGCGGCGAGAAGAAGTTGCCGTTGTGCAGCCGCCCGCCGCGCCCGTCCAGCCGCCAGTACCGCATCGTCGCGTCGGCTACGGCGTCGGCGAAATCGCCGGCGGCGAAGAACGCGGCCTTGTACTCCCCCTGCGGCGGGTCAATATAGATGAAATACACATCAATAACGGTGTCGGCCGTCAGGCGCGCGGCCTCGCCGCCGGCGGCGTCGGCGAAGGGGAGCGCTTCGCTCGTCAGGCGCACCAGGTCGTTGACGCTGTCGGCGGGGGATGCGTAATCGGGCGTCGGGCCGCCGATCTCAAACGAGTACGTCCTGGCCGCCTCGGCGTTCAGAATCTGGCTCATCGCAAGTATCGTGGATGGCGCCCCCGGGCAGATTTCGCCGCCCGCTTCAATCGAGAGCGGCAGGCCGATGGTCCCTTTGCCCATGAGCGTGCCGCGGACCACGAGCGTGCCGCTGCCCGCAAGCGCGCCGTTCAGGATGAGCACGGCGGAAGCGTCGATGACTGCGCCTGCGCCCAGGACGATTGTGCCGGCGGGAACCTGGTTGGCGGCGCCCTGGACGGTCAGCGGGCCGCCGATTGAGAGCGTGCCGCCGGTCGTAAGGGTGGAGTCTCCGAGGAGTGCGACGGGGCCGGCGATGGCGTCCGCGGCGCCGCCGAAGACCATCGTGCCGCCCAGGATGTTCAGGCCGGCCAGGTCCGTTGCGTCTGCGGCGGCGAGCGTGCCGGGGCCGGACTTCGTGAGGATGCAGCCGCCCCCGTCGAGGCCGCCGTCGAGTTGCACGACGGCGCCCTCGCCGATGGTGCAGATGGAGTTGGCGGCCAGGCGGACGCGGGCGGCCACGACGCTGGTTCCCGCCCCTGCGGCGGCGATGCCTGCTGCGCCGAGGGTGAGCGTGTGGCCGGCGCCCTCGACCGTCCAGCCGCCGCTCCGAAGGTCCAGGCCCAGGGCGGTCTCGGGCTGGGCGAGGGCGACCGGCTGCGGCGCGCTGGCGAAGACGGCGATGCCCTCCGGCCCGGGGACGCCGGCGGGCGACCAGTTGGCGGGGTTCTCCCAGGCGTGGCCGCCGGCGGGGGCCCAGGCGGACGGCGCGGGGATGGCGCCGCGGGCCTCCAGTTCGGTGACGGTGGTGAACTGGTCGCGGCCGCCCGCCCGGCCGCGGATGCGGACGGCGTCGCCCACGGCCGCGTCGAACGAGAGTTCTATGTGTTGAAAATACGTGTATGGGTCCAGCGGCTCGCTCAGCGCCAGGCCCGTGGCGGGTGCGAAGACGCCGTCGCGGCCGACCTCGACCGCCAGGTCCGTAAAGTAGCCGCCGTGAAGCCCCGCGATGCGCGGGTCGGTGTTCTCGTTGCCCGAGACGTTGCCCTCGTGGAATACGAGCGACGCAAGGAGCACGTCGCGGTCGAAGTTGAGTTGGAACCAGTCGCCGCCGGCGGGCTGCGCGTTCGTGCCGTCGTACGTGGAGTAGGGGCGGCGGCCGTTGTACCGCACGTCCGTGATGCCGTCGATGATGGCGTCGAGGTTCGTCCGGTCGTCCCAGGCGTTGTGCTTTTCGACGGAGGCGCTCACGGTGACCGTGCCGCCGGCGGCGCGGACGTCTCGCACGAGGCCGGCGGGTCCGGCCGGGTCGGGCAGTTCCGGCGGCGGGGCGACCGTGTCGCCTGGCAGGTGATAGACGGCCGCCGGGCCGGGGTTCTCTATCCAGCCGCCCATCCGCACGATTTCCTGCTCGGCCGCGGCGCGCCAGTCGGCCGCCGCCTGCGAAATGGTGGTGTTCTTGGTGATGTTCTGGAGCGAGCCGACGTAATAGCGGTCCGAGGCGGCGGCGGTAAGGTCGGCGGGCAGGCCCGAGTATCCCTTCATCAGGCCCACCAGGCCCCCGGCGGTGGCGGGGTTGCAGTCGCTGTCGAAGCCGCCCTGGACGGCGATCTCGACGGTCTGCTTGAAATCCCCCTGGCCGTACAGGAGGGCCATCGCCGTCAGCGCCAGGTTCACGGTGGACTCGACCCACGAGTAGTAGCGGCCATAAGCCAGCGGTCCGACGTAACGGTCGTAGATTTTTTCATGCGTGGCGTGCCAGTCGAGCGCCCCGTCGGCCTTGTCGGCGTCGTACCAGGCCAGGACGCTGGAGACGGCGTCGTACGAGCGCGAGGTCGCCGGCACGACGGCCAGGCCCTTGGCGACGACCTGCTCGACGTTCGTCTCCAGCGGCGCCGCGGCGTACATGGCGGCGTAGAACTGCGCGGCATGAAGGGGGTGGCCCTCGTTCGTGACGCCGCCGAATGAGCCCGCCAGGTCGGCCGCGCGCTGGCGCATTCCGGGGGCAGCCGCCCCGAGCGCCTCGGTGGTTATCTGCGAGTCGATGGCCCACCAGGCGAGGTTGTTGCGCTGGCTGCCCGTGTCGGCCGGGGTGAACCCGTGGCTCATCAGCCGCCGCGCCTGGTGGTTCGCGATGTAGAAGTATCCCAGCGGGACGTGGGTCTCCCAGGCGGCCCGCAGTTGGGCCCCCGTGGGGACGCCGTGGTCGCGCACGAGAGGTATGTTCATATATTCCAGGACGGTGTCGTCGTCGCCGCTCCACGGGTCGGTGCTGATGAAGGAGGCCCAGTCGATGGGCGTCGTGGTTCCGCCGCGGCCGGTGTAAGCGCCCTCGGTGGGCCGGCCGGCGTAGTTGCCCAGGACCTGGCCCAGCCACATGCCGCGAAGGCGGTCGAGGTAAACCTCGGCCGAGATCGTCCGTTCGGCCCGCGCGGGCGCAGCCAGGGCGGCCAGTGCTATCGCTGCCGCGAGAAGGCGGCGAAAAGGCATATCCAGGCTCCGAAGGCTCCGCTCCCTCACGGTCGCGGCTCCGCGGGTCGGGCGGCCGGGTGGCCGCATCTCCATGAGGAATTATGCGTCTAAAAGGGGGTAAGTCAAACCGTGGGGAACGAGCGTCGCCGCGGCGGCGACGGCTGAACAACGGCGGCGGGCGCTGACGTTTAGCCGCGGCCGGTACGGCCGCGGTCGTGTTTGCGGGCGCCTGCGTCCGTTCGCGTCGCCGTGCCGGCGACGGCTAAACAACGGCACGTCGCCGCGGCGGCGACGGCTGAACAACGGCGGCGGGCGCGGACGTTTAGCCGCGGCCGGTACGGCCGCGGTCGTGTTTGCGGCGCCTGCGTCCGTTCGCGTCGCCGTGCCGGCGACGGCTAAACAACGGCGCGTCGCCGCGGCGGCGACGGCTGAACAACGGCGGCGGGCGCTGACGTTTAGCCGCGGCCGGTACGGCCGCGGTCGTGTTTGCGGCGCCTGCGTCCGTTCGCGTCGCCGCGGCGGCGACGGCTAAACAACGGCGCGTCGCCGCGGCGGCGACGGCTAAACAACGGCGCGTCGCCCTGCCGGCGACGGCTGAACGTTGCGCGGGCCGGGCGCGGCCGGGTTGCATGCGGCCTCGTGTGTCGTATAATATCACAGGGAAATCATGGACGCCGCCGGAAGACAAACCGTGGTGGCCGACCTCAGGCTCTGCCTGTACCTGCGGACGCTGCACCCGGAGTTCTTCAACATCCGAGCGCGGCGCGTGTTCCGGCACGGCTCGGTGGAGTTCGAGGTGTGGCTGCTGGACGCCGGCCACGTCATCACCTTCGTGGACTCCGGCGAGGCCGTCACCGAGGCCCTCGTGCCGCGCGAACTGGAACTGCCGCGCAGGGGCCTGGCGCGCACGCTGGACATCGTGGGCGAGCACGAGCACCGGCTGGAGGCCCGCGGGCCCGTCGTCTATCACATGGCCTACCAGGTGGATGCGGCGGACCCCGCGACGTATCGGCGCGAGGTGGAGGAACTCCTCGCCCGTGCTGGCGAGGGGCACCTCCTGCCAGAGGAGCCGCGCGAGGCGGCACGCCGGCCCTTCTCGTACGCCATTCCCGAGGCGAAGGGGCGGGGCCTGCTGGTCCACACGTGGCACGGGTTCCCGGCCGAGAGCACCCTTCTTAAGACGCAGACGCTTATCGAGCGCACGGGGCCGTAGGCAGTGCGGAGTGCGGAATGCGCCTGATCGGAATGCTGGTTGCGCTCCTGCTTCTGGCCGCCGCCCCCCTGCGCGCGGGCGTCAGTTTCGGCACCATCGAGGAAGACCCCGAGGTCCGCAGGGCCAGGATCCGCCAGAAGGTCGAGAACGATTACAAGGAAGGCATGAAGGCCAGGGCCGAGGGCCGCACGTCGGCCGCCGTCGAACTCTTCATCCGCTGCGCCACCACGCGATGCGACACCGAGTACCCCGAACTCGCCTTCAAGGAACTCCAGGCCTACAAGGCGCAGGCTACCCAGGAACTGGAGGTCGCGCGGCAACTGTTATCGGAGGACCCTGCGGCCGGCCTCGGGGAACTCAAGCGCATCTCGCGCCTGTACTTCGGCATGGGCGTCGCCAAGGACGCCGGGGCACTGGCGCGGCAACTGGAGTCGGATGCGGGGTTCCAGTCGCGGCTGAGGGCCGGGCGGCTGGAAGAGGAACTGAAGAAGGCCGAGGCGCTTGAAGCGCAGGCCGAGGCGCTCTTGCGGCCGCCGCCCGCCGCGGCGGGGCCCGCTGCACCCGCGCCCGCGCCGGCTCAGCCGCCGGCGAAAGCGCCGCCCGCGCCGCCTCCGCCGGCTGCCCCGCCTGAGCCGGCCTCCGGGCCGCCTGCCCCGCCCGCGCCGCCGTCCCCCGTGGCGAAGCCGCCCGCTGCCGCGCCGGGCGAGAAGCCGCCCGCCGCGGGCGAGAGGCCGCCCCCGCCGCCCGGGCCCGCCGGGCCGGCCGGGCCGGTGAACCTTGCGCCGTGGGCGCAAGCGGCGCCAGGCGCGCCAGGCGGCGGGGCGTCTGCGCCTGCGTCCGAGAAGACCCCGGCGCCGGGGTCCGAGAAGGCCGCCGCCCCGGGGGCGAGGTCGCCGTGGTCGGAGATAATGGAGAGCGAGCCGCCCCCGCCTCCGCCACCGCAGACGCCTCCGCAGACGCCTCCGCAGACGCCACCGCAGACGCCGCCCGGGAAGTCGCCGCTTACGCAGATATTCCCCGGCCCGGCATCTCCGAGCCCGGAGAAGTCGCCCGCGCCGGCCGCATCGCTCCCCGCTGTGCCGCCGAAGCCGCCGGGCGTTATCGCGGCCGCGGTCAGACCGAAGGAGATGACCGAGGCCGAGCGGCGTGCCGCACGCCTGGAACTCCTCGCCCAGGCCTACGAAATCTACGGCCGCGTGGCCCAGCAGGGCGGCGACACGGGCCCCGGCCGCAAGGCCGCCGAGGCCCGCGCACGCCTTGAGCGCAACGCCGACCTGATGGGCTACCTTAAGTCCGTCCAGGCCGACCGCAAGGCCCGCGAGTACCTCAGTCTGGCCGACGGCTACTTCCGCGCCGGGCGGCTGGACCTGGCCCGCGAGTACTGCGCGAAGATTCTCTCGGAGTTCCCGCAGGCGCAGCAGGCCGCCGACGCGCGGGCACTCATGGAGCGGCTGAAGTAGGAAAGCGTGCGGAGGCTGCAATGACCCGCGAAGAAACCCTCAAGCAACTGTGCGACGTGGGCATCATTCCGGTCGTCCGGGCCAGGAGCGCCGATGCGCTGCTGGACCTGGCGAAGGCCCTCCTGGCGGGCGGCGTGCCCATCTGCGAGGTAACGATGACCGTGCCGGGGGCGATCGACGGCATCCGGCGGCTGGCGGCGGCGCTCGGCAAAGAAGTGCTCGTCGGCGTCGGCAGCGTCACCGCGGCGAAGCAGGTCCAGGAGGCCGTCGCCGCAGGGGCGCAGTTCGTCGTCGGCCCGGTCCTCGTGCCGGAGGTCATCCAGGCTGCGCACAGGCATGACAAGGCGGTCATTCCGGGGGCGTTCACGCCGACCGAGATTTACCAGGCCCACGTCATGGGGGCCGACGTCGTGAAGGTCTTTCCGGCGAGCGTGGGCGGCCCGGCGTACTTCAAGGCCATCCTTGCCCCGATGCCGTTTCTGAAACTCATGCCCACCGGCGGCGTGGACCTGACGACCGCTGCGGCGTTCATCAAGGCCGGGGCCGTGACGCTCGGGGCCGGGGCGGCCCTGGTGGACGGCGCAGCCATCCAGAAGGGCGACTGGGCGACGATCACGAAACTGGCGCGCGCCTTCCGCGAAGAGGTCAAGAAGGCCCGCGCCTGAGCGGCGCCCATGATTCGCCGACTGGCGCGGGAGCCCCGCCGCCCGCCGCCGGCGGGGCATCCGCCTTCGACCACGCTTCGGCCGACAAGTCCGCGCCCGCGCCGCGGGTGGGCCGGCGCGGGGGCAATAAGCCTCTCTGCGCGGCGTTTCCCATGAAGCCGGGAGACGCCGTTTTCTTCAGCCGGCAGACCGTATAAGACTTCACGGCAGCGGCCGGGTGCTGCCCGTCGTCCTGGCGGGCGGCTGTACGCGCGGAACCAGGATGAACTGACGTTCTGCGGCGTGAAGAACAAGTAACGCATGGCCAGAGGCGGAAAAACGGCGTCCGCGACCGCACTTGCTCCCGCCCCTGCGGCCGGGTGGCCGGGCAGGTTCATGCCCTGGCTCGTCCTGGCGGCGGCCCTCGCGCTGGCCGGCGTCCTGCGCTGGCGCCTGGCCGACATGCCCCTGGAACGCGACGAGGGCGAGTACGCCTACGCCGGGCAACTTTTGCTGGACGGCGTCCCGCCGTACCGGCTGGCGTACAACATGAAGTACCCTGGCACGTACGCGGCCTACGCGCTCATCATGGCCGTGTTCGGGCAGACGCCGAGGGGCATCCACGCGGGCGTCATCCTGGTCACCAGCGCCACGGCCGTCCTTGTGTTCTTTGTCGGGCGGCGGCTGTTCGGAGCGGGTGCGGGTGCGGCTGCGGCCGCCTGCCACGCCGTTCTGGCCACAAACCCCTCTTTTCTTGCACTGGCGGGACACGCCAGCCACTTCGTCGCCCTGGCGGCGATGGGCGGCGTGGCGCTTGTGCTGCGGGGCCTTGATCGCGGCGGGCGGTGGATATTTCTGGCGGCGGGCGCCTGCTTCGGCCTCGCGATCCTCATGAAGCAGCCGGGCGCCGTATTCCTGGCCTTTGCGGCGCTATACCTGGCGGTGCACGAGTGGCGCGCCCGGCCGCGATCCTGGCGGCGTACGGGCGAGCGCCTGGGCCTGCTCCTGGGGGCGGCCGCACTCGTCCTCGGCGCGACGTTCCTGGCGCTGGCGGCGGCGGGCGTCTTCGGCACGTTCTGGTTCTGGACGTTCGAGTACGCCCGGGCGTACGGCGGCTACGTGTCGCTTGAGGCCGGGGCCAGGCAGTTGATGACCATGCTCGAGCGGTTTGCCTGGCCGATGCTCGGGCTGGCCGCACTATCGGCGGCGGGCATCGCCGCCGTGCTGCTCTGCCGCCGCTACCGGGCGGGGGCCGCGGCCGCCCTGGGTCTCCTGGTTTTCTCCTTCATCGGAACGGGGGCGGGGTTGCACTTCAGGCACCACTATTTTATTCTGATGCTGCCGGCGCTGGCCCTGCTGGCGGGTGCGGCGGGGGGCGCGGCCGCGGATCTCCTGGGCCGGACGCGCCTGGGCCGGGCCGCGTGGGCCGGTCCTGCGGCGGCCC
This sequence comes from Planctomycetota bacterium, assembly GCA_016872895.1. Lineage (GTDB taxonomy): Bacteria > Planctomycetota > Phycisphaerae > FEN-1346 > FEN-1346 > VGYT01. Next base: position 7,737 of record VGYT01000197.1, read on the forward strand.
TTGCGGCGTCGTGCGGCTGGATGATCGCCCAGGAGCGGGCCGTCCTCTTCGAGGGCGCCCCCGCCGTCGCCTGCCGCACCCTCTACACCATGAATCCGTTCCCGGAATCAATCGAGATCGCCGGATATATTGAGTCGCGGACTTCGCCCGGCGACACCATCGCCGTGCTGGGGTCCGAGCCGCAGATTTACTTCTATGCCCGCCGCCGCTCCGCCACGGGATACATCTACACGTACGGTCTGATGGAACCGCAGCCGTTCGCGCGGCGGATGCAGGAGGAGATGATCGCCGAGATCGAGGCCGCCCGACCGGCGTACGTCGTGGTGAGCAACGTCGTCACGTCGTGGGTGGTGCGGCCGGATTCCGACCGGACCATCTTCGAGTGGGGCCGCCAGTACCTGGCCCGGAACTACGACCGGGTGGGCGTCATAGACATTCTCTCGGCCACGCGGACCGACTATTACTGGAATGAGTGGGCGGCGCAGACCGCCCCGCGGTCGTCGGCCTTCCTGGCCGTTTACAAGCGGCGATCCTGACGGTCCCCCGACGGGCCGCCGCCTGCCGAAGCGGGGTACGGCCTGCGGCTGGGTGGGGGGCGGGAGGTGGCGCCATGCGCAGAGCGCGGCAGGCGATGAAGGCGGCAGTCATCCGGTCGGCGGGCATGCCGACGGGAGGCGTGCCGCCGGCGGTCATGCCGTCGGAGGCCGTCATCCTGGCGGCGCCCGTCATCCTGGCGGCGCCCGTCATCCTGGCGGCGGTCATCACCCTGGCGGCCGCCCAGGCGGCCCCGGCCCTGGAAATAGCCCGCGACGGCCGGCCCGTGGCCACGATTGTGGCGGCGGCCGGTGCGCCCGATGCGCCCGCCGACGCCAAGGGCCGCCCCGTGCGCAAGCGCCCGGCCGACGCCGGCGGCGAGGCCCTGGCCGTCCGCATCCTCCGCGAGTGGATTCAGAAGATAACCGATGCCCAACTGCCCGTCTCCTCCGACCCGCCCGCCCAGGGGCCGGCCATATTCATCGGGCGTGCGGCCGCCGCGGCGGGCCTCGCGCTGGACGACATTGACAGCCCCACCCGCGAGGGCGTCCGCATTCGCATCGAGAACGACCGCGCACTTATCGCCGGGCAGTCCGACGCCGCCACCGTCAAGGCCGTCTGCCGCTTCCTGGAGGCCCTCGGCTGCCGCTACTTCATGGATTGCCCGCTTGGCGAGGTCTATCCGCGGACGGCCACGCTGGCGGTCGGCCCGATGACCGTCACGGAGAAGCCGGGCCTCCTGATGCGCAACCCCAAGGGGCCGTCCTGGGGCGGCGGATACTGGAAAGCGTGGAACGGCGCCGGCGGCGAAGACATCCAGCACGCCCACTCCTGGGGCCGCTATGTGCCGCCCGCCCTCTTCGCCGAGCACCCGGAGTTCTTCGCGATGGGCAAGGACGGCGAGCGCCGGGGCGGCGGATGGCTGTGCACCTCCAACCCGGACCTGCGGAAGCACTTCGCCGACCGGGTGTCGGCGGCCATCGCGGCGGGGCAGGGGAACCCCTCCCTCTCGCCCACCGACGGCACGGGCTACTGCCAGTGCCCCGCCTGCAAGGCGCAGGACGACCCGAACGTCGTGGAACCCTCGACGGGCCTCGTCTCGGTCTCGCGCAGGTACGCCG
>VGYT01000198.1 GCA_016872895.1 Planctomycetota bacterium
GGTCGGCCTGGCTGCGCGTCGCGGACGACAAGGAGGTGCTGAAGGTGCTGCGCATGACGACGCGGACGGGCCGGCCGGCGGAGGATGCGGCGTTCGTCGCGCGGCTGGAGGAACTGAGCGGCCGATTCCTGTCGCCGCGCAAAGGCGGCCGGCCGAGGAAACGGGCAAAACCTGGGTAGCGTCCCCAGGTTTCCCAGGTTTCCTGGGTAGGGTACTCCAACCCGGCAGGCTCCATTCATCCTCAGGGGTACTACTTTCGGGATTACAGGCCGCAGGCAAACTACTGGTTTGACAAGCTGAAGATAATGGTGTTATGGGGGGTGTTCTTCGACAAGGCAATGGTCTATCCGTCGCCTGAGGCTGGAGGACTCGACTACACAATCACTGTACCATGAGGCGAGGAGGAGCAGTATGACAAGCATTAAGCCTAGGTCAATGCTCGCCGCGATGTGCATGATACTTGTGGGGCTGATGGCACTTGCCGGCCAAGATTCGATTACGGTGGCATTTCCCAGTAAGGGGATACAATTCTCTGTTCCTCGCCCGAACGGCGGAATCGAGCCGGCTTCAGAGGAATTCTATCGAGTATGCGCTGCGCGGGCGGTGACGGGGTTGGTAATCGCCGTGTCTGAGAAGATTGCCACCCAGTCGTGTTCGTCAAGAGAGGCTATCCGCGCAGCAGTCGAAGCATATTCGGCGTTCGTTGCCCGCACTAAGGGGATGTCCCCTTCCTTTTTGCAGGAGAAGGCGCATCGCGCCCGAGACCTACTTCGCCGACTTGTACATGTCTATAATGCTAATGAGCATATTGACTCTACGCGCGACAAAGACCTTGCCGAACTCTCCAAGGTATACCCCACGCGCTCTGCCGCTCAGTCAAGGCTTTGTGAACTCGAGGAGCAGCCGCCGGAAGTGGCTCTCCTCGGCGACACGGCAAGAACGCTGCTCTTCAGGGTTCTTGCGGCCGAGGCCATTGGCGGAGAGGCAGCCTTGCACGTACCAAGGAGCGAGCTCGCTGGGGCAGACAGACGTATCCTGCGATTCCAGAACCCAGAGATGGAGGATTGGGATGCCGCCACAAGACTCAGGATAAACAAGGCAAGCATCATAGTTCGTGCCTATATCGTGAAAGAACTTGAGGCCGGAAGGATACAAGTATCAGACGAGGATATCCGCAAGGCCATGATAGAGAGACTGCGCGCCAAGGCACTCTCTGATGTGGACGATGGGGAGTCGTTATGAGCTCTCGGCTTTCGTGTTATGTGTCTTCTGGCCGCCAGCGGCGAACAAGGCGACACAGGGCGAGACGAGAGTGACGGGTCCTATTTTGCTACCAGCCATAGCGCGCGCCGCGTACTCTGTGGCGAGAACAGCCGCGTGTGCGGCGTCCCTTCCGCGCGAGCCGGCGTTGGGGGCGTCTGCTATCACGGCGGCTGGGGCTGGAGTTTACGCTTCGGCCTCGCGGCAGGGCGCGGAAAGAGGCGAAAAAGCAGAATGTGCGCTTTCCCTTTCGCGCCGATTGCATGCGGCGGGTACACCGGATAACCACAAGGGGCGGGGGAATCAAGCGTTCAGTTGACGGTAGCCGGGAGCGGGGGAACTCCGGCCGGGCCGCCGGGCACTGTTCATCAGTACCAGCCCCGGCGGGTTTTCTCTGGCCTGCGGACCTGCTTTTCGCGCAAGATGTGGCACGGGAACCCGCCCGCAGGCGGGCATGTTAAGGAGGTCAACCACATGCGCAGAAACGTATCGGTTTGCCTTATCGCCGCCGCGGCGGCGATTGCGGGGCTGGGGATGGCGGCCGGCCTGGGGACGAAGTTCGCCGGTCCTGCGGCCTGGGCGGCCGCAGCGCCGGCCGGCGTGGGCGACGGCAAGTTGCGCGTCATCGCCTTCGGCGCGCATCCGGACGATTGCGAGATCCGGGTCGGCGGCGTCGGCGCGATGTGGGCCGCCCAGGGCCACCACGTCAAGTTGGTCAGCCTGACCAACGGCGACATCGGGCACTGGCGCGAGGCCGGGGGGCCGCTCGCCCAGCGCCGCACGCGCGAGGTCCAGGAGTCCGCGCGGATCCTCGGCACCACCGTGGAGGTGTGCGACATCCACGACGGCGAGTTGATGCCCACGCTGGAGAATCGGCGCCTGGTCACACGCCTCATCCGCGAGTGGAAGGCGGACGTGGTCCTGGGGCCCCGCACGAACGATTACCATCCCGACCACCGTTACGCCGGCATCCTTGTGCAGGATGCCGCCTTCATGGTGACCGTCCCGTTCTTCTGCCCGGACGTGCCCGCGCTGAAGAGGAACCCCGTGTTCCTGTACTACGGCGACCGGTTCCAGCGGCCGAACCCCTTCCGGCCCGACGTGGTGGTGGGGATAGACAGCGTGATGGAACAGAAACTGAAGGCGCTGGTGGCCATCCAGTCGCAGTTCGTGGAGGGGGGTTGCGGCGGGCACGAGGGCCTCGTTCCGACGGACGATGCCAGCCGCAAGGCGCGCGAGGACGCCGTGCGGGCCTCGTTCCGCCAGCGGTTCGCGGCCACGGCCAACCAGTACCGCGCGGAACTCATCGAAATCTATGGCCAGGACGCCGGCAAGCAGGTCAAGTGCGCCGAGGTGTTTGAATTGTGCGAGTACGGCGCGCAGCCTGCGCTGGCGGAACTGCGGAAACTGTTTCCGATCGTGCGGCCGTAACGCTGTTTGCCCGGCTGGGCGCGGCCCGATTCGGCGCGTGTGGCACGGCCGGCCGAGCCGGCCGTGCCACATCCGAAAATGTGCGCGGCGCCGGGGGCGCGCAGACTCCAGGGGCCGGAAGGAGGGCCGCATGCACTGCGGCAGGGCGCTGTTTGCGGCGGTCGGCCTCGCTCTTTTCGCACGGGCGGGCGCCTCCGGGGCCGACGCCGCCGAGGGGGAGTGGAGCCGGTTCCGCGGCCCGAACGGCGCCGGCATAAGCGCCGCCACAACCGTGCCCGTCCGGTGGACGCAGAATGACTACAACTGGCGGGCGGCGCTGCCCGGCCCGGGCCACTCGTCGCCCGTTCTCTGGGGCGACCGCATCTATCTGACGTGCGGCGACCCCGGCACGGCCGGGCGGACGGTCCTTTGCCTGGGCGCGGCCGACGGCCGCGTGCTGTGGCGGCGAGAGTACCCCTCCGTCACTTACGAGCAGCATCAGGACAACGGGTATGCCACGGCGACCCCTGCGGCCGACGCCGACGGCGTCGTCGTCACGTGGACCATGCCGCAGGAGGTCGTATTGCTTGCGCTTGATGCGGACGGCCGCGACGTGTGGCGGCGCAACCTGGGGCCGTTTGTGGGGATGCACGGCAGCGGCACGTCGCCCATCATTTATGGCGACCTTGTCGTCCTGGGCAACGACCAGGAAGGGCCGCAGCGCATGCTCGGCACGAAGGACCCGCGCGTGGCCAGGAGTTTCCTCGTGGCGGTGGACCGCAAGACGGGCCAGACGCGCTGGCAGTTGGAGCGCCGGTCGGCCCTTGCAGCGTACTCCACGCCGTGCGTGTACCAGCCGCCGGGAGCGCCGCCGGAGTTGATCTTTTCGAGCACCGCCCACGGCGTAACGTCGGTTGACCCCGCCGCCGGGAAGGTCAACTGGGAAGTGCCGGACGTCTTCAAGGACCGGTGCGTGGGGTCGCCCGTGTGGATGCCCGGACTGGTGTTCGCCGGCTTCGGCTACGGCACGCGCGGGACGTTGTACGTGGCTGTGCGGCCGGGGTCGCGCGACGGCAAGACGGCCGCGGCGGTGGCGTACGAGATCGGCAAGCCCGTGCCGCTCATTCCCACGCCCATCGTGAAGGACGGGCGGCTGTTCCTGTGGGGTGACGACGGCCAGGTGGCGTGCCTGAAGGCGGCCACGGGGGAAGTGGTCTGGCGCGAGCGGGTGGGGGGCTCATTTTACGGCTCTCCCGTGTGGGTGGACGGGCGGCTGTATGCCATCGCCCGCAACGGCGACGTGGCTGTCGTGGCCGCAGCGGACAAGTTCGAGTTGCTTGCCCGCGTGCCCCTGGGCGAGCCGAGTTATGCCACCCCGGCCGTCGCGGGGGGCGTGATGTACCTGCGGACGGCGACGCACCTTTATTCGCTTGGCGGCAGGAAGGCGGCGGCGCGCGCCGGCGGGTAAGGCCAGGAAACTGCCTTGTAACCGCTTGCGCGGCGGGTCGGGAGACCCGCCGCGCGGACTTGTCGGGAGACTTGCCGGCCGGGTCAGGCGCTCAGCACCGTGCGGCCCTTGGGCAGGTCGAAGCACACGGTAACGGAGTCGGCCTGGCGCAGGTACGTGCCGGGCTTAAGGTCGCGCGGCTCTTTTGCCTCGGCCAGCGCCACAGGCGAGGCGGTGTCAGCGGGGCCGCTCCCTGACGGTCGCGGCTCTGAAGCGGCCCCGCTGCCGGCAGGTCGCGGCTCAGATGCCGGCGCGCGCCCCGCCGCTGCCGGCTCAAATCGCAGTTGGGGCGGGGCCTGGCCCGTGGCGGGAAGGCGGACGGTGAACCCTGGCGCGGCGAACGGTGCGGTGAAGGTCGTGCGGCCGGCGTCGCGCTCGATGCGCGTGAGTTCCCTGGCGGCCCAGTAGCGGGCCAGTTCGCCGATTTTCATCCACATCGTCCGGTCGCGGTAGCGGCCTTCAAGCGCAAGGACGACCTGCTTGAACTGCTCCAGGCCCGTCTTTGCGCCCTGGTTATACAGGCCCGGCCAGTGGCAGAGCATGACGGCCGGCTCGCCGCGCTCTATCAACTCCACCATGCGGCCGCCGGTGGCGTCGGCGTTGGCGTAGCGGTGGCCTTCGGGGGCGGCGTCGCCGTCCCAGTTGCCGAACCAGTCGCCCGTGCCGGCGGGCAGGCTGATGACGGCCTGCGGGCTGTCGGTATCCAGGCCCTCGACGTGCTCGGCCTTCGGCTGCGTGCTCTCTTTGCCACCGGAGACGTACTTGAAGTAGTGGGGCAGTTCGGCCCCGTACACTTCGCGCACGGCCTGGCCCACGGCCAGCGAGAGTTCCGACTTGACGGCGTTGCCGAAGCCGCCGGGGGTGGTGATGCCCTCGCAGGGCAGGTCGCAGTTTTTCAGAATCCGCAGCGAGTAGGCGATGTAGGCGGCCAGTTCGTCAACGCTCTTCTTGCCCTGGGGGTATGAGTTCTCCATGGTGGCGGAACTGATTTCGGGGAGCGGATGGCCGGTGGCAAGGTCGATGACGCGGGTGTGCGTTATCATTTCGGGGTGGACGTCCCAGTTGGGGAGCATAACGTCGCGGACGAGTTTCAGGCTGGCGAGGAGTTCCTGGCGCGACCAGCCGGGCAGTTCGCGGTCCAGGCGGCCCACGCAGGCGGGGAACGGCACGACGCTGTACTTGCCCTTGACGCCGTGCTCGGCGCAGAACTCGGCGAACTCGCGGACGAAGGCGTCGGGGATTTCGCGCGGCCAGGTTTTCCAGGGCTTCTTGTAGATATCGCGGGTAGGCCATGCCTCGGCGAACTGCGGCATGCAGAAGTGGCCCAGGTTCACCAGGCAGGACGAGTCGTCTATGAAGAATGAAAGCGGCACGCGGCCCAGCGGGTTGATGACCTGGACCGCAGCGTCGCGCGTGGGACGCTGGCCCAGGGGCGCCTGGGCAAGGGCGGCCAGGGTTTTCAGGCCGGCGCCGGCGGCCGCGAGGGCGGCCCCGGCCCGGAGGAAGTTGCGGCGAGTCGGTTTCCACATGTCAAGGCCCTCCTCTTGTGGGTGCGAGGTTGCAGGGGCGAAGTTCAGCGCCGATGCCGGCGTTTGCCCAGCGTATCAATCATTACGGCCGCCAACAGCGTAGCACCGATGATGAGGCGCTGCCAGTAGATATCCACGCCCAGGAGGTTCAGCGAGGTGACGATGAGGGCCATGAGGATGCAGCCCAGGAAGGAGCCCAGGACGGTGCCCTCGCCGCCCTGTAGGCTGGCCCCGCCGATGATGACGGCCGAGATTACCTGGAGTTCAAGCCCCGCGCCGGCCGTGACCGTGGCGCTTCCGAGGCGGGCCGTCATGATGATGCCGGCCACTGCGGCCAGGAGGCCCGTCAGTGCGTAGTTGAAGATGGTAATGCGGTCCACGTTGATGCCGGTCAGGCGGGCGGCCTTCTCGTTGCCGCCGATGTAGTAGTTCTGCCGGAAGAACCGCGTCTGCCGGAGCAGGATGTCGCCCAGGGCCACCAGGACCAGCGAGATGACGATGGGGTGCTGCGCGATGGGGTGCTGAATGTCTGCGAGGTATCCCTGGCCGATTTCGTTGAATGCCTTCGGCAGGCCGGAGATGTTCTTGCCGCGCGAGATGACCTCCAGGGCCCCGCGTACGATGCCCATCATGCCCAGCGTGGTGATGAACGGGTTGATGCCGATGCGCGCAACGATAAGGCCGTTTGCGGCGCCGATGGCCGCCCCCAGCGCAAGGCCCGCAAGGACGGCCGCTGCCACGGGCAGGCCGCCGGCGAGGCCCATCGCGGTCACGGCCCCGGCCAGCCCGACGGTGGACCCCACCGACAGGTCGAACCCGCCGGAGACGAGCAGCACCGTCATGCCGACGGCCACGATGGCCTGGGTGGAGACCGCGAGCAGCACAACCGAGAGGTTCTCCGGCGTGAGGAAGACCGGCGACGCCAGCGACATGGCCGCGGCTATCGCCAGGATGAGGGCGATGATCATGAACTCGCGGAAATCGGCCAGGCCCCGGGCGAGTCCGCCGCCGCGAGTTGGCTGCCGGATGCTTGTCATGGCGGTGTCTTTGATCAGCCCCCGCCGTCGGGGGGCAGCGCCCGCGCGATGATTGTCTCCGCGGTCGCCTGGCCGCGAAGGAACTCTCCGGCAAGGCGGCCCTGGCGCATCACGAGAATGCGGTCCGACAGGCCGAGGATCTCCGGCAGGTCGGAGGAGATCATGAGGATGGCTGCGCCGGCGGCGGCCAGTTGGCGCAGGAGGCCGTAGATTTCGCTCCGTGCGCCCACGTCCACGCCGCGCGTCGGCTCGTCCACGATGAGCACCTTCGGCCGCGCGCCCATCCACATCGCCAGCAGGACCTTCTGCTGGTTGCCGCCCGAGAGGTTCCGCACGCGCTGGGCGATGCCCGGCGTGGCTATGCGCAGTCGGCGGCGGCTGTCCTCGGCGAAGCGGTCGATGCGGCGTTCGTCCATCCAGCCGAGGCGTCCGGCGAAGTCCGCCAGGCTCGGCGCAACGCAGTTGGCGCGGACGGTCATGTCCAGGAAAAGGCCGTCCTGCTTGCGGTCCTCCGTCAGGTACGCCAGGCCGGCCGCGATGCCGTCGGCCGGGCTGCGGATGCGCACGGGCCGCCCGTCGAGCGCGACGGTTCCGGCCGTCATGGGCGGCGCGCCGAGAAGCGCGCGGGCCAGTTCGGTCCGCCCTGCGCCGACGAGGCCGGCCACGCCGAGGATTTCGCCGCGGCGAAGCGAGAAGGAGACGCCGGAGAACCGCTCGCCGCACGCCTCCCGGACGCGCAGGACCTCGGGGCCGACCTCGGACTGCCGCTCGCCGTAGATGTTGGCCAGGTCGCGGCCGACCATGCTGCGGACGAGCGACTGCTCGGTCGCCTCGGCGGCCGCGCAGGTGCCCACGACGCGGCCGTCCCTGAGGACCGTCACGCGGTCGGCCACGCGGAAGATTTCCGGCAGGTGGTGCGAGATGTAGATGACCGACGCCCCGGCGGCCTTCATGCGGGCGATGCCGGCGAAGAGATGCTGCGCGTCCGGGGCCGTCAGCGACGAGGTGGGCTCGTCCAGGACGAGCACGCGCGGCCCGCGCGAGAGGGCCTTGAGTATCTCGACCACCTGCTGCCGTGCGGCGGGCAGGCGGCGGACGGGGGTCCGCGGGTCAACGTCCAGGTCGAAGCGAGCCAGGAGTTCCCTGGTGCGGGCGTGCAGCGCCGGCCAGTCTATCAGGCCCGCCGCGCGGACGGGCTGGCGGTGGGCGAAGATGTTCTCCGCCACAGACAGGTTCCCCGCCAGCGAGAGTTCCTGGAACACCAGGCCGATGCCGCACCTGGCGGCGTCGGCGGGGTGGCGGAAGCGGACGGGGCGGCCTTCCACGAGGATCTCGCCCGCGTCGGGCCGCAGGACGCCGCCGAGGACGTGGATGAGGGTGGTCTTGCCGGCGCCGTTCTCGCCGACCAGGGCGTGGACCTCGCCGCGGCGCAGGCTGAAGTTGACGGCGTCCAGCGCGCGGACGCCCGGAAACGTCTTCGTCACGCCGCGCGCTTCCACCACCGGGTCGGAGGGAAGATGCACTCAGCGGCTCCGCACGAAGTGCCCGTAATTGCTGCGGTCGACGATCACGACGCCGGTGTCGATGGCGGCGGGCGCGCCGGTGATGCCGGCCGCGGCGTTGTTCGTGGTAATCGGTATATCGGCATTATTCAGGTTGTAGAGTATCTGCACGGCGTAGAAGGGCATCAGGGCGGTCTGCTGGACGACCGTGGCCGAGATGACGCCTTCGCGGATGGACTCCAGGACGTCGTTGCCGCGGTCCATGGCGACGATCCTGACCTTGCCGGCCTTGCCTGCCTCGCGGACGGCCATGGCGGCCCCGTTGCCGCCCGCCGCCTCCACGCAGGCGATGCCCGCCAGGTCCGGATACTTCTGGAGGAGGGCTGCGGCCGCCTGGGCCGCGACCGTCGGGTCCGACTGCGTGTCGGCCACCTGGACGACCTCGATGCCGGGATGCTGCCGCAGCGCATCCTGGTAGCCGCGGATGCGTTCCTCCAGGTTCGACTGGCCCGGCTTGGTCATGAGGGCGACCTTGCCTTTTCCGCCGAGGAGTTCGGCGAGTTTCCTGCCGCCTTCGAGGCCCGCGCGGTGGTTGCCGGTCCCCACGAAGGCGATGCGCCTGGAGCCGGGCAGGTCGGCGTCGACGGTCACCACGGGTATGCCCGCCTCCGCCGCCTTGTCGATGATGGCGCCCAGCGACGGCTCGAAGCCGACGACGACGATTCCGTCGGGCTTGCGGGCGATGGCCTGCTCGAAGACCGTAATCATTGCCGCCATGTCGTAATCGCTGGGCCCGGTGTACTCGGTGCGGACGCCGAGGGCCTTGCCGGCCAGTTCCATCCCCAGTTTGTGGTCGTAGAAGTAGTCGAGGCTTCCGAGGGCGGAGACCTCGATGTAGAGTTGGCTGGATGCGTCGCGCTTGGCGCCGGGCGGGCCCGCGGGTTGCGGGCGGTCGCAGCCTCCGGCTGCCGGCAGGAGGGTCATCGCGGCGGCCAGCAGGAGGGCCGTGGCGGCGGCCAGGCACGCGGTCTCGCGCATGGGCGGGTCTCCGGATGCCGCGGGCCGACCCGCGCCCGTCGCAGGAGCAGCACG
>VGYT01000199.1 GCA_016872895.1 Planctomycetota bacterium
GTCCGCAACAAGGAATGGGACGGCACGTGGGACTGGCAGCACTTCCTTCAGAAAACCATCCAGTGGGCCGCGCCGCCCCAACCGGCGGCTGCTCCGGGACGGCCGACCGCTGCGCCTGGGGAGGAAGGGGCGGCGCACCGGCCGGCGGAGGCGCCCGGCCCCGGCGCCGCCGCCGACAAGGGGCGGTCTGAGGCCAGTTTCCTCCTGCGCGAGGACTTCTCGAAGGGCATGGACAACTGGTGGGTCGAGGGCGGCCAGCGCGTCTGGATCCAGGACGGGCGGCTGCACGTCCAGGCCGATCCGCCCCAGGGCCGGCCGGGCCAGGTGTGCACCGTGTGGTGCCGCCAGGAGTTCCGCGGCGACCTGCGCGTCGAGTTCGACTGCCACGTGATGGAATCGCGAACCGAGGCGAACAACATCAACTTTTTCCTGCTGTATTCAGACCCGGCGGGCAAGCCGCTCCGGGACACCCGCGACTCGCGGGCCGACGCCGCGTACGACAAGTATCACAACCTCAATGGATATATCTTCACATTTCTCAATGACCGCGAGGGCGAAGGCGGGCGCCATCCCGACGGGACGGCCAAGGCCCGCTTCCGCATCCGCCGCTGCCCGGGCTTTACGCTCCTGGCCGAGACGTTCGCCGGCCGGTGCCTTCGCGGAACCACTTACCGCGTGGCCATCGTCAGGGCCGGCACCCTGCTGTCGATCGCCGTGGACGGCAAGGTGTGCCTGGAGGCCCGCGACGAGCGTCCCCACGAAAGCGGCCTCATCGGCCTGCGCACCTTCCAGACGCACCTGTGGTTCGACAACCTGGAAGTGACGCGCGTGGAACCCCCCGCGAGCCGGGACCCGGAGAAACGCGCCCAGGAGGTGATATATGGCAAAGCGTACAGATGACCGCGGCGACGGGTGCGAAGGAGCGTGCTTCTGCTGCGGGTCGGCCGCGGGAGGCCCGGACGGCGGTGTCAGCCGGCGCCGGTTCATGGCCGCGGCGGGGGCCGCCGCCGCGGCGGGACTGGCCCTGCCTGCGCTCGCCGGGGCGGCCGCGACAATCGCAAGACAGGGCGAGCACCGCCGCCCCGCCGCACTGCCGCTGGTCGTCCAGCCGGTCTTCAACTGCGAGATTTACCAGCGCAGGGCCGCCGCGAGTTGGCGGGTCACCGGCGCCATCCAGACCGAGGAGGAACTCGCCGAAGAGGAGGCCAGGATCCGCGGCGAACTGGCCGGCCTGGCGCGGTCGGCGGGGTTCCCGCTGGAGGTGCTGCCGCTGGTTACCGTCCGCAGCGCCGAGCAGGCCGCGGCCGTGCCGAAAATGAAGTACGACGTGCTGGTCATATACGCCGCGCGGCGCAACGCCGCGGCCCTGGAGACCCTTGCCTCCGGGGACCGCTGGAACCTGATGTTCGTGCGGCATCGCTCCGGGCCGCTCTATTACATGTACATCGGTGCGCACACGCACTTTCTGCGCAAGCGCCGCGACGAGTTCGCCGAGGCCGGCATGGACGTCCGCGACATCGTGGTGGACGACTGCGGCGAGGTGCTCCTGCGCCTGCGGGCCCTCTTCGGCCTGAAGAACACGCTCGGCAGGCGCATCGTGGCGGTCGGCGGCCCCGGCGGGTGGGGGGCCGACGGCAAGACCGCCCCCGACCGCGCGCGGCAGACGTGGAAACTCGACATCCGCACCGTCTCGTACCCCGAACTGGGCGAGCGCATCCAGCGGGCCCGCACAGACGACGCCCTTGTCAAACGCTGCCGACAGGAGGCCGACCGGTACCTCGGCCAGGAAGGCGTCAAGTTGGAGACAGCCCGGGAGTTCGTCGACAAGGCTTTCGTGCTGTGCGAGGTCTTCCGCGACCTGCTGGACGAGGCCGAGGCCGACGCCATCACGGTTGACCAGTGCATGAGCACGATCATGCCTATCTCCGAGACGACCGCCTGCCTGCCGCTGACGCTTCTGAACGACGACGGCTTCCCGGCCTTCTGCGAATCGGACTTCGTGGCCATCCCGTCGGGCATCCTTCTGCACTACGTCGCGGGCACGCCGGTGTTCCTGTGCAATCCGTCGCTGGCGCACAAGGGCGTGCTGACCGTTTCGCACTGCACCGCCCCTCGGAAGATGAACGGCACGCGGCCCGAGCCGGTGCGGGTGCTTACGCACTACGAATCGGACTTCGGGGCGGCCACCAAGGTGGAAATGAACAAGGGCCAGCGCGTGACGGTTCTCAATCCCGATTTCGCCGGACGCCGGTGGCTCGGCTTCGAGGCCGATATCATCGACACGCCCTTCTTCCCCATCTGCCGCACGCAACTGGACCTGAAGGTCCACGGCGACTGGGAGCGCCTGCTGGACGAAGTGCGCGGCTTCCACTGGGTGGTGGCCTACGGCAGCCACCTGCGCGAGGTCGGCTACGCCGTCAGGAAGGCGGGCCTCGGCTGGCTGCCCATAACCTGAACGGCGGCCGCGAGACCATGAGGAGGACGGCTATGAACCTCGATGTGAGGACGTCCGGTGCGCATGGGATGCAGTCCCCTCGGCCGTGCATCCTGGCGCTTCTCTGCGCGGCCGCCGCCTGGCTCGGCTGCCACTGCGCAGCGGTGGCCGCTCCAGCAGCGGCAGGTTCCGCGCCAGCGGGCGGTTCGGCATCGGCGCCCGGTGCCCCGGCGGATGCCCAGGCGCCGCTCTCGCTGGTGAAGGCGGAAACGTGGGCGCCGTACCCGGAGGCGGCGCCGAAGACCGCAAAGGATGACCGCGGCAACGTGGTAATCGAGGCCAACGGCACCACCACCTGCGCTGGCGGGTGGCAGTTCTCCTTCACGGGCATCCGCGGCGGGCAGGCGTACCGTATCCGCACGCGGGCCGAGCATCGGGACGTGGCCAACCCGCGGGACTGCCTCCTGGCCAGGGTCGTGTGGGACAAGTGGTCGCCCACGGAAGCGGCCCCCGGTAGGAAGCCCTGGAACTATCTCCTCCCGAAGCCCGCCGCCGACGGCTCGGTGGACTTCGAGTGCGTCACCCGGGCGCCGGAAGGGGCGACCTGCCTGACGGTCCGCTGCATCTTCCGGTGGTCCGACCGGGGCACGTCGCGCTGGACCGCCCCGGCGGTTGAACCCGCGGCGGCCGCCGGGAGAAGGCCCGTGACGATCTGCATCGTCAACTCCACGCCGCAGACGCGCGAGCGGATAAGCATCGCGCGGCTGTCGGCGGGCCTCGGACTGCCCGACGATGTTGCCGCGAGCGTTGACCTCTGGGGCAGCCTCATCCAGGCAGCCTGCGAGCGGGAGAAGCCGCAACTGGTCGTCACCCCGGAAGTGGTCATAGGCGGCAAAGATTACCGGCAGGGCGCCATCGCGGTTCCCGGCCCTGCCACGAAACCGTTCGAGGAAATCGCCCGCAAGCACGGCGCGCACCTTGTGCTCGGCGTGCGGGAGCGCGCGGGGGCCGCGCTGCACAATAGCGCCGTCCTCGTCTCGCCGGAAGGCAAGGTAGCGGGCGTCTATCACAAGGTGCACCTGGCGACGGGCGAAGACGCTTCGGGCATTACGCCGGGCGACGGCTTCCCCGTATTCCCCACGCCGGTCGGGCGGATCGGCTGCCTCATCTGCATGGACACCACCGTGAGCGAGTCGGCCCGCTGCCTGGCGCTCGGCGGCGCCGAGATCATCTGCATGCCCATAATGGGCGACCTGCGAGCCGACCGCTTCTCGCCCGGCCAGCCTGTCTTCAACGAGAGCCGCTGGAAGGCCATCATGCGGACCCGCGCCATCGACAACCAGGTGTGTATGGTCGTGGCCCGCAACAACGTGCAGGGCAGTTGCATCATCGACCGCAAGGGCGACATCCTGGCCTGGAACGAGGGCGACCAGGAGTTCACCACCGCCACCCTGCCGGCCGACGACGGATACCGCATCTGGAACGGCGGCGACTTCCGCGAGGTGACGTTCCTCCTTCGCCGCCCGCACCTGTATCGCATCTACTCCGACGAATCGAACCTGGGGCCCCTCGATGCTGCGGGCCGACATGATTGACGATGCACGCACCTTCCGGAAAGGAGCGCAGCGCATGAGACGGGCGATCCTTATCGCGGCTGCACTGCTCGGGCTGCCGCTTGCCGCAGACCGCGCGGAGGCGGCAGAAGGCGGCCTGCGACTCACCGGCCGCGCGCTGGTGGCCGTGCCGCAGAAGGATTTCACCGTTTTCCTGACGTGGCGGTGTCTCGACCAGGACGGTCCCGGCGCCGCGTTCGAAGTGTACCGCTCCCAGAAACCCGACGGCGGGTTCGCGCGGGTCGGCACGGCCGCCGACACGACGACCTTCGCCGATTCCCCCGGCAAGGGAACGTTCTACTACCACGTTGCGGCCACGGCCGGCGGCCTGAAGGGCGCCCGCTCAAACACGTTCCGCGTTACCGCCGAGGGAAAGGGCCGCGACTGGATCGAGATCATGCCCGCTGCGCGCGGCAGGCGCCTCCAGTTCTCCGACCGCCACTTCGCCGACACCGACGGCGACGGCGAACTTGAGTTCGTCACCTACTACCCCCAGGTGCCCAGTTACCGCGGCGGCACGGCGACGGAGTCGTACAAACTCCAGGTGTACGAGTTATTCGACGATGCCCCGCCCCGCTGGACCTTCGACACCGGCATGGGCACGCAGTCCAAGCCGTCAGAGGGGGACCACAGGACCGACTGGGACTACGAGTGGACCTTCAAGCCCGTGGCATGGGACGTCGACGGCGATTTCAAGGCCGAGATCATCACGCTGGCCAAGATCGACGGCAAGTACCGGTACGTTGTCCTGAAAGACGAAGGCGCCGCCTGCCGCATCGCGGCCACGATGGATTCGCCGGTTCCCGTGGGCGACGACAAGAACAACTCTCGCCACTTCCCGTTCTTCGCGGACTTGGGCGGCAAGTGCTGCTCGTTCCTGCTCCAGGGCGGCACGTACGGGTCCTGGCGGATGTGGGCGTACGATTGGAGCGGTTCCGGGTTCACACAGCGGTGGCACGTTGACTCGGCGGCGGAGGGGTTCGCGGGCAACCGAAGCAGTTCGCACACCATCCTGGCGGTTGACCTCGACGGCGACGGCCGCGATGAAATAAGCAACGGCGCCACCGTCCTGCGGCCCGACGGCACGGTCCTGTGGACCGCCAACGCCGATTTCGGCCCCAACTTGCATGTTGACGGCCAGGTTATTGACGATATTGATCCCGACAATCCGGGCCTGGAACTGATGACCTTCGCCGAGAAGGGCGACCTGTACGCCCTCTACGACGCCCGGACGGGCAAACGCCTGTGGTTCAAACATGCCCCCGCCGTGCACCTTCAGTGCAACATTGCGGCCGTCGTCACGGGCGGCAAGGGCCTCGATGTCCTCGGCGTCTTCGGCGGACACCTGAGCAAGGGCGGCTTTGCCTGCTCCTGGGACGGCCGAGACATGCAGTACCCCTATCCCGACCGGCCCATGAACGGCGACCGCTGGTGGCCCATGGACTGGGACGGCGACCGCGGCCGCAACGTCTGCATGAACTTCCTGCGCATCTACGGCCAGGGCGACAAGGTCCTGTACGAAGTGGACCTCGCGGACGCGCCGAAGGGCGACGTCATCCCATGGAACGAACACCATCTGTACAACCTCTGGTTCAACGTGGACATCGTCGGCGACTACCGCGAGGACATCCCCGTCCAGATGCCCGACGGCAGCATCCGGGTGTACGTCAACACGACGGTCCCGCCCGGCCGCAAACCGTGCAAGTGGCAGGACCGCGCGTACCAGATGCTCCAGGCCCCGGGCGATTACCGCTATTTCATTCGCACGCTGTACGAGCCGACCGCCCCGGCGCGTAAGTCGGGGCAACGCCCCGGCACATAGGTCGGTGCGACGCCCGGAGGCGGCGGGCCGCCCATGATGACGCCGTGCCTGCTGGGCGGCCAGGCGAGGCCGGCACCGAGGGAGAAAACGCCGATGAACCCGTACGCGGGCAAAAGTCCCGTGACAGGGCATCCGTGGCTGGAAGGCATGGCCTCCCTCGCGTGCTGGCTGGTGTTGCCGGCGTGGTCGGCCCTCGCCGCCGGCGAGCCCACCGCCGTCCCGACGTTCGAGTGCATCGGCCTCTACTGGAAGGCGCCCGGCGGCGCGGCGGACAAGACGTGCGAGGTGCGCTACCGCCCGGCCGGGACCGACGCGTGGCACGAGGCGATGCCACTCTGGTTCGACGCCCGCAGCAGCGAGTACCGGGGGAGCGTTGTCCACTTGCGGCCGGGCACGGCCTACGAGGTAGCGCTGGCGCTGCGGGGCGATCCCGCCCGTGCCGTCCTCACGGTCAAGACCTGGAGCGAGACGTTCCCCGTGGCCGAGACCGTCGCCCTGCCGGCCTCGTCGGCCGAGACGCTCACGGTCGGCCGGTCGGGCACGGCAAACGGCTACATCCTGTACGCTCCCCCGCCCGGCGCGGCCACGGCGGCCATCGACGTGGGCGGCGAGCGGGACCAGTGCGTCGTCGTCAGCGGTTCCTACGTCATCCTGCGGCGCCTCGTGCTGAAGAACGCGCGAATCCACGGAATCCAGTTGATGGACGGCGTCCGCGACGTCGTCATCGAGGAGTGCGACGTCAGCGGCTGGGGACGCACAGCCGACGACGGCTGGGGGCGGAACCTCGACTCGGCCATCTTCTCCAGGGGGCGGTCCGTCCAGCGCATCATCGTCCAGCGCAACACCATCCATCATCCGCGCAGCAACTCCAACAACTGGCGCGAGAGCCGCCCCGGCCCCGGCAAGAGGGAGCCGAACCACCCCGCCGGACCGCAGGCCGTCGCCTTCTTCGACAGCGAAGGAAACCACGTCCTTCGGTACAACTCCGCCTTCTCGGACGACATGCACCAGTCCAACGACCTCTTCGGCGCAGGGGAGAACTTCAGCACGCGAGGGTTCCCGCACCGCGATTCCGACATCTACGGCAACCTGCTGAGCCACTGCTGGGACGACGCCATCGAGTCCGAGGGTGCCAACTGCAACGTCCGCATCTGGGGCAACTACATCACCGACGCCTACGTCGCCATCGCGTGCGCATCGACCTCCGTCGGTCCGCTCTACGTGTGGCGCAACGTCAGCGCCGTCAGCCGCGTCGCGCCCGGGGGCAGCGGCGGGGGCTTCCTGAAGACGAGCGACCGCACAGGCGGCGGACGCATCTTCGTCTTCCATAACACGGTCCTCCAGCCGCCCGGCCCGCCCCAGGCGGCGCGAGCCACGGTCGGCGCCGACGTGGGCATGGGCTGGGGCGGCCCGATATCCAACGTCACCAGCCGCAACAACATCCTTCACGTCAACCGCCGGGCCATCGCAGACCGGGCACGCGATCCCCTCGGCGACTACGACTACGACCTTTTCAGCACCTCGCTGGATGCCGCCGAGGGCCACCAGCGCCATGGCCTCAGGGGCGCGCCCGTGTACGCCGCCGCCTGCGGCATGAAGGACGGCAAGGGCGTCTTCTGGCTTGCAGCCGGCAGTCCGGGTCTTGATGCGGGCATACGGCTGCCTAACTTCAACGACGGCTATGCCGGGGCGGCGCCCGACATGGGCGCCCACGAGGCCGGAAGCCCGCCGATGGAATTTGGCGTCCAGGCACGCCGCGCCGTGGCGAGTCATTGACCCCGCGGTCGGGTGCGTTGTGCGCGGCCCCGCCGCGGCCGACGCGGGCGGCGACGGCGCGGTTGACATCCCCGGCGCAAATCACGCCGGGCCGTATCAGCCCGCGGAGTGGTGGAGAAAACTGATGCCGAGGCCGGCCCCTCGGGCGCCTTCGCCCACCAAGGACCGGCCGGCTCGCAATGAACAGAAAGGGTAACACATGACCGGGGCACATCCGAGCCGCGGCCGCCACGCAGTGGCGCCGTGCAGAATGGCAACGGGGTTCCTGTTGGCAGCGTGCCTGGCGGCCTGCGTGCCAGCGGCTGCGGGGGCGGCCACGCCAGGCCGCCCAGGGCTGGTGCGCTCAGTGCTCGGCGGCGTCGGCGTGCCGGCCGGGGCCGCCGCGCGGATCGAGTGGCTGCACCTGTCCAGCACGACCGGCGAGTTGCCCGCCCCCGACGTCGGCCGGCAGGTGGCCACGCTCATCCTGGACGTTGACAAGGACGGCACGAACGATTTTCTGGTCGCCAGTTACGAGAAAATCGTGTGGTATCGCCGCGACAAGGCTGCGGGCAAATGGACCCGCTACGCCCTTGAGGACGGCATGCCGCCGGGGTCGCTTGAAGCGGGCGGCGACTTCTGCGACATAGACGGCGACGGAGACCCCGACATCGTGATGGGGTCCGCCTACAAAGGCCAGGGCGGCGTGTGGTGGTGGGAGAACCCCTGCCCGAACTTCGACCCCAAGACGCCCTGGAGGCGGCACCTGGCCTGCCAGGTGGGCGGGCAGCACCACGACCAGATGTTCGGCGACTTCGACGGCGACGGCAAGACCGACCTGGCGTTTTTCGACAACAAGAGCGCAAGGCTCTTCCTGGCCCGTATTCCCGCCAAGCCGACCGACCCGTGGCCGTACGCCGAGATTGCCGCGCTCCCCAAAGAGGGCGGCCCGCCGGAGGGCCTTGCCAAGGCCGACATCAACGGCGACGGGAAACTTGACATCGTCGGCGGCGGGTGGTGGTTCGAGCACACCGGTGGCGGGACGTTTAAGGCCCATCCGGTAAACCCCAAGCGCCAGTTCTCCCGGTCCGCGGTCGGCGCCTTTATCAAGGGCAGTCCGGGGCCGCAGGTTGTCCTCGGTTCCGGCGACGGCGTCGGCCCCCTCGAACTCTACCGGTTGGACGGTGCGAAGTGGGTCGCCAAGACGCTCATCGACGTCATGGACCACGGCCACACTCTCGCGGTCGGCGACATAGACGGCGACGGCAACCTCGACATCCTGGCCGGCGAGATGCACACGCCCGGACCGGGCGACAAGTGCAAAACGTACATCCTCTTCGGCGACGACCGCGGCAACTTCCAGGTGGAGGTCCTCTCTGCGGGCATCGGGGCGCACGAGTCGAAACTGGGCGACCTTGACGGCGACGGCCGCCTCGACATCCTTCAGAAAGACTTCCAGAAAGACCGGCGCATTGACGTGTGGCTGAACAAAGGCCCGGCCAGGTGACCACCCGGCCAGGCGCTCCTGCTCGCCCGGCGAAATCGCTGGCGGCAGGCGCAGCGCCGGGGACGAGGCACAGCGCTACTGAAGGAGCGCGAGCCGCATCGCCCAGTCGTTCTGCGACGCGCCTTGCGAGTCCGGGAACGGCGGCAGGACGATCTTCCCGTCTGCGTCCGCCTCCAGCA
>VGYT01000200.1 GCA_016872895.1 Planctomycetota bacterium
TTCAGGTACGCCGACAGGACGTACGGCTTGTCCTTGGCCAGGCGCGTTCCGGCGGCCAACTCGTGAAAGGCCTGGGGGTAGTTGCTGCCGGAGATACTCGGCGGCGTGGCGAAGCCGGGGCTCACGATGCGGAGCGACCTGCGGCCCTCGGCAGCAGTCGATTCATCCAGGCCCCAGATGCCGCCGGCATCCGCCCGGTCGATCTGGCCCGGCGTGGTGTCTCCCCAGTCGGTCGTCCAGCCGAGCGGCCAGCCACGGGCCGCCTCAGGCCCCTCGAAACTGCCGTTGATGACCATGTTCGTCACGTTGGCGGGGACCTCATAAAGAAACATGTCGTCGAACCAGGCCGTGCCGTCGGCCAGGTGGTCGCCGGGCTTTCCCTCATGCAGCCCGCGGGAGGAGAACCCGCACACGGGCTGGAGGCGAGGGGGTTTCGCGCCGGTGCGGAACATTGTCCAGTATCGCCGCCACGGGGCGAAGTCCATGGGGTAGGCCGTCCTGGCGGCCCGGCGGTCCCAGTTGGGCTCGCCCTCCAGGTTCTTCAGGTATATCTCCGCGACCGGCTCGCCGACGCCCATCGTCTTTGCCCACCCGCCGAACAGGTACAGGGTGTCGGGCTTCAGGACGAGTTCCTCGCCGGCGACCACGGAGTGCCCGATGGCGCCGGCACGGACGATGGCGACGGCCCGGTTGCCGCCGTGAGGCGACTGGGTTTCGGCCCGATACTGGGCCTGCTGAGCCGTATCCCTGCCTGTGGTGAACTTCCAGTTCGCCCCGCTCTCAAAACCGGGGTCCTTGATGAGGTTCGCGCCCGACGTGACCGGCGGCGGGCACACCTCGGCCTCCGCAGGCGCGGCCTCCAAGGTCACCTGGAGTTCAATCGGGCGGTCCGGCGTCCACTGGCCGGGGACCTCATAGACGTGGCGGGCGTAGGCGTCGAACCGGTCCTCAAGGATGCGCGCAACGATTCCGATCTCGCGGTCCTCGAACCAGACCTTGGCCCGGCCGCCAACCACTCCCGGCAGGTTGAAGCGGACCTTGACCGGCATCGCTGCGGCGTTGGCGGTAATGAGCCAGGTGCGGCCCTCATGACGGATCGCACGCACCTGCACGGTGTTGCGACAGTGCGGCGGCGACCAGGTCACGTTGGTCGGAGCCGGCGGCTCGGTGAGCACGGCCGAGAGGTCCCGCATCTCGCCCGCCAGTTGCTTCACCGTGAGCCACGTTTCCGGCGTCCGCGGGGGCCAGACCCACCAGATCACGCCGTTGGCGCCCCCGATCAGCGTCAGGTAAATCTGAAGACGCTGTTCGCCCGGCAGATACGGACGGTTCCAGCGACACGGGTCCAGCAAGGGCACGTGCCAGTACGGTCGGCCGTTCTTGTGGGCGAACTCCGCGTGGAGGGCGACATCGTGATACACCGGCAGGAGCGGCTTTGCCCCCGGCGCAGGATAGTGATCGTGGCCGAGGACATCGTAGGTCTCAACCCACTTCGCGACGGGGACAGGCCGCCCCTCACCGCCCCCATCGAAAAGGGTGTACACCGGGTGCGCAGGGTCGGTGCGGCGGATGATCTCGTAGTAGGTGCGCAGCTGCTGCCGCCACTCGTCCCGGCCGGCGTAGTAACAGTCCGGTTCATCCGGTCCGTAGTAGGCCAGCAGGGCCGGGTGGTCCTTGACGGCCGAAACGACCAGGGCAAGCCGACCCTCAAGGAACTTGGCGAACGATTCCGGGAAACCAGGATCTCCGTAGTTCCAGCCGAAGTGGAACAGGGCGGGGAACTCCATCACCCGCAGCCCCGCCTGCTGCGCCGCGTCGAGGTAAGGATAGAGGTACGCCCGGACGGCGCCATCCCCGCCCTTGGCCTTCGCCTCCGTGAGGTCCCTGCCTTGCGGGCCGAACTGGAGCCCCCAGCGGATGGTCACGTTGAAGCCCGCATCGGCGCATTCTTTCATGTACTTGGGCGATATGTAGCAAGCGCCGATCGGGAAGAACGGCTTGCCGTCCACCGTCACGCACATCCGCTGCTTGTCGAGGGTGACGGCGGATGCGGCGCCGGGCTTGCCCCCCTCGGCGCCGTGCGCCTGCGATGCAAGGACAACGGCGATAACAACAGCGAGGGCGAACTCACGCATTGCGTCCTCCTCAACCGCCACCACAATCAGGTGGGTGCCGACCAGTCCGAAAAGTACACGGGGCAAGAAGTGCGTCCACCGCTCGTGCGGGGCATCATACACCATGCTTGGCGTGAGTCAAGATTTGCCCCAGGGGCTCGCCCCAAGTCTCGCCGCCGCAAGGAAATACGGCTCGGACGGCCCGCTGAAGGCGGCCACGAACCGCCTGATGGCGGGCACGCGCCGTTCGAACTTCGTCAAGTCGCCCCGACCATTTTTCCGGCGCTGGCGGCGTTTGGCGAGCGACCGGCGCCAGGAGGTCTGCGGCCAGCGCTGGCAGGTGGAACCCGACTTCCCGACGCTGAAGCGGCTGATGGGGTCGGCTGTTCGTTCCCGCCGCCGTCTCGCCAAGGGCCGCGAGATCCTGCTGCGGGTGCTCGCCCTGAACCTGGTGATCCTCTTTCCCCCCGGCGATGACGTGTTTTCAACGAAGCGCAGGCGCCCGCTTTTCCTACGGCGCCGGCTCGTCGGTGCCGCGGGTGGTCTTGGCGTGGATGACGCCCCGGTCGTCGAACCGGAGCGGGTCAATCGCCAGGAACCGCTTCCAGCCGCGCTCCTCGCTGTTCTGCTGATGATAGACCATCCAGAGTTTGCCGTCCGGGCCCGTTACCACGCAGTGGTGGCCGGGGCCGAAGACGCCGTTGCCGCGTTGGGCGATGGGGTTGCCGGCGTACTTGACGAACGGCCCGGTGGGCGACTTGCTCGTGGCATAACCGATGGCGTAATCGGGGCTGTCTGCGCCGCTGCCGGAATACATGAGATAATACGTGCCCCGCTGCTTGAGCATCCACGGCCCCTCGGTGACGTTGCCGCTGCGTTTCTCCCACGGGTCGGTCGGCTCGATGACGTGGGTGGGCTGGCCGCGCTTGGTCACGGGGTCGGCCATCGGCTGGACGGCGATCTTGAAACCATCGGTCAGATCGACGTAGTACAGGTACATGGCCCCGTTGTCGTCCTGGAAGAGGTGGGCGTCGATGGCCTTCTCCGCGAGTGTGCAGCGGTCGGCGAACGGCCCCAGCGGACTCTTCGCCACGGCCACGCCGATGAGTTTGCCGCCGCCGGGGCGGTTGACGGTGTAATAAAGGTAGAACCGCCCGTCGCCGCGCCGGTTGTGGAAGACGTCGGGCGCCCACGCCCCGCCGCGCGGATCCACGTAGCACTTGCCCTTCTCCCCCCAGTGGACCAGGTCGTCGGAGACGAAGACGTCGTAGCCCTTGCCGTCAAGAGTTGGGTAGAGGTAATACTTGCCCTCAAAGCGGATGACCGACGGGTCGGCAGGGCCGATGCGGTCAATGATGGGGTTGCGGTAGGTACGTGTGCGCGGCGCGGTCGCGGGGGCCGGAACGGACACGGCCGCCTTGGCGGCCAGGAGCAGCAGAATAAGGCAGAGCCGCATAGTGAGACCTCCGTTCTCAAAGACGCGGCACGCGCCGCCGTCAAAAGTTATCTTGCCCGGTCGCCGGCGTCAAACGCGAATCGCCGGCGATATGATCGGGGGTGCGCCAGCGGTTTCTGGCACGTTATCCCGTTCGGCGGACCCCGGCGTTCCAGCAGGTGTCCGAGAGACGGCTGTGCTTGAGGGCGACCGGGGCCATGAGGGTCTCGGCGTTCGGGGGATCATTCCGCCGCCGCGCGGCCGCCCGCCGAGCGGCCGGGGCCTTGACGGGACGGCCATCGCGCCACGTGATCTTGGCCGACGTGCACGTCCTTTGAACCTGGAAGGTGCGCGAACGCAGGGCCGACGCCCGCTTACGGCGCTCGGCAAAGGCCGTTCGGCGGCAGCATCGCAGGGCCGCGTCTTTTCGGCGCGGGGCGCGAGGTCGGCCCGGCCCGAACGGTTCTACCGGGTCGGATTGTCCGTCAAATCTTCGGCGGGTTCTTGGGCCTCTGCACGAAGAAGTAGATAAGCGCCCCGATGATCCCCGTCAGGACGATCACCAGGATCCAGATCAGTTTGGTGTTTCCCGCGCTGGGCGCCCTGGAGATGGCGTCAATGAGCATCCAGAGCCAGAACGCGAACGCTGCCAGCCCGATGATGCCGATGATTGCGAGGATCGCGCACGCCGCAAAGCCGCCTTCCGCCCCCTCGCCCATTTCCTGCGCCAGCAGTGCCATTTCCATGTGCGCCCCTTTCAGGCGATTGGCCCGTGGAACCGCGTTGGTGGCGACTCTAGCGCTTCCCCCGGCTCCGTCAAGTGATTTCGGCGAGGGTCCGGCCGCCGGGCCGACGTGCACGCGCGCGGTCATCGGCGGCGGCGCGACTGGGCGGCGACGGTGGCGGCGGCCACCTGTCTTGCGGGCCTTACAAAGCCCGTCAGATGGGACTATAAGGTATGGCGAAATCGGGGCGTAGCGCAGCCTGGCTGGCGCGCGTGGTGCGGGACCACAAGGTCGTGGGTTCAAGTCCCGCCGCCCCGACCACGAAAGAAGCCCCCGATGGCGGCTTTTTTTATGTGATAGAACAGAGAACAGGAGAGATTAGGAAGCAGGGAATGGCGCAACCGCCGCAAGTGACGCGGCCAGGCCCGAATCGCCGGTAGGGCTTTTTCCGGCGGCTTGCACGGCGCATACCGGACATGGTTTCTGTTCTGCCATCGAAGCGCGGGGGGGAAGTCAACCTCGGTATGCAGGTGTCCTGCGGCCGCCGCGTGACCGTATGGCAGCCTCAGGGCGCGCCGGAATCATCGGGAAACCGGCCGGGCAGGGAACCACACCGCCCTCGGCAAGTCCCTCCGTGGCAAGGGGTACGGCGCGCCGAGAACGTCGAAGGGCTTCCTCCTTGTGAGGCAAAGACTTAAGTGGATAGATCGGCGCGCTGTAACCTCAAGAAAGTCGTGCACCGGTTTGACTTCAACGGAACTTGTGCTATACTTCTGCTACCCTGGGGAGGGTGAGTCTCGCCAGGTTCTCCTGCTTGTGGTTCCTTAAAGATGGCTTGCAGTATCCCTTGGCGGGGACGAGGCTTCCGGGTTGCCAGCGGCCCCAAGTACTGGCCGTGCGCTTGGAAGCCGTGAGGGCGGACGGCCGAGGGAGGACCCGTCCGCCGTGAAAGGGTGCCGAATGCTTACCCGAAGGCTTCCCCTGTGGGTCTTGGCTGTAGCCGTCGCGATTCCCCTTGCAGGTCAGCGGGCCGCCTGGGCCGGTGCCGACATTCAGGGCATCTCCATCGGCGTAAGCCGGTTCTACGTTGCCGGGGCGCCGCTGCCTTCCAACTTCTGGTTCGGGATAGAGTGCCGCACCGGGCCGACGTACGGGGACTGGTGGCTCTCCTTCACCCCACCGGGCAAGTCTGAGATCGTCGTCCAGGACTACGGCCTTGGCTTCGCGTACGGCGGCCAGTACGACACGCTCGCCGCCTTGCAGGCGGACTATCCGAACGGAGACTACCTCGTCGTGTTCGGCAACAGCGGCGACAGCGTCACACTGAACTTTACCATGCCGCCTCTTCCGACAGGCTTCGCGGACATCACGTATCCAGCCAATCAGCAGACGGGCGTTCCCCAGAAGCCGACGTTCACCTGGGCCTCGTGTCAAGGTTACGGCCAATGCATCGATCTTAGCGTGCGGGCGCCCGACCCGGCCGGGACGGGGGAGTATCTATGGTACGGGCCGGACACCCCGCTGCCGATTACTGCAACGGATTGGACACCCTCGAACGACCTCCCCCCGACTGTCAACGATTGGGACTGGGATTGGCTGCGCGTCAGCGTTCTGAACCAGAACGCGTCGCCAGAGGTAACCGGCGGGGGCACGAGTTTCGAGTACGTCGAGTACGCGTCGATGCGAAACGACGTCAATTTCCAGGTCTTGCCGGAGCCTGCGACGTTGTCGCTCCTGGCCTTGGGCGGCCTGGGCGCTCTCCTGCGGCGCAGGCGGAAGTGAGCAGCGTGGCTTCTCGCTCACTCACGGGTTGAGAGCAAAGAACCGCGCATGGCACGGCCACCGCTTCGCCCAAGGCGTCAGGGCCCGCGTGGTTGAGGCCGACCATGAGCCTCGTCATGAGCCTGTGCGTGAGCCTCTTGAGCCTCTCGATGAGCCTCCCCATGAGCCTCGTGAGCCTCGGCATGCCGGACCGCGCAGGAAGAACTCGGAATATGTCCCACTACGCACAGAACCCGAGCACCATCTTGACGCTGCAAGTTGGGAGTTTACAATTGCACTCTGCACGTACAGGCCAGGCAGGAGATCGGCCATGAGACCCATTTCGCGCAGCGGCGGGCCGGGACTCACGCGGAGGGGATTCATCAAGGCGGGCGGCGCGGTCGTGGCCG
Source organism: Planctomycetota bacterium (assembly GCA_016872895.1). Taxonomy (GTDB): domain Bacteria; phylum Planctomycetota; class Phycisphaerae; order FEN-1346; family FEN-1346; genus VGYT01. The sequence continues at coordinate 6,446 of VGYT01000200.1, forward strand.
GCCTTGCGGCTGGCCGCGCGGTCGCCGCGGGCAAGGCCGACACGCTGGCCCTGCGCGGCGGCACGCCTGTCCGCGCCGAGCCGTTCTCCACCACCTGGCCCATCATCGACGAGCGGGAGGAGAAGGCCCTGGTCAAGGCGCTGCGAAGCCGCAACTGGTGCTGTCTGCGGGGCAGCGCGGTGTACGACTTCGAGAAGATCTTCGCCGAGGCCATGGGGGTGCCCCACTGCGTCTTGACCAACGGGGGCACGACCGCTCTGAGCGCCTCGCTGCACGTGATCGGCGTGGGGCCTGGCGACGAGGTGATTACGTCGCCCCACACGTTCATCGCGACGATCAACGTGATAACGAACCTGCACGCCCTGCCTGTCTACGTGGACGTGGACCCGGACACCGGTTCGATCGACGCGGACCGCATCGAGGCCGCCGTCACGGAGCACACCCGCGCCATCATGCCCGTCCACCTGGCGGGCTGGCCCGCGGATATTGAGAAGATCATGGCGATATCCAGGAAGCACAACATTCCGGTGGTCGAGGATGCCTGCCAGTCGGTCTTTGCCGCGGTGAACGGCAGAAAGGTCGGCACGTTCGGCATCAGCGGCTGCATCAGTTTCCAGGAGTGGAAATCGCTCGTCTGCGGCGAGGGCGGCGCGATCCTCGCCAGCGACGACGAATTCGTGCGACGCTCCGCGGCGTTCGTCAACAACGGGCGCGACCCGAAGCGGCTCTTGCGGGGCTACCCCTTCCCCGGCTCGAACCACCGCATGACCGAGTTCCAGGCCGCCGTCCTGACGGAGCAGTTCAAGCGGTTCGTGAACGGCGCGCCCCGGCGCCACGAGAACGGGCGGTACGTGGAGGAGGCCCTGGCGAAAATCCCCGGCCTGACGCCTCGCAAACGCTACTCGGATAGCACGTGGGTCACCTACGTCCAGTTCGACATGGACTACGACCGCGCCCGGTTCAAGGACGTGCCGGCGGCCCGGTTCGCCGAGGCCCTGCGGGCTGAGAACATCCCGATGCAGGGCGGCCCAAGGCGATACACGGGCGGCTGCCACAAGGAGAAGATGCTGGAAGAGCACCTGAACTCGCGGGCCTTCCGGGCGGCCTTCTCAAAGGACCGGCTGGAGAAGTACCGGCAGTCTCTCCGCCTGCCGGTCATGGACGGCCAAGCCGTGTCGGGCAAGGAAAGGCTCACCATGGACAGCAAGATCCCGTTCCTCGGCTCGCGAGACGAAATGGACCAGATCATTGAGGCCGTCCACAAGGTCGTTCGCAACCTCGACAAACTTGCGTGATGCGCGAAGCGTTTTTCGCTGAGCGCCTGGCCGGCTGCCAGCCGGGCCACAAACACGTGCAGGAAGCCGGCAACTGCTCGCGGGCGACCGCCGCGCGGCACTTCAGTATGCCCAAGCGGCTGGGCCTGATTCCAAGTGCGCCGCGGCCGCTTCGGGAAGCAGTTCGCGCCCAAGTCTCGCCGCAGTAAGGAGATACGGCTGCGGTGAGGCGCAGAAAGCACTCACGAAAGGCCTGACGGCCGCCCGGCGCGGTTCGGACTTTGTCAAGTCGCCCCGACCAGCAATTCTCACCCGGTGAACGCCGGTCAAACCACAACCCCAGGAATCGCCGGCTCATGGCAGCAGGAAAGGGATAGTGGAATCGAGGGCGGGTCAAGCCGCCGTCACCGAAGTCGTCGTTGCGCTCGACGAAACCCTCGTGGACGCCTTCCTTCAGTTCGTCCTTCGATATCCAGCCTGCATCTTCGATCTCCGCGCGCAAGGACTTTGTGAAGCGGACCGGGTCAGGCAGATGCCACCGGTACACGGTCGTCCGGTATCCGACCATCCCCCACTCGCCTTCCAGGATGGGCACGCCGAAGTAAGGATGGGTGCCGGCGGCCATGCCCCAGGCATTGCCGACGTAGTCCTCGGTTCCCGTGCCCCAGAGGCTGGGCGTGTTCTCGCCGTCGATGTAGAACTTGTCGTCGCCTTCGCCGAACCATTGCGGGCTGCGGCTGCGGACACTGAGAACGGTGCCGACGTAGTGGCCCCGCCCCTGGGCGTCGAGGATGACGTAATCGCGGCCCGACTGGGTGGGGAACTCCTGCCGATACTGCGCGCAGAAGTACGGCGTATCGGGCGGCAAGGATTCTTCCTTCACGTAATCGATTTGGTAGTAGAAGGAGCCCAGCGGCTTGGCGCTCTGGTTCTCGATCTCGATCCGGGCCAACTTGTGGAACGGCATCGGCCAGTAGCAGTTGTAGGAGTCGCCTCCCTCGACCTGGACGGGGGCGGAGTTGACCTCGGCGCGCTGGCCGAACCCTGCGGCAAAGAAGTCGCCCACGGGCGATTCCACCGCGGGCTCCGCGCCCCCGTCCCAGTAAATCCGCAGCACGAGTTCGGAATGATTCGCGTTGCCCCCGCGGCCCAGCCAACTCGGCCCTGGTTCCGGGAAGGTCATCCAGATATGGTGGATGGTGGCCGGGCCGGCGATGTCGGCCAGGACCAGCGTCTTGCCGGGTGGGATGAGCCGGTTGTCCCGGTTACTCGACCGTTTCGGCGCGCCCGACGACAGCCGAGCCGAGCGGCCCGACCGCAGCGCCGCCAGATAGCCTAGCGGTCCGCCTGCGCCCGGCGACAAAGCGGCAGGAGCATCCGGCCCCGCCGCCTCCCGGCCGCTCTGCGGCCCGCTGCACGCCGCATGGACCAGGAGCACCAGCGGCGCCACGCTGACAAGCAGCAGAACACGGTGGATGCTCCTCATGTCAGATCTCCCAACAGTTGCGGGCTTCT
>VGYT01000201.1 GCA_016872895.1 Planctomycetota bacterium
CAGCCTGCGCCGCCGAGGCGCCGCCGCGCAACGACGGGGCGTCGTGGCCCACCCTGCACGGCGACCTGGCGCGGAGCGGCTTCTATCCGAAGTGGCCCGGCGGCACGCTCAAGATCGCCTGGCGCAAGGAACTCTGGAAGGAACTCACCGGCCCGCGCGCCGAGGTAATCGTTGGCGGCGGCCTCGCCTTCATGGGCACATATGCGGGCAGGATGCACGCCTGGGACGCCGCAACGGGCGAGGAGAAGTGGGTCTTCCAGGCGGGCGGCCCCATCGGCCACTCGCCGATGCTCGCGGGCGGCACGCTCTACTTCGGCTCGATGGACCGCAAACTCTACGCCCTGGCCGCGGCCGACGGCAAGGTGAAGTGGGCGTTCGAGGCGGGCGAAGGAATCTGGACCAGCCCGGCCGCCCACGCGGGCCTCGTGATGTTCGGCGCTCGCGACGGCGTCTTTTACGCCCTGCGCGCGGCCGACGGCCGGCCGGCGTGGACGTTCAAGGTTGGCGCCCCCATCCTTACCACGGCGTCCGTCACCGACGACGGGGCAAGGGTGCTCTTCGGCTCTGAAGATATGCACGTATATTGCCTGGCCGCGGCCGACGGCGCGCCTATGTGGAAGTCGCGCAAACTGCCCGGCCTTACGCTGCGCGATTACTTCCCCGTCCTGGCGGGGGGCCTGGCGCTTGTGACCACGGCGCCCGTCCACGAGTTTCACTGGACGCTCACCACGCACCAGCAGATGCTCGTCAGGCGCACCGGCTACAGCGGGCCGGACGACCGCTACATTCCGTGCGGCCCCCAGGACGTGCGGAAGGAACAGGACTTCATCCTTGAGCACCTGAAGGCGCATCCGTCGGAGCAGACGTTTTTCGCCTTCCGCGCCGCCGACGGAACGGAGCCGTGGACGGCGCCCGTGCTTTACTCCGGGGGGCTGCACAACACGCAGACGCCGCCGTGCGTGAACCTCGCGACGGGCGAGATCTTCGTGTTCCTGCGCACGGCTCACGGCGTGTGGGACGGCGGCGGCGAGGTGCGCCCGTACACCAGCCCCGGCCGCCTCGACCCGGCCACCGGCCGCGTGGAACTGGTGAACCACGGCTACCCCTCGAAGGAACCCGGCCGTCCGCCCGGCGCAAAGGACAAGCCCTGGATGGTCTTCAACTACATCGGCGACGAGGCCCAGGCGCTCTCCTGCTCGCCCGACCGCCTGTTCTCGAATCATCAGGGCTACATAGGTTCAATGGAACTGAAGACCGGCCTCTGCCGCAACTTCTACGGCAAGCGCGACACGTACGGCGGGTTCTACGGGCCGGGCAACTTCGGATGGGAGAAGGACGGCGGCCGCGAGAAGGCCCGCGCAGCCGGCCAGCCGTACGGCCTGGTGAACGAGTGGCACGGCCCGGCGCGGGCCATCGTCTCCGTCGTCGGTGAATATGTGTATTTCCCCGTGGGGTCGCAGGTCATCTGCCTGAAGGGGGAGGCGCGATGATGCGGCTCCGCGCCATGGTGCTGGCCCTGCTGGCGGCGTGCGGGCCGGCCGCCGTCGCCGCCGGGCAGAACATCGTCGCCGAGAGCGCGGCCGACCGCATCCTGCCGCCGCGCGACGTGGCGGCCGACGACGCCCGGCGGCTGGTGGACCGCGTCGTGGAGTTCGGCCCGCGCGCCGCCGGGCCGGAGGCCGACCGTACGGCCGCAAAACTTGACGCCCACGTCGCCGAGTTCGTCGCTGGCTTCCCGTGGAAGGCCTTCCACGTGACGCTCGGCATCAGCGGTTACGAGACGTATTTTAACCACCCGGACGAGATGTTCTACGCCCTGTCCGCCGCCCTGCCCTATTTGAAGCCGGAGACGGCGGCCGCCGTGCGCAAGTTTTTGGCCGGGCAACTTCTCGCTTGCCCGCCCTACGCGCCGGACGGCTTCGACAACACCGCCGGCCGCCCGCGCGAGGCCTACGACGTCCCGGAAGGCATCCGCGTCAAGGGCCGCGGCAAGGCGGCGAGCGCCTTCGGCGTGTACGCCTTCTGGTCGTACTGCCGCCGCACGGGCGACAAGGAAGCCCCCGCCAGGCACTTGCCCGCCGTCCGACGGCGCATGGCGCCCCTGCTTGACGGCACGTATTCTTTTGAGCCCGCCGCCAGGCACACGAACGACGAGGCCGAGCGCCTGAACGGCGACCTGGCGGGCCTGGTGGGCCTCGCGCGGCTTGCGCGGATGGCCGGGCAGGAGGATGACCCCGCCGTCCTGGACAAAATCCGCGAACTCCTGGGCCTGCGCGTGAACCTGGAACGGACGAACCCCGCCATCCTTGAGCCGACCCGCGCGGCCACGAAGCAACTGCACAACGTGCGCCTTGCGCGCTACGCCGACCTCGTGCCGGAGGTCGCGCTGGAGGTCGCGGTCCTGAGCGACGGCGCCGCGCGCGACCGCGTGCAGGCCTTCCGCGAGGCCCGCAACGCCTGGCATCTTGCGTTTACCGAGCGGCTGGTGGGCGGCGAGAACTACGTCAGCCCGCCCCACATGGGCCGCGCGATGATGGCCGCCGCCTGCTTCATCGAGGACCTGCCGCCCGAGCAGTACCCTACGTTTATAGATGTGCCGTGGTGCAAGGGCGACTTCTACTTCATCGAGAAATGCGCCTACGCCCTTCTGCGAAGCGCCGGAAACAGGGAAGCGGGGCCGTGAGGCGGACTTGAAGGCTGCTTCGTGGCCCTCCCGGGCGCGGTGCGCGCCGGGCCTCTGCGCCCGCCGCGCCGGGCGCACCTCACGGCCGGCCGTGCCACACCTGCTGCGGCCTACCTTGCCGCGAGCGTTTCGCGCACGCGGCGGCAGTCCTCGGCCATCCGGGCGCGGAGGGCGTCGGCGTCGGCGAACGCCTCCTGCGGGCGCAGGTACTCCACGAAGTCCACGCCCACCTGCTCGCCGTAGAGTTCGCCGTCGAAGCCCAGGATGAACGCTTCCACCGCAAGCGGACGGTCGCCCGGAAACGTCGGCGCGCGGCCGACGCTGACGGCCGCCGGGAGGGCCGCCCCGCCCACGACCGCGCGGCCGGCGTACACGCCCTCGGCCGGCACAAGGAATCTCGGTGCGTATATATTTACAGTCGGGTATCCCAGCCGCGCGCCCAGGTGGCGGCCCTCGACGACCGTTCCCTGGAACCTGTACGGGCGGCCGAGGCAGCGTGCGGCCTCGGCCACGCTTCCTGCGGCGATGAGGCGGCGGATGCGCGTGCTGGAGACCCGCTCGCCGTCGGCCACCGCGTCGGCCACGAACTCCGCCTCTATTCCGCGCGACCCGGCAAGGGCCGCCAGGCGCTCGCGGTCGCCCGAGGCGCCTGCGCCGAAGCGGAAGTCGGCCCCTTCCACGACGGCACGGGCGCCCAGCGCCCCGCGGACAACCCGGTCGAAGAACGTCTCCGGCGACATGGCGAGGACCGCCCGGCCGTCGCGCGGCCAGACGACGGCCGCGACGCCGAGCGCGCGCATCAGTTCCAGTTTCTGGCCGAAGGTCTGTATGAGCGGCGGGGCATCCTGCGGCCTGAGCATCGCCAGCGGGTGCGGATGAAACGTGAAGACGACCGCGGGTGCGCCGGCCGCCCGCGCCCGCTCGGCCGCGCGGCCCAGGACCTTCTGGTGGCCCAGGTGGACGCCGTCGAAGACGCCCACCGAAAGCACGCCGCCGCGAAAACGCGGGTCGATGCTGTCAAGGTCGCGGATGAGTTCCACGGGTTCGCCTTCCTGCAAGAACACGCGCCCCGCGAGCGGGGCGGCTAAACCAACCGATTCGCCTGTTGCGCCACACACGCGCCCGGCAAGCGGGGCGGCTAAACCAACCGATTCGCCTGTTGCGCCACACACGCGCCCGGCGAGCGGGGCGGCTAAGCGCGATCAGGCTCGCGCGCCAATTCTACCGTCCACCTCCGCGCAAGCCACAACGGAATAATGCCGAAAACGCCGAACGAGCAGTCAATCAACTGCCAGTAGAACGGTATGCCGCGAAGCGGGCCGCAAACGAGCGCCAGCGGAACGACCAGCACGCACGCGATCATGCCCCACGTGATGACCCACAGGTTCCGCACGGGGTCGCGCACCGCGCCGATGAAGGCGGCGCCTATGACGATGTGGGCGAAGGCCAGCCAGTCCGTCCCGTAGGCGATAAGCGGATACCGCGCGTACGTCTCGTGAAGCGCCTGGCGGACGGTGGCGATCCAGTGCGCAAGACCCGTGTAGGCGGCAGGGGGGGCGCCCGGCGCGACGCCCAACAGGCGCGCGAGGACGTCGAGTTCCCACCGCAGGGGAAACGCCGTCAGGCCGGCGACCACGAGGGCAACGACGAAAAAAACGAGAATCGCGCGGATGCGGCGAAGCCGTGCGTCGCGCCGAGGCCGGCATGTTTCGCGGGGCGGGGTTGCCACAGCGTTCCTCCCGGGGCCAGGCGCCCATGCGTCTCCACAAGTAACTCGCCCCGGAAGTCCGTTTCACGCGGATTGCGCCGCCCCGCCCGGCGGCGGGAGAGGCCCTGCCGCCGCAGGCGCAGGGGCGACGAGATACGGGGCAAGACCGGGCACGCGCCTCGCCAGGATTGAAAACAGCCACGCCAGCCCGCGCAGCACCGTCCAGTACGAGAGCAGTGGAGCGACCCAGGGCACAACCAGGAAGGGAATGACCGCGGGAATCTCGGCATACCGCATGTTGCGCAGGCCGCCCTCGGCCCACGCCCACGCCCCCATCATCGGCACAGCCAGCAGGCCGACGAGAAGCAGTGCCGCCAGCAGGATCAGGGGGATGAGAAATCCCCACAAGCGCGGGGCCTTGCGGCGAAGCAGAAACTCGCCGAGCGCGCCGAGCGGCAGGCACACCAGCCCCCCGTACGCCAGGCCCCACGCCAGCCCGCACAGCGGCATCGCGACGGGCGTCAGCGGGCCGCCCAGGTCACCGTCCGCCACGATCGCCAGCGCAAGAAGGTCCACGTAGAGCAGGCCGAAGAAGACCAGCCCGACGGCGGCCGTGCTCCCCAACGCCAGCAGGTGCCGAAGGACGGCGAAACACGCTCTGAGTATCCGAGGCTTGTCCACCGCTGCGCCAATTCCTGTGCGGCCCGAAAACCGACTCAAGCCGGCCGCCCGCCCCCTCGCGCCCGCGGTTCGACGGTCAAGTAAAACGGGGCCGCCGGAGCGGCCCCGACAGGTTACATCTTCATGAGCGGAATCGCAAGCACCCCGACACACGGCCGGACAAGCCGGCCGCGGCACATCGCGCGCCGGCCGCGGCACATGCGCAGCGCGGGCCGGGCACGCTAGGCCGTGGCCTTGGCGGCCTCGGCGAGTTTCGCCTCGGCGTCTTTGGCGAACTGCGGCACGGCGTCGGGACCGTAGAACTTGCGGATGTTGGCGGCGGCGAGCGCCTGGATGCGCGTAATCCGTTCGGCCGCATTGCCGGCGCGAAAGAGGTGACGGAACCGGCCCTGCGGCTTCAGGTACTCTTCAACAGGTCTCCATCCGTCCTTAGGCGGGCGGTGCGGCTTGGTCTCGCCGCGGATGATCTCGTAGAGCGGATACAGGCCCGTCTCAAACGCCAGGCGGGCAAGTTCTGCCGACTTCGCCGGGTCGCTCTTCCACCCCAGCGGGCAGACGACGTGCACCTGGAGGAACTTCGGGCCGCGTATCTGAAGGATGCGCTTCACCATGGGCGCGAGTTCGCGGTAGTACCCCATCGAGGCCACGCCCACGTACGGTATGCCGTGGGCGGCCATGATCATGGGCAGGTCTTTCTTGGGGCGGTCGTTGCCGTAGGAGGCCTTGCCGGCGGGGCTGGTGGTGGTGTCGGCGTCGAGCGGCGTCAGGCCGGAGCGCTGGACGCCCGTGTTCATGTACGCCTCGTTATCCCAGCATACGTAGAGGATGTCGTCGCCGCGCTCCATTGCGCCGGAGAGGCACTGAAGGCCGATGTCGGCCGTGCCGCCGTCGCCGCCCGTGCCGATGACGTTCACCTGGGGCATGCGGCCCTTGTGCTTCAGCGCGTAGTAGACGCCCGACGCGACGGCCGCAGAGTTCTCAAACAGGCTGTGAATCCACGGCGCGGCCCACGAACTGGCAGGGTAGCGCGACGTAAAGATCTCGGAGCAGCCCGTGCAGTTGGTGAAGATGCTGTTGGGGCCGCAGGCCTGGGCCACGAGTCGCATGGCCAGGGCCTCGCCGCAGCCCAGGCACGAGGTGTAGCCCGGCTTAAGAACGCGCTCATCATACTTGAATTCCACGCTTGATCCTCCATGTGCGGCGGCCGCCGAAGCGAGTGCCGTCCGGCCTGCTACTTGGGTTCACGGCCTGCAACAAGTGATTCAGCCCACGCCCGCACATCGCCAGCGCACTGCAATGCCCACTGCCTGTCCAGCGGCGGCGCATCGGCGTCGGCCGACAGCCGCTCAAGAACGTAAATGTCCTCGGCGGCCTTACCCAAAAGCAGCCGCGCGTACTCACGACACATGTTCATACACCTTGCCCTCGTGCGCGGCCTCGTAGATGACGGTGTTCGGCGTGTCGGCCCACTCGCGGAAGACCTTGTCGCTGACAACCAAGATATCCATCGCGGCGTCCAACCCCCGAAGAGCCTCGCGCAGCCGGATCGTTTCGCCGAAGCGGTCCTTCACGTGCGGCTCGACCACGAGAAAATCAAGGTCGCTGTCGGGCCGCGCATGGCCGCGGGCGTGCGAGCCGAAGAGGATTACCCTGGACCCCGGCGGCGCCGCCCGAAGGAGCAGGTCCACGGCCTTCCTGACGATCTCTTCATCCGCCGGCATTACACGCCCCAAGACGTTCCCTGTGGCCGGCGCCTGGCCCGCCACGTTATTCAGCCTGCCGCACGGCAGGCGCCCTGCATTCGTCAACGCGAATGTGAAATCCGCAATCCGCCGCCAGCAATGCGCAACTCGTTACGGCACGAGGTCGGGCAGGATGGCCTTCTTGAGGCGGAAGTATTCGTAGTGGACCTGCTCGCCCTTTTCGACGCGGTCGATGATCTCCTGGATGCCGTCGGGGGCCACCTCGCGGCCGCCGAGTTGCACGCAGAAGCCGCTCACCGGGATGCGCAGCCCGGCGTCGTAGAGGGCGTCCTTGAGTTCGGGCGTAACTACGCCGCCCGAGCCGAACGAGCCGCCCTTTTCAACGACGGTGATGCGCTTTGCGCCCCTCACGGCCGCCACGATGCGGTCCCTGGGGAACGGGCGGAAGGTCTTTATGCGCACGAGGCCCACCCGCCGGCCCTTGTCCCTGAGTTCGTCCACCACGTCCTTGATCGTGCCGCAGATGGACCCCTTGGCCACGAGGACCGTGTCGGCGTCGGCGGACTTGTATTCTTCGAGCAGGCCCCCCGAGTTGCGGCCGAACGTCCGGGCGAACGCGGCGGAGACCTCCTCTATGACCGCCGCGCTCCGCAGGCAGGCATCGTGGATCATCCACCGGCCTTCCATGCACTTGTCGGGCTCGGTGAAGCAGCCGAAAGACATCGGGTCGCCCGGGTCAAGTTTATACAAGGCTTCATACTTACCCAGGAACGCGTCGCAGAGCGCCTGGTCGGGCAGTTCCACCGGCTCGAAGACGTGGGTCAGCAGGAAGCCGTCAAGGTTGACCATGACGGGCAGAAGTACGCGGCGGTCCTCGGCCGCCTTGAAGGCTATGACGTGCTGGTCAACGGCCTCCTGCGCGTCCTCGGCGTGAAGTTGGATGACGCCGCAGTCGCGGATGCTGTCGGCGTCCTGGTGGTCGCACCAGATGCTCAGGGGCGCGGAGACCGAGCGGTTCGCGCACGCCAGGACCACGGGCAGGCGCATGCCGGCGATGTTCCACAGGACCTCGGCCATGAGCATGAGGCCCTGGCTGGAGGTGGCGGTGTACGCGCGGGCGCCTGCGGCCGATGCGCCCAGGCAGACGCTGGCTGCGCCGAACTCGCTCTCGACCTTGACGAACTCGGCCTGGAGTTCGCCGTCGGCCACGATGGTCGAGAGTTCCTCCGAGATGTGCGTCTGCGGCGTAATCGGGTAGGCGGCGATGACTTCGGGCCTGCACCGCGCGACGGCGTGGGCCACGGCCATCGCGCCTTCGAGGATTTCCTGCCTGCCTTGCGGGGCCATCACTTCTCCTCCAGGCCCATGTCGATATCATCGACGGGGCACTCTTCGGCGCACATGCCGCAGCCCTTGCAGTAATCGGGGTCGAAGTCGCGGTCGGCGATCTCGCGCTTGAGTTTTTCGACGAGGTGCTTTTTGCCGGGGTTCTCGAAGACGCAGCCTTCGGGGCAGACGAGTTCGCACGCGCGGCAGCCGATGCAGGCGGCGTGCTTGAAGACGGGCATCATGCTGCGCCAGGCGCCGGTGTGGTTGCCGATGCTGCCGCCCGGCAGGCAGACGCAGCCGATGGACAATTTATCCATGCTTAGTTTTGCACTCATTTCGACTCCTTCGCGGCCTTGTAGGCTTTCTCGACGGCCTCGGCGTTAAGGTCGCCCACCTTGCCGCCGAAGCGTTCGCAGATGACGGCCTTAAGGGCATCCAGGCTCACCAGGCCCGTGGAGCCGGCGAACGCGCCCAGCATCACCATGTTCGGGATGGGCCGCCCGATGACCTCCATGGCGATGCGCGTGCCGTGGACGGCCTTCAGGACCGCCCCCTGGGGCACTTTGACCGTCTCGGGCTTCTCGGAATTGAGGATGACCACGCCGCCGGGCTTCAGGCCCTCGAACACGTTGACGGTCTCAAGCAGCGTCGGGTCCTGGACGATGCAGAAGTCCGGCTGGTGGACCTCGGCGCGGGTGCGGACGGGCCGGTCCGACAGGCGGCAGAAGGCCCGCACGGGGGCGCCCATGCGTTCCGACCCGAAGGCCGGAAACGCCTGGCTCATCAGGCCGTCGCGGAAGGCGGCCTTGGCCAGGACCTCGGCGGCCGTCACGCTGCCCTGGCCGCCGCGGCCGTGGATGCGAATCTCCTTGAGCATGCTCGCTCCGTCCTCCCCAGGTTCGCCGGCCCCCGGCGCGCCGCGCGGCGGGCAAAAAGCGGGGTGATTCTATTGCGGCGTTCCGGCGTGGTCAAGGTCAATTCGCCGGCGGCTTGGGAAGCGCCCCAGACATCGTACCCCCCTGGTGAGGATTGTGGCGGCGGGGGTCGTGCCGTGGGAGAGCCTGAAACAGGTTGTTCGGGAACTGGCGCGTCGGGC
>VGYT01000202.1 GCA_016872895.1 Planctomycetota bacterium
CTGCACGAGCGCATCCTGTTCGAGGAGATCATGTCGCGCCTGGCTGCCGGGCCGCTGGAGGGCCAGCGGCTGCTGCTGCCCGTGACGCTCGACCTGACGGACCGCGAGATGGCGGCGCTGGCGGAGCACCGGGATGCCCTCGCGCGCCTGGGCATCGAGGCGGAGGCCCTGGGTCCGCGCTCCGTGGGCATCCACGCATTTCCATCGCTCCTGGAGCGGGCGGACCCGGCTGCGGTTCTGCGAGACTTGGTTGCGTGGGCGCTTGCCGCCGATGCGCCGCCGTCGCCGCGCCAGGTGCTGGAGAAACTGGCCCACGTGGCCGCCTGCCGCGAGGCCGTCAAGGCGGGCGACCCGCTCGCGCGCGAGGAGATCGAGGCGCTCCTGGCCTGCCGCGAGGCGAGCGACCTGGCCGTCACGTGCCCGCACGGGCGTCCGTCGGCCCTCATCCTGTCGAAGGCCGACCTGGAGAAGCGCTTCGGCCGCGACTACGCCGCGCCCCCGGCCCGCCCGGCCGACGAGCCGCTGCCGTATTAGCCGCGGCGCCTTTGCGCCAAGGAGGCCGCTCATGAGCCGAGTCATGCCGGCTGCGACGCTTCTCCTGGCCGCCGGCCTTGCGCTGCCGGCCGGCGCACTTGCCGCCGGGGCCTGGAAACCCGCCGACCAGCCCGACCTGGCCGACCGCCTGGCGAGGGCGGCGGACCTGAAGGTGGAGGAACTCGGCGTGCCCGTCAGTTCGGTGCGGGCGGGCATGCTCCTGTGGGCCCCGAACCCCGGCGGCAAGACGTACGACCTCCTTCAGATATACTTCCCGCAGTACGGCGGGCCGAACACGATCGCCGTCATGGACCTGGGCAGCGGCCAGGTGAAAACGGTGCAGACGGAGCGGGGGCCGAACTTCCACCTGTGCCCGGCCGTTGCGGCGCCGGACGGAAAACTCTACATATCAATACTCGGCCCCAGGCTGCGCCAGCAGGTCTGCATCTACGACCCGGCCCGCAACGAACTGGCGCTCCAGGCGCTGCCCGTCCCGGAGGACCTGCTGGGCGAGACGCACCCGATGACGCTGGGCACCGACGGCAGGATCTACATGGCCGGGGGGCACCCGTCGAAGGCCGCCGCCGCCCTCCAGATCGACCCCGCCACCGGCAAGACCGCGTTTTACGGCCCCGTCGGCCCCAGCCACGAGCCGAGCGACTGCTGGGCCTACAGCGTGGCCGCCGACGACACCCACATCTACATATCCAGCGGCAAAGTGCCGTGGCACCTGGTGGCCGTGGACCGCGGCACGGGAAAGTGGGAAACGCTGCTTACGACAGAGCGCGTGGGCGGCACGCTGGGCGTGGGCCAGTTCCGCTACGGCTGCACCGCGAGCGCCCGGAAGGTCGTCGGCACGAGCGGCGAGAAGATCGACTACTGGCTCCGCGGGGGCAGGGCCGTCGTCCGCAAGGACCCACGCGAGCCGCCGCCCTGGGACGAGCCGCGCCCGGCCAGGCAACTGGTGGACCTGCCTCCGCGGCCGGAGGTGTCGCCGGCGAAGGTCGAGCCCGGCCCCGACGGCCGGGCCGAACTCTGGTACCGCACGCCCGAGGCCCGCGCGGCGGCGCCCGCCCGGCCGCCCGCGGACGCGAGCCTTGAAAGCCTCGGCTGGAAGGTCTTCCGCTACCAGGTGCCCACGTACCCGCAGGCCATCTACCGGCTGACGGAACTGCCCGACGGCCGGCTGCTGGGCACGGCCGGCGCGTACCAGGGCAACTTCGTCTTCGACCCCGCCAGGGGCCGCGCAGAGCACCTCGGCAAGTGCCACCTGAGCCACTACGCCACGGCGGTGCTTGGCGGCAAGATATACATGAGTGGATATCCGAATTCGCCGCTGTACGTGTACGATCCGCAGAAGCCCTGGACGGCCGGCGCCGGCGAGGCGGGCGGCAGGACCCTCGACGACGCCGACCCGCGAAGCAACCCCCGCCGGCTGCTCTACATGAGCGAGCACGCCGGCACGCACAAGATGTACGGCGCGGCCGCGGGGGCCGACGGCCGCGCCTACTTCGGCGGCCAGTGGATACGCAACGGCGCGGCCGGCGGCCTGGCGTGGTACGACCCGAAGACCGAGAAGGCGGGCGGGTTCTGGGAGGCCTTCAGCAACTACCAGGTAACGCACCTGGCGGCGGCCGACCGAGGAAGATATATCGTTATCTCTACGCGCCGCATTGAGGACACCCTGCTCGGAAAGCCCAAGCCGCGCCAGGGCAAACTTTTCGTCTTCGATACGCAGGCCGGCCGCATCGTGCGCGAGGCCGAGCCCGCGGCCGACGCCAAGGGGGCGGGACACATCGTGGGCGTCGCCGGCAGCCGCGTCCTGGGCTGGACCGAGAACCCCGCCGAGGCCGGGGGCAAATCGAGCATCCTGTACGGCTTCGACGCCGCAACCGGCAGCGTGGAGTTCGCGCGGACGCTGCCCTGGCCGCTGCCCGCGGCCATCGGCTCGAACCAGCAGGAGGCGTGGGACTTCCGCCTGGGGCCGGACGGCCGCGTATGGACCTTCATCGAGAACCGCCTGGTCCGCATCGACCCGAAGGACGCCGCCGTAGAGGTCCTCGGCAAGGTTCCGCGCGGCGGGCGCATCGCGTTCGCCGGCAACGACGTGTATCTTTCGGGCGAGCCGGCCCTGCGGCGGATCCGCGGCATCGGAGGCGGATAGCGGGCGCCGCCGGCCGCTGAGCGGCCGCCCGCGCAATCGCCGCCCACGCAATCGCCGCCCGCGGCGCGGCGAAGAAGGATGAGCGCCCGGTCTTGCAGCGGCAGCCGTTTTGCGGGATAATGCCCCTGTACGGGACCGTCACTCGCCGCGGCGGCTCGACACAGCGGCGGCTGCGCGCCGCTGCCCGGCCGCCGGGGAGGCCTGCCCATGAAGACCCTTGCTGCCGTCCTGTTTGCGCTGGCCGCTGCGACGGCTTTTCCCGCGGCTCTCTTTGCCCAGGCGGCGGGGCCCGCGCTGGTGGTCGGGGAGGGAGACCAGTCCGCGCGGCTGCGCCTGGCGCGGGTAGAGGTCGAGGCCCGCATCCTCGGCTTCCTGGCCGAGACGAAGATGACCATGACCTTCCGCAACCCGCACGACCGCGACCTGGAAGGCGACCTGTTCTTCCCCCTGCCGGAAGGGGCGACGGTGTGCGGCTACGCCCTGGACATCGAGGGGAAGATGGTGGACGGGGTCGTCGTGGATAAGGCGCACGGGCGGCAGACGTACGAGGCCATCGTCCGCCGCCGGACCGACCCGGCCCTCCTTGAACTGGTCGAGGGCAACACGTTCCGGGCCCGCGTGTTTCCCATTCCGCGCGGCGGCACGCGCACCATCGCCGTGCGCTACGTTACGGAACTGGGCGAGGGGCCGGACGGGCTGCGCTATCAACTGCCGCTCTCCTTCAAGGAGAAGATCGGCGAGGTGCGGGTGCGCATCGAGGCCGTCCGGCCCGGCGGCGAGCCGCGCATCGTCGGCGGTTCCCTGCCGGGCCTCAGGTTCACGAAGCAGGAGGGCGGCTACGTGGCCGAGGCGGCCGCGTCCGACGCCGCGCCCGCCGAGCCGCTCGTCATTCTTCTGCCGCGCGACGCCGGCCACGACGTGGCCGTCGAGCGCGGGCCCGACGGCAAGGTGTATTTCTGCGCCCGCGTTGCGCCGCAGGCCGATGCTCCCGCCGGCGGGGGCCAGGCCGGCGCTCGCGAACCGTCGCCGCCCCGCCGCATCACCATCTTCTGGGACGGCAGCGGCTCCCGGGCCGGGCAGGACCACGCCCGCGAGCGGCGGGTGCTTGAGGCGTACTTCGCCCGGCAGCAGCAGCCGGTGGCGGTTGACCTGGTGGTTTTCCGCCACGCGGCGGCCCCGCCGCAGCGGTTCACGGTTGAGGGCGGCCGGGCAGGGGCGCTCCTTGAGGCCATCGACGCGGTGGAGTACGACGGCGGGACGCAACTTGCCGCCGTCGCCCCGCCGTCGGGGGCCGGGCCGCCCGACTTCTACATCCTGTTTACCGACGGCATCTCTACGTTCGGCCGGGAGACGCCCGCCCTCCTGGGCGCGCCGCTGTACGTGCTCGTGACGGGCGCGTGGCCCGACAGGGCCTTCCTGCGTTGGCTGGCGTTCCGGGAGGGCGGGGCGGTGCTGGACCTTGACCGCCTGACCGACGAAGAAGTGGTGGCGGGCATCGGCCGGCCCCTCTGCCGGTTCCTGGGCGCGGAGGCGAAGGCCGGGCGCGCAGCGGGGGCCGGGCGTGCGCCGGAGGCCGGGCGTGCGCCGGAGGCCGGTCTTGCAGCGGAGGTGTATCCCCGCCGGCCGCGGTTCGTGAGCGGCCGCATCGGCGTCGTCGGCCGCACCGATGGCGACGAGGCGCCGGTGGCGGTGCGATACGGCTGGGCCGGCCCGGCCGTGCGCGAGGCCCTCCTGCGCATCCGGGCCGCCGACGCCCCGCAGGGGACGCTCCTTCGGTTCGTCTGGGCGCGGCACAAGGCGGCCGACCTCCTGGCCGCGCCGCAGCACGAGGAGTGGGTGATTGCAAGCATCGGCAAGCGGTACGGCGTGGTTACGCCTTACACGTCGCTCATCGTGCTTGAGAACCTTCAGCAGCACCTTCAGTACCGCATCCGGCCGCCGGAGACGCTGCCCGAGATGCGCAAGGCGTACGACGAGGCCGCCGCCGGCCGGTTCAGGGAAGAGCCGCAGGAGCAACCTGAGCCGCAGCCGCAGGCGGCCGAGCCCGCCCAGCCCACGCCGGAGGAGATGGCCGAGCGGGTGCGCTGGATCCTGGTCCCGTGGTATTATCGCATCGGGTTATGGGAAGAAGAACATACGTATCCGCCGGGCTTCCGCTATGAGCAGAAGGAAGACGACATCGTTTGCCCGGGCGGCGCGGGGGACCGGGCGATGCGGAACTACGCCTGGTCGGAGGGCGTGGGGGGGTCGCGATTCGGCAGCGCGGGGCTCTTCGGCGGCGGGGGCGGGCTGTTCGGCGGGGCAGGCGGCCGCTTCGGGGGCGCAGGCCGCCCGCGGTTCGAGGTCAGCACGGTCCTTCAGGCTGCCGGCGGAGCGGAGGAAGGCGCTGCCGCCGCCTTCATCGCCCGCCCCGGCCAGAAGCCGGGCGTGCTGCCCGTGGCGGATTACCCTGTGACCGACCTGGCGGTGGTTCCTGAGGTACCCGAGGTGATGGAAGATCTGTGGCCCGCTGCGGTCCCGGCCGGGGCGGCCGCGGGCCTTCCTGCGCGGCCGGCCGCCGGCCTCACGTATGAGCCCGGCAAGCGCGGCGCGGATTTCGCCGAGGTGCCCCCGTCGAACTTCCGCTTGTGGGACCCGGAGACGGGCTGGCTGCGTGCGCTGGCCTCCGCCCAGCCCGGCGAGGTCTGGGCCGCATACATGGCCGAGCGCCGCCGGAACGCCGCATCCCCGTTCTTCTACGCGGACTGCGCGGACTTTTTCCTGCGCCGGGGCGAGCGAGAGCGCGGCATGCAGGTCCTCTCGAACCTGTCGGAAGTGGGCCTGGTGGGGCCGATGCGCACGATGGGCTACCGGCTGCTGGAACTGGGCATGCCCGACCTTGCGGCCGTTGCGCTTCAGGAAGCACAGACCATGCGGCCGTGGTTACCTGCGTGCTCCCACGACCTGGCCATGACGCTGGCAGCGCAGGGCAAGTACGACCGGGCCGTGGAACTCCTGGCCATGTTGGCGATGGGCGGATGCCCCAGCGGCCCGTACGGGGCCTATGTGCCGGACATCACGGCCCTTGTGGACCTGAACCGCCTGCTGCCCCGGGTGAGCGCAGATGCGCGCAAGCGCCTGGCCCTGGACCGCCGCCTCGTTCGCAACCTGGATGCCGACCTGCGTGTCGTGGCCACGTGGGACGCCCTCCAGGCCGACGTCAGCCTCATCGTTACCGAGCCGTCGGGCGAGAAGTGCATCGGCCACCTGCACGCCGCCACGACCATCGGCGGCCAGGTGTGGCTGGACTCCTGTAGAGGGGGCGGGCCGGAAGAGTACACCCTGCGGCGGGCGATGGACGGCAAGTACCGCATTGAGGTCCAGTTTGACGGCAGCGGGCCGAGGCTCTTCAGCCAGGTCTTCGTGCGCGTGGACGTGTTTACCGATTTCGGCCGGCCGGGCGAGAAGCACGAGACGTTCATCGTCCAACTTGACGCCGAGGGGCAGACGGCCCTGGTCAAGGAAGTTGAAATCCGCCGCGGGCCCGCAGGCGCAGGGCCTGGAGCAGGGCGTTAATCTTTCGGTGCGCGTGCGGCGTCTGCCGGACGACGAGCGTGCCGACGACCGTTTCTGCCGACGCCGGGCCGCCTTCGTCCGCCCACTCGGCAACCGCTTCGTCGTCGGCGTGGTTGACGCGGGCCTGGACCGCCTGGGCCAGGCCCTCCGCGGCGCCGCCGCCGGCCGCATCCGCGCGCAGCAGGTCCAGAGCGGGGTAAATCACCAGTTGCAGCGTCTGCGTCTGCACCGACAGGCGCGGTCGCTGGAACAACGTGACGACAACGTATGCGGGGTGCGCCTCGCAGAAGGCTCCAGGCGTGCCGAACAACTCTTCCAGCAGGGCCTTGCGCGTCACGCCCTGGCGCTTGATGGTAACCGTGCCGCGCGGCCCGGTGGCGTAGCGCAGAGCGATGTTCAGTCGCGGCGGGCGCTCGGCAATCGTCTCGATAGCCTTCATGACGGGCGTATCGCTAAAGTCCACGTCAATGCGGGTCTCCAGGGCCGCGTACGTGGCGGCAAGGCCCGGGTGCGCCGGCGGGGGCGGGACCGCCACGCACGGGACGGGCGCCCGCGGCCTGTCGGGCAGTTCCAGCGCCAGGGCTGCGGCCGTCCTAAGGTGCGCGAGCAACTGGGCCGCCTGCCGGTGGGCGGCCTCCGTCTGGTTGATGATGAGCAGGTCGCCGAGATACTCGGCGGCGGCCGGGCCGCCCTCGTCGGACCACGGGGCGACGTCGGGGTCGTCTTCATAGTTCACCATGCGCTGGAGTAAGGCAATGACTTCCTGGTTTCCCGAGTAGTCGGCCGTCCACCCGGCCCACCCGCGGCACAGGTCGGCCGTGGGGTAGATGGTCACGGAGAGTCTTCGCCACAGGTTGTCGCGTGCGGTCACGAAGACGTAGCCGGGGCGGACCTCGTACGCCAGGTCGTCGCCCATGCAGAGGCGCAGGGCCGCCTCGGCCGGCAGCGCCTTGGCCTTGACGCACAGCGTGCGGGCCGAGAGGTCGATGCCGAAATTCGCCAGGTCGGCGTCCACCACCAGCGACAGGCCCGGGCAGCATTCGCGGATGTATGCAAATGCGTTGTCGGTGCTTGCGAACTCAAGGTCCAGGTCCAGCGGCTGCTTCAGCATGCGGCGAACGTCGTCGAGGGCCTGGCGGCAGTCCGGCCGCGATGCCGGCGCCGGCGGCGGGGGCGGACCCTCGTACGCCGCGCCCATCGCGCGGCAGAGCATGTCAAGCAGGCGGGCGGCCGCGTGGTGGCCCGCGCGCGTCTGGCGGATGACCAGGTCGCCGCGAGCAATCGCGACCTGGGCCTCGCCCCCTTCGTCCATCCAGGGGGCGACGCGCGGGTCGGCCTGGCAGTTAACTTGCCGCATGACGACGGCAGGCAACTCCTCGGCCGCCGCGCTTGGGTCCGCGCCGGCGCGCATCAGCCGCGCGAGCAGCCGCCGGACGGGAAACACCGCGACGGCCTGCTCCCTATACTGGCTCAGCGCGCTGCGAATCCTGACGCCTGTCGGCCGCGCTTCCCACACGACGGTGGGGGGCAGCACAAGGTCGAGCACTTCGCACACGGGAACGCGCTCGACGGACAGAGTGATGGTGCGGGAGGCGAAGTCCCGCTCGTCCTTGGGAACATCTGCGTCAACGGCGATCTTCAGGCCCGGCGCCTGCCGCTGGAGGTCGGCCAGGAAACGCGGCAAGGGCGCATCGCGGCAGTCGATGCGGACGGGCGCGGCCAGCAGGCGCCACGTTTCGGCGAGCGGGTCGGGCGCCGTCGCGCCGCCCGCGGCCGGGCCGGCGCCGGCCGGCGCTGCGCCCTCGGCGGCCGCTGCGGCTGCGGCGTGCGGAGTGCTGCCGAGGCCTGTGCCGAAGACGCTCAGCGCCAGCGCGGCCGCGGCCCCGGCCAGGAGCACCGCAACGATCGCCAGCGCCTGCCGCTGCATGGTTTCCCCCGCCTGCTGCGCAACGCCTGGCGCACAGTGTAGCGGTTCGGGCCGGGCCATGCAATTCCTGATGCCTTCCGACCGTTTGTCTTGGCGGCGGAAGGGGCTTGCTCGTATAAGGGTTGAGAGTGTAAGATTCAGCAGTCCGGCGAAGACCGCGCGGCCAGGTTGGCGCCGGGCCGCGGGTCCGTCCCTACGACATCTCCGGGACGGGCCGACGTGGCAGGGAAATCGGGAGGACTCTGCATGAACCCTACAAGCGTATGCGTCGGCAGGGGGTCTCTGCGCGCTGCGGCGTGGCCGCTGCTGTTGTGTGTTGCGGCGGGCCTCCTCGCGGCGGCGGGCGCGTGGCCCGCGTCGGCCTGGGCGCAGGCGGCGGGAGGGCCGGTCCCCGCGCCGCCGGCGTTTCACACGCAGAGTCCCAGCCGTGTGCGCGACATCCAGGGCGACTCGTTCGTCTTCAGTCCGAGCGAGGGGAAGTCTTTCCGCGTGCGCCTCATCGACGCCGACTGCCAGCCCCTCGGCGAGGCCGCCGCCAAGCAGGCCGCCGCCGTGGCCACCAACCTCCTGGAGGGGGCGCCCTTCTGGGTCTTCCCGGCCGGACAGAACAAGGGTCCCACGACGGACGAGGTGTGGGCCGACGTGTGGACCGAGAAGGGGTGGCTGTCGGCCGTCCTCATCCGGGCGGGGTACGCACAGCGCCGGACGGAGCCGGCGCCGGCGTCGCTCTCGCCCTTCGACCTGTCGGGCACGTCGAACAAGGGTCCGGCCCCGGCGGCGCCGGCGTTCCTGGCCTCGGCCTGCACGCCGCAGGGCGGCGATACGCTTGAGGTTGAGACCGGCGGGAAGAAGTTCACCGTCCGCCTGTTCGACGCCACGTGCGAAGGGGCTTCCGGCGACCAGCGCAACGAGGCCGACGCCGCCGCGACGCGCCTTGCGGCAAAGGGGGGCGTGTGGGTGTTCCCGTGCGCCCCGCTCCAGGGCGGCAAGGCT
>VGYT01000203.1 GCA_016872895.1 Planctomycetota bacterium
GCCCTGAAGACCGAGATCGCAATCACGTGGGCCAAAGGCGCGACCCTCAGCGCCGCCTACCTGGCGATGCTGTCGGTCGGAAATCTTTACGGGCAGCCCCAGTGGTACAGGCAGTTCTGGACGGGCGGCGCAGCCGATTGGGGCACGGCCGCCAGCCAAGTCGCCCTCGGAACGACATCGTCGCCTGGCAGCGCCCAGGCCCACGGGAGGGTGCGCCTGCCGGACGCGAGCGCGAGGCTCGCCCTGGACAGCGAAATCGTCGCCTGGTCCGGGGTCGCGCAAAGCCCGTCCAGTTTCAACGGATACAAGTTTTACTGGTCGGCGCCGGAGAACAGCGCCGTCCTGGCGAACGACGTCTGGGCCTGCACGCGATACGTCCTGGCCTCGGCGGGAAACCTGGCCGGCCCCGGGCTGGCGCTGGGATCCGCCTCGCTGCGCCTGCAAACGGATTTGCTCCTGGTCGGGCTGGCGGCAGACCTCGGCCGAGCCGCCATCTTCGCCGAGGCAGACCTTCTCATAAGCGGGGCAGGGGCGAGGAGCGTCGAGAACGAGGCGGCAGACATTTTTTCCAACGGCGCGGGCAAGGTCTTTACGGTCTCCAACATGCCCGCCGCGCTGGGCCTGCGGACCTGGTGCGGCTGCACGGACGGCGGAGGCAACGGGGCGGGCGCGGCCGTGTTCCACCCGTTCGCCCCGGGCGGGGCCGCCACGAAGGGCGCGGCGTGAACGACACCGAAAAACTCGACCACATCATGGCGGCCGTCGGCCGCATCGAGCGGCAGATGGCCGTCCACGAGAAGGGGCACGAGGCGCTCCAGCGGACGGTCGACGATCACCAGAGCACCCTCTACGAGGGCCCCCAGGCCCTCAAGGTCCGCGTCCAGGCGGCCGAGACCGAGGTGGCGCAGATCCGGGTCCGCTGCCAGGAACGCGGGTGCGAGCGCGGCGTGTGGGCGTTCTTCAAGCCGGTGGTGCAGGATTGGCTCGCCTGGCTGCTCATCGGCGTGACCGCGCTGCTCGCGTGGGCGGCGGTCCTTGCCCAGGCACTGAAACCGGGATGAGCGGGGGGCGGAGGAGACGACACATGCTCCACATCGCCAAAGTGCTGTACCGCAGCCGCAAGGTCTGGATCGGCGGCCTGACGGTCCTCCTGACCGCCGTTTTCACCACGTGGATCGCGCCGGCCCTCGACCTTGCGCCCGACCAAGTGACGGCCGTCGTGGCCGCCATCGTCGGGGCGGGTCTGGCCGTCATCGGCGGGATCGCGTTGGAGGACGCGGGGGCGAAGCGGGCGGGCCGAGCGCCGCCGGCCGCGCTCCTGCTGCTCGGCCTGGCGGCCGCGGTGCTGATGGGCGGGTGCATGGGCGGCCACGACTTCGCCCTCAAGGCCGCCCAGGGCGTCGCCCGCGGCGTGACGGAGATCGAGACGGGGACCGACGAATATCACGCGGCGGCCACCGGCGACTTCGACAGGGCCGAGGCCGGCCAGCGGGCGGCCCTGGCCGAGACGCTGGCCGACTACGTGGCCAGGATCGCGGCCGACCCCGCCCTCAAGGGCAAGGCCGTCACGTCGAAGGATGCCGGCGAGGCCCTCGCGCCGGCCCTCGAAAAGTACGCCGCCCAGGTCGCATCCCTGGCGGCCGAGCGAAAGAACGAGGGGGAGCGGTACGCCAACATGCGAAGCGTTCTGCAATGGATGCGCGAACTCGCGGCACAGATGGCCGACATGGAGCAGCGACGGTACGCTACGACCGAGGAGCTCCGCGAGCGCGCGAGCGCCTGGATCGAGGCCAGCATCGCCAGACGAAAGGAGATCCCATGAGCGACGACCCCCAGCCGCAACCCTTGACAACGAGCGACCGAAACGCCTCCTCCGCCGGGCCGCCCGGCGAGTCGAACCCGCTGCCGCCCATCTACACGGGGCCGCAGGATAGCGCCGGGCGGCCTCCGAGCCATTTTCCTACGCGCGTCGGACAACTCCAGGACCTCAGGCGCGAGATCGAGGAGGCCCGCCTCCAGGGCGTTCTGGACACGGACCGGGCCGCCGCCGCCCTGCGCGTCCTCGACGATCTCGTGCGCCTCGTGGGGCAGATCGCGGGCGCGTGACGCGCGGCCCGCCCGGAGACGCCCATGAGCGCGCGGACGGAGGTCCTGCCGCGCCTGCCGGCGGAGCCGACCCCGGCGAACAACGCCCGCCTCTGGCGGACGCCCGGCGGGGCGCTGCGCGCGAGCCTGGCCATCATCCACGCGGGCCGGCCGCGGCGCCTGGACTTCACGGTCCCGCCGCGAGTCGCCAGGGCGCTCCGCGGCTCCCTGGACGACCCCTCGCGGGCGCCGTCCTGACGTGCTGCGTCCACCAGGTGATACGCGGGGGGCCCTGGGAGCCCCCGGCCGACTGGGGCCGCTGCCCGATGTGCACGCCCGACGCCGCCAACGCGCGGTGCCCCGGGTATCACCCGTTCCCCGATCCCCGCCCGCCGCGCGACGACCCGCCGAAAAAACGCGAATTTTTTCCGCCGGGCGGGCGGCCGTAAGTCGCGTCCGCTGCGCGGTTTGCGCCTTCAGGCAGGCCGCCCCGGGGGCCCGGGGCGGATTTTTTTCTTGACAGCGACGCCGGAGCGGGGCGAGAATGAGATCGGTCAGCATGGATGCAAAAATATGCATACGTGGCCGTCCAGCGAGAACGCGAAAAAAACTGGCCGCCCTGGCCGACTGCGCCAGACCCGTGCTGACCTACGGATCCAGCCTTCTGCCACGTACAGCGGCGGCCAGTCTGACCTTCCGCGGGCGCACCGCCCGCTTCGCCTTCGGCAGGAGACCGCCCCGCCATGAGCCAAGCCGCGCAGCAGCCCGACCCGCCCGGCCCGGAAGGTCCGATAATCAGTATTATGTTGCGCGAGGCGTGCGAAAGCGGCCTGTTCTTGGAGACTATGCTCACCGGGCGCGGGACGACGGGTTGGACGAGGATTCTGCGGGAGTGCCGACGCGGCTTTCGAGCGAAGTGATTTTTTCGGCGAGGCCGGTGACCGTCGCCCCCGGCGGTATGTTCTTCTGGGCCTCGCGATAGATGTCGAGCGCGTTGCGGAGGTCGCCCGTCCTCTCGTACATCAGCGCCAGTCGGAACATCAGGTTGACGTTGCGGCCGCGCTCGTTCTGCGGGATGGCGTCGTAGATGCCCTTGTAGGTGACGAGGGCCTTGGGGTAATCGCGCGCCTTGTAGCAGGCCTCAGCCAGTTTCTCCTTGACGGCCCTCGTCTCGGCAATGCGATTGCGCTCGGTAAGCGCCTGGCACTCGGCCTCGTAGATCGCGATGGCCGCCGGGTAGTCGCCCGCCTTCTCCCAGAGATCGGCGATCCTGTCCTGGATGTTCTTTCGCTGCGTCAGCGTTTTGTCGATGAGGGCGTCAAGGCGCGGCCTGGCTTCGGCGGTTCGGCGGTCGGCCTCCGCCGTGCGGATCTGCCGCATGAGCGACGCGAACTTGCCGTCCAGCGCCTGGAGTTGCTGCACCAGGCCGGTCAGCAGAGCCTTGTAGTCGCGCAGCGGCTTGGTGCTGCGGCGCTGGAGGGCGAGGTCCTCGGCGGCCGTCTCCGCCGGGATGCCGAGGGCATCCACGGCCTTCCGCTGGGTCTCGATGACGCCCATCACCGTCTTGAACTCCTCCTCCTGGAGCGCCACCAGCCGCACCTGGAAATCGGCGACCTGCTTCTCCAGGGCCGGGGGCAGCGGCTTGGCCGGCGCAGCGGGCGGCTGCACCGGCGGCGGTTCGGCCTGGCCCGGAGGTTTGTCCGGCGGCCCGCCGGCGGCCGTCGCGGGAGCGGGCCCCGCCGGCGGCGTCGGCCTGCCCGCCTCGGTAAGCGCCTGCGGCAGGACGTACAATTTCTTGTTTGTCACGTCCAGAACGACCTCGCCCCGCCGGAAGAAGTCCACGCCGAGCAGGTTGCGGGCGCCCACCACGAACTTCATGTTCTCGAACGCCAGGCCGCCCAGCGTAAGGTTCTGCGGCACGGCGAACTCGGCCCCCTGGGCCGGCCCCGGCTCGGTCTTGCCCTGCCAGGCGGACCTTGCGACAATCGAGAAATTGGCGCCTGTGTCGACCACGAACTCCGCCTTCTCTCCGTCGAGCGTGGCCTGGACCACGAGTCGGTTGGAGGAGACCTCCGCCGGCAGTTCCTTTCGGCCCGAAAGATCCGCCGGCCGCCCGAAGACGAGGCGCTTGCCGCTGTAGTCGAGCGTCACGGGCGCGGCCAGGAGGACGTTGGCGGCCAGGACCCCGTCGGCGGGGCGTTCCAGGTGCCTGGCCAGATCGTCGAGCGCCATGATGCGCACGTCGAAGTTCGTAAAGTCCGTCGCGCCCACCTTGAGCGACTGGACCCGCGCGATCTTCGCCTGCGCGCCGGGGGCGCCGCCGGTCACGGGGACGGAGACCGCCGTGCGGTCGATGCCGACCTTGGCCGCGAAGTCGGGCGTGACCACCGTATGCACGGCGCCCGTGGCCAGGAGGAATCGCCCGGCCGCGCCGTTGAGGCTGACGGCCGCCAGCGCGAGCCTGCTCCGGGGGTCCAGTTCCAGATCGACGGCCGGATTGTCGCCCGGCGCCACGTCCGGCCGCCACTTTATCCGCTGGGCGGGGGCCGTCTCCTTCGCCGCAGGGGCGGGCGCGGCGTCCTCCGCCCGCGGGGCCGTCGCCAGAAGAAGCGCGGCTGCTGCCGCTGCCGCCGCCTTCAGCCACTCGCGCCGCTTCATGCTCGTCTCCGCACCGATTCCCCGTCTCCCGCGCACCCACCGCAGCAATTCCGGGGTTGTTTCAGCGGCGGCGCGCCGAAACGGAGCGCCGTCGTCATGCGTGCCCGTTCCGCTGCCGTATCTTCATTCGGCCGGGCTTTCTTTGTGGGCGGCCCCGGCCCCTCGGCGCATCGGTGGAACACGGCGCAGAAACAAGGCGCGCCGCGTTCGGACTCGGCGCGCCAGTTGTCCCGCCCATGGCGGGCCGTGCCGGGGCGTTGTGCGCGACAGTTACTTATCGGAGTCGAGGAGGTCCTCGTCTGAGATTTGAAGCACGTCGCCGCCTTTTTTCTGCTGACCCGCGGGCGGCTTCGGCGGTTGACCTGCCGGCGGTTTGCCGACGGGTTTCTTGGGCGGACCGGCCATGCGCTCCAGGCTGGCCAGGATGTCGGCGGGCGATCCCCGCTTGGCCGGAGGCGGCGCGGGACCCGGCCTGGCTGCCGGCTTCGGCTGCGGCCTGGGTGCAGCCGCAGCCGGCCTGGCGGCCGGGGCCGCTTTGGCCGGGGCCGGCTTGGCCGGCGCCGCGGGCCTGGCGGCGGGCGGCGCAGCGGCCCTGGCGGGCGGCGCGGCGGCGGCCGGACGCTCGCGATTGCCGTCGATCTCCACGCAGAACGTCAGCGGCCCGACCTGGACCTCGTCGCCCGGCGCCAGCACCCGTTCCTGGACCTTGTCGCCGTTGACAAGCGTCCCGTTGCCGCTGCCCTTGTCGCGTATGATGATGCGGTTGGCCTCGTTAAGGATTTCGCAGTGGTGGCGCGACACGCGCGTGGACGCGATGATCAGGTCGCTGTCCTCGGCCCGGCCGATGGTCAGCGTTCCCTGGGGCACCTCCACCTGTTTGCCCTGCGGATTGCCTTTCACGAGGTGGAGTTTGACTTGCATAAGCCGACTCCTTCCCAAAGCAAATCCACTGGACCCCGTCAACTCGGCGACAGCCTAGCAACTGCCCGGCAGCCAATCAACACAAAAAAGCACTGAAGCCGCCGCCGCGGGTATGCCGAAAACTAAGGAGGCGAACCGGCCGCAGACCGGCCCCCATGCTGCGCCAAGGGACCATCGGCAGCACCCGCCGCAGGTCCGGATGAGTGCCCGGTGGCGGCCGAAAATCGCCCGAAATCCACCGCTGTGCTGCACATCCCCTACGGCCCCCGCCGCGGGCCCCCCGTATCCGGCGCCGACTCTTGCACCCGTAAAGCATTGTCAAACAAGGAGTTATGATGGCCGGCCGGGCGACGGCGGGCGGCGATTGATCCGCTGCCGGCCGCCGTTTGACCGCCTGCCCGTCAGGCGTAAGTTGTATAGTCGGGGCATGCTTCACCCTTATCGGGGCGCCTGGCGGCGCAAAGCGGCCCCGCAAAGGAGCGATAATGTCGCGCGGAAAACGCACGCTCTTGCCCATCGGCATCCACCTGAATGCCGATGCCGTCCACATGGTTCAGTTGGAGCAGACCGACGGCGGCGTGGAAATGGTCTCGAAGGCCGCGAAGCGGTTTGAGTCCGTCCCCCCCGCCGACACGGTCGTCCCCGACATCCACGACGGCCGCTCGCCAGACCAGATCGGCGACGCCCGTTACGAAGAGGCCCGACAGTTCGTCCGCGAGAGGATCCTTGCCAACGGCTTCCGCGGCACCGAGGCGGTCATCAGCCTGCCCGCGGAGCACCTGGTCATCCAGCACGTGCGCGTCCCGCCCATGCAGCCGGAGGAACTCAACGCGGGCCTCGGGCCCGAACTCCAGGGCAAACTGCCGTTCGACCCGCGCGAAGCCGTCATCCGGCACATCGTGGCCGGGACCGTCTCGGAGAACAACGAGACGAAGCAGGACGTCATCGTGCTGGCGGCCCGGCGCGCGGCGATCGAGGCGCAGGTGGCGGCGGCGTCGCGACTGGGCCTGAGGGTCATCGGCGTCGGCGTCGAGCCGTGTGCCATGTGTTATCCATACATGTTCGCAGCATCGCACGGAACGCCGCCGCCAGAAGGCCCGCCCGCCCTGATGATCGTGTTCCTGGGCGCCCACGCCACGCACGTGGCCATTACGCGCGGCCAGGAGATGACCTTCGTCAAGGGCGTGGAACTGGGCATCGACAGCCTCCTGGAACCCATCGCGCAGGCCAGGGGCGTGCCGGTCGCCGAGGCGGCGGCCATGCGGGCCCGCTGGCGCGGGGCGGCCACGGCCGCCCCGGAAGCCGTCGAGACCTACAACAGCGTGCGGTCCAGCCTGGACCACATCGTGGATGAGATCGAATCGTGCATGCGCTACCATGCGTCGCTCGCGCGCGGGGCGCACATCGACCGGCTGATCTTCGTCGGCCCGGAAGCGCGCGACCGCGCCCTGGTGCGCGTCATCGGGGCGCACGCGGGCGTGGCCTGCGAGGTCGGCAGCCCCATCGACGCCATGACCCACAAGACGGGCCGCGGCGAGCCGGAGCCGGAACTGGCGGCGGCCGCCGGCCTCAGCCTCTTCTCGGCCCAATAAAGAAAGGGCCACCGAGGACGCCATGCTGAAAGTCATCAACTTTCTGCCGAACGATTACCAGCAGCGCCGAAGCCGCCGCCGCGCGACCATCGCGTGCCTTATCCTCGGCGGCGTCTCCGTCCTGGGCATCGGCCTGGCCGTCGGCCTGGTGTTCGTCAGCATGCTCGGCATGGCGGCCATGCGGCTCCTGGTGGACCAGCAGTACCGCGAGGCCAGCCAGCAGATCGGCCAACTGGCCCAACTGGAGGAGCGCAAGGCCGGCCTCATGCACAAGGTGGAACTCTCCAGCGCCCTGCTGGAGCGCGTCCCGCGGAGCCACCTGCTGGCCCGCCTCACCAACTACCTGCCGCCGAAGACCGCCCTCATGGGCATCGTCCTGCGGGCGGAAGAAGTGGAAGTGCCGGTGAACTCGCCGGCGGCGCTGGCGGCGGGCGCATCGGCCGCCGCAGCGGCCGCCGACACGTCCGCCCGCAAACCGACCGACGGCGCCGCGGCCGCCGGCGGCGCGGCCGCACCCGCCGCCAAGACCGCTTCCGGCAAGCGCAGCAGCAAGAAGACCAGGGTCGGCATGGTCAAGGTCAAGCAGTGGACCTTCCGCATCGACGGCCTGGCGCCCACCGACGTGGAAGTGGCCGAGTACATCAACCGCCTGACGCAGGACCCCCTTTTCCGCGACGTCGACCTGGTGTTCTCGGAAGAGTTTCCGTACAAGGAAGGCGTGATGATGCGCAAGTTCCAGTTGTCGCTCCGCCTGGGCCTCGACGCCGAGAAGGTGCTCGGCCCGACCGGCGACGGCGGCGCCGCGCCGACCCCCATCGCCACCGCAGCACCCGCAATTTCGCACCGTCACGAGGGCATGCCCGCCGCCGGCCAGGCGCATGCTTTCGCAAGCGAAAGCACGCCGCCCGCCGCCCCCCCTGCCCCGGCGCATCCCGGCCGGGATGAAATCCCCGTGCTGCCCGCGCGTGCGGAACGTCCCGCCGGGGAGGCAGGCATGCCGGTATTGTACCCCGGCCTGCATGCTCCGGCGGCGAAAGGTGACTCATGAAAGGCTCGACGCAAGTCTTGCTGACCCTGGCGTGCGTGGCGGTTGCCGCCACGGCGGCGGCATATTTCCTGGTGGTTCCGATGCTGCGCCAGACGGAGGCCGACGGCGCGGCCATCGAGGCCCGCCATGCCCAACTCGTCAAACTGGAGCGCGTCGCCCGCCGCATCAACGACCTGCGACAGGAAGTCGCCCGCCTCGAAGGGGCGCTGGCGTTCTTCGAGAACCGCCTGCCCCAGGAGCGCGAGGTGGACGTCATCCTGCGCGAAGTCTGGGTCATCGCCGAGGCCAAGTCCCTCACGCCGCGAAGCGTCCGCACCGCCGCCTTCGAGACTCAGGCGCAATACAGTTTTCAGACCATCACGCTGACCCTGGAGGGTCCGTTTGAAGGTTTCTACGAGTTCCTGCTCGGCCTGGAGCGCCTGCCGCGACTCACCAAAATCCGCCAGGTCCAGATTGCCAAGTCGCCGCTGAAGGAAGGCGTCGTGCAGGCGGAACTTCTCATGGACATCTTCTTCGAGAAAGCAAAATGAGACGAGAAGACGAGCCATTCCGCATGTCGGAGAGCGGCCTGGAGCCCGCCCCGCCCCAGGACCGCGAAGGCCGCGCCCGGCCGCGAGGCGCGGGGTTCCAGGACAAGAAGAAGGTCATCATCCTCCTGGCCCTGCTGCTGGCGGGCGGCGGCGTGGTGGCCTACCAGTTCCTGGGCGGCCGCGGGCCAAAGGAGGCCGCCGCCGTCACCATCAAGGGAACCGGGGCCGCCCTGCCCCCCGACAAGGACGTCAACTCCATCCTGGAGCGCCTCGAGGCGCCCCAGGCGCAGGGCGCCGGGGACGCGTCCGTGG
>VGYT01000204.1 GCA_016872895.1 Planctomycetota bacterium
GAGAATCGCTTTCGGCAGCGGGCGTTGCATTCGTCATGGGCGGACCACCTCTTCCGCCATTGCGGGCCTCCTGCCCACCTTTCCGAATCACAAGGCCGGCCGGAGCGCCTCGGTGACATACTCTATGATACCATCAGTCAATTCCGGGTACATTGGAAGCGAGAGAATCTCGGCGGCGGCGGCCACGGCAACCGGAAAGTCTCCCTTCTTATACCCGAGAGGTGCGTACGCGCCGCTCAGATGCAGGGGAATCGGGTAGTGAATACCGCATTCGACCCCCTTCTGAAGCAGCGCGTTCATGACCTTCGCCCGGTCCTTCACGCGCACAACGAACAGGTGATAGACGTGACGCACATGGGCCTTCTCGCTGGGCAGCCCGACCGGCAGGTTCCTGAGCGCTTGGCGATACGTGGCGGCCGCGCGCCGCCGACCCTCCGTCCATTGGGTGAGATACTTCAACTTGACGCCCAGCACCGCCCCCTGGAACCCGTGCATCCGGTAATTATATCCCACGAAGTCGTGGTGGTATCGCGCGGCGGAGCCGTGGTCGCGGAGCATCCGGGCAACGCGAGCAATCTCGTCGTCATTCGTCAAGATGGCCCCGCCCTCCCCGTAGGCGCCGAGGTTCTTGGCCGGATAGAAACTGAATGCGGCGGCCTGGCCGAATGTTCCAACCTTCCGGCCCTTGTACTCCGCGTCGTGGGCTTGGGCACAATCCTCCAGCACCGCAAGACCGTGCTTCCGGGCGATACTGATAATCTCGTCCAACTCCGCCGGTTGTCCATAGAGGTGCACAGGGATGATGACCTTGGTGCGGGGTGTGATGGCCTGCTCAATCTTCGCTGGGTCAATGCAGTAGTCGTTCTCGAACATGTCCACAAAACCCGGCTGCGCCCCGCTGTGGCTGACTGCCTCGGCAGTGGCGATAAAGGTATTGACCGGCACAATGACCTCATCGCCGGGCCGGACCCCCAGTGCCATCAGCGCGACGTGCAGGGCGCTCGTGCCGCACGAAGTGGCCACGCAATGCTTCGTGCCGTGATGGGCGGCAAACGCCTCCTCGAAGTTCCTGACTGCGGCCCCCTGGATGAAGGCGGCGCTGTCCATCACGCGGTCGAGAGCCTCGTGAATCTCATCCCGGATCTGCATATATTGGGTCTTGAGATCCACCAGCGGGATCTTGGCAAGTACGCTCATGACTCTGACCTTCCCCTCGTTGCAGGTTGCGCGTCTGATAGTCGCCTGATCACCCGCGCCGGGTTCCCGGCCACGATCGTGCGAGCCGGCACGTCCTTGGTGACGACGGCTCCTGCGCCCACGATGGCGCCCTCGCCGATCGTTACTCCGCAGAGGATCGTTGCGTTGGACCCGACCGAGGCCCCACGCTTGACGCGGGTAGGCACCACCTTCCAGTCCGACTCGCTCTGCGGCACGCCGTTCTCCCGCGTGGCGCGCGGGTAAAGATCGTTGATAAACATGACGCCGTGACCGATGAAACAGTGGTCTTCTATGTGGACGCCCTCGCAGACGAACGTGTGGCTGGATATCTTGCAAGATCGCCCCACCGTCGCGTTCTTTTGGATCTCAACGAAAGCGCCGATGCGGGTGTTGTCGCCTACGGTGCAGCCGTATAGATTCACGAAGGCGAAGAGTCGTACGTTCTTCCCCAGTCTCACATCGGGAGCGATCCGCACGGTAGGATCTGACGGGACGGGGCAGTCTGCTGCCATAAGTGGTTCTCCCGGCGCGCTAAATCAGGGCCGGGCCCTTGTCTGTAATCACCGCTGGGCGGCCATCGTGGGTCAGGCTTAGATCGCTGGCCTCAAGAGCAAGGACTACGTCCAGACCGTCTTCGTCCGAGCATATCGGTTTCGTCCCGTTGCGACAGCAGTCGACAAAATGTCGGGCCACCTTCTGAAGAGCCTCGGTCTGGTCAATTCGCGGCATCCAGACGTCGCCGATCCGATATCCAACCTGGAATCGGCGCTGGTCTTCGATCCCGATGGTCTGAGTTTCGATGCCCTTGTCGTACACCCTTATTTTTTCGGCGGCTTCAAGGTCATCCCATAAGATCATTTTCTTGGAGCCCGCGACGATCATTCGGCGCACTTTTGTCGGGGAAAGCCAGTTGACGTGAAACGTGGCATTCAGCCTGTCGCCATACTTGATGTGGATGTAAGCCATGTCGGCCACGCCGCTTTCGGTATGGCTATATCCCACCGCACGGACCACTTTCGGCTTGGCCTTGAGGACACGGTTCACAATGCTCAAGTCATGTGGCGCCAGGTCCCAGACAACATCGGCGTCGTGCTGGAACAAGCCCAGATTGATCCGCACGCTGTCAATGTAGTAAAAGTCACCAAAATCGGGGCCAGAGGTTACCTCGATGATCTTCTCGACGGCGCCCGTGAAAAGAAACGTATGGTCAACCATCAGAGTCAGGCCGCATTCAGCCGCAATCTCGATCAATTCTCTCGCCCCCTGCGAGGTCTTGGTCATCGGCTTCTCAACCAGAACGTGCTTGCCTGCCAGCAGGGCATCCTTAGCCAACCTGTAGTGCGTGCGGACGGGCGTGGCCACGACGACGGCCTCAATCTCCGGCCGCTTCAGCAAGGCCGCAAAGTCGTCGCACGTGTGGATTCCGGGGAGTTGCTTGGCCACGACTGAAAGGCGTTCAGCATCGGTGTCGCATGCCACAACACCGTCAAACGCGCCAAGAGACATGAAATTGCGCGCAAGATTCGGACCCCAGTATCCCACCCCAACTACCGCGATGTGCCCCACGGTTCCGCCTCCGCTCCAGCGGTAATCACGGCGCTGGCCACACCCATGAGATAACTACGATAACTATACACAGAAACGGCACCGTGTCAAATGGCTTCTGGCACATCCGGTGTGTGGTTGAAGAAGAAGCACATACGACCGTCGCTTGATGGGCGCAATGTCGGCTCAGCGATGCAGCGTAGTGGACGAGGCCCGTCGTTCGGTCGGTGACCGTGTGCGTCCTTCCCCAACGTCTCTCTGCGGCGTCCGGCGGGACGCCCAAGGGCGGGCCGTGTCGGCGGCCGTGAGGGCAGCCGGGTTCACGGGCTGGTGGTCAGCGTCCATGGGGAATCTCCCAGCCCGCCGTAGCCGGGTCCGCCTTGGGCGAAAATCTTGCTGCCGGTGCGCAAGTCGCGCACTGGGCGCGATATGTGGCGGCGGAATTTATGTGTTTTCCTCCATATTTGCCCTTGCTTTCGCGCGAAAAGCATGCCCTGATCCACGTGGTGGGGCGAACACAAAGGGCGAACGATGTTGACGCTGAAGCAAAGGCAAGAGCGGGCCGCACGTCGCGCCGCGAGGATCGCGGCGAAGCACGAAGCCATTCGGGCAGCGGCCCTGCCAAACCAAGAAGGGAGTCGAGTCATGAAAAAGCACGAGGTGAAAACCGGTGGGACCTACATGGCGAAGGTCAGCGACAAGGTCGTGCCGGTGCGTATCACCGGCGAGTCGCGCTACGGCGGCTGGGAGGCGGTGAACACGAAGACTGGCAAGGCGGTCCGCATCAAGAGCGCCCAGCGCCTGAGGGCCGAGGCGGGCCTCTCGAAGGCCGAGGTCCAGGCTGCCAAAACGGCCGTGGCCGCCCAGGTTGGCGCAGGGGCCAAACCGGCGGCCGACGTAGCCAAGTCCGCGCACAGCGGACCCGCCTCGGGCGGGGACGCGAAGGCCGCGCCCGCAGCCGCCAAGGGCGAAGCCACGAACGCCCTGGAGGCCCACTACCGGTCGCAGAAGGACGCCGCCAAGGCCGAGAAGGCCGCCAAGATGGCCGCCTGGCGCAAGGAGATCGCCGAGAAGGCGGCCCGGCCCGACCCCGAACTCGACAAGGCCATCAAGGCCGCCGAGGCCGGCCGCGCTGCGAAGAAGGCCAAGGCCGCCAAGCCGAAAGGCGAACGGAAGCCCGGCTGCCTCGACGCGGCAGTCCGCGTCCTCCAAGAGGCGGGCAAGCCCATGCAGTGCGGCGACATCGTGAAGGTCGCGCTGGAGAAGGGCTACTGGCAGACGAAGGGCGCGACGCCTTCGGCCACTCTTTACGCTGCAATGATACGCGAGGTCGCTGCCAAGGGGTCGAAGGCCCGGTTCCGCCGCGCCGAGGTCAAGGAGACGAAGGGCGGTAAGGCGCTTACCCTGCGCGGCTACTTCACACTGGCCGACGAGCACGCAAAGAAGAAGCAGTAGCATCAACCCACCTCCATGTCACGCCCGGGCGCGTCCTGCCTGGGCGTCGCTTCGGTGTCGAAGCAACGCTATCTGCCAAGTCCGAGCGGCTGTTCTACAGCGGGTCAATCCGCACTCCTCGCGCTCATCGCTTCACCGTCAGTGCTCTGCGCGCCGCTCGGTGCTGGCACTGCCGCAGCGTATTGCTACAATCTTATGGTGCGCGGCCGGCCTGGCTGGAGGTCAGGGAACCCGAGGCACCATATCCACTGAATGAACGGCCCCGGCGGGCGCCCGTTGGGCGAAGGGGAAGCGGTATGAAGCACAATATCTTCGACGAGTATCGAGCGCGGCAATGGTCCGACCGAGCCCTGGGCGCCCTGAATTCGGTCATGGAGCGCGCCTACGGGGACTTCGTTGCCCGGCAAAATACTGCGAGCCTTTACAGCGACGAAGTTTTTGATCTGGCCGACGGCATTTTCCCGGAGAAACGCCCCGGGTTGAGGTTCGACCTGGAGTCCGAGATGGCACAGACAGCATCGGTTCTCGCCATCGTGGATACGGGCCGCCGCTTGGTCGCCGAGGGCGGCAATTTGTTGCCGGCCTTGGGCATCATCCAAGGCGAGGCGATGATGATCTCGGGGTTGCAGGGCGTCATCGAGGACCCTTTGGGTATGGCCTTTGGCGGGGCAGAGTTTCCGCGAGAACTCCGCCTTCCCGATCCTCATCACAGGCTGGCGGAATACGCGGCGTCCATCGCAGCCATCGTTGAGAACATGAAAGCGGCGCTGGTGTGCGGTTACGATGAAGGCCGACGCGGGTCTTATTCCGACGCCCCGCCCTACGGCCCGCCGCGCCTTTGCCTGGCACGCTTGGGCGTTCGGCTGGGCAGTACGCTCCTGGCCATGTATGCGCATTGGCTCCAAAGAGACCTTCGTCTGGGCATGCGGGTGAGATTTCCACGGTATTGGCAGGCGCTGCGGGCAGGACTGCGGTCGAAGATGGGAAGCGCCAAGGGAATCCGGAAACGCAAGGAGCATGCAGCCGACGTCCGCCGGCAGAGGCATCTGGACGAACGCGACCGAACGTTGGCGAAGGAAATCCATGAGACTTGGGAATCGCTGCGAAAGAAACGGCGCGGACGCTCCGTGCCGCTGTCCGAAGCCCTGGGCGCGGTACGTGCGGCTCACGTTGAGCGGCTGATTCCGGTGTTGCGGCAACGTCATCCCGCCTATGATGATCGAGCCATCCGCAGGAAAGCCGAAGAAGGCCTTTCGCTGAGCCTCCTGCGGCAAGCCTACGCGAAACACTACGGCTCCCCCAAGCGGCGGTGACCGGACCGCCGCCGATTTTCAACGACCCCCGGTTGTCGATTGCAGCGCCCCCCGGTTGTTACACACACATCGGTTTGACTCCATGCGTTCCAGAGGTGACAATGCGGGTGACTGGTGCGGAGGCATGACCCGCTCCGTATGAGTCGGTGATTTCACGAAGGCCGCGAAGGCCAAACGGGCCGCCGAGGGTCTTGGGGCATCGCTGCGGAAGGAAAGCGTTGTGCAGAACCCTTGGTCCGTCCAACAACCGGATGATGACGCCGCATCCGGTCCGGGGGTTGAGCGTAGGCCAGGCGCCCTGTTCCTTCCGACCCGTGAGGCACAGGAGGTGGCACGAGCGGGGCAGTTCGACATGGCGGTCGTCTATGCTGAACCATCGCTTGAAGCGGCCGAGCGTTGGGCCCGGCGCGTCGACCGGTTGGCGGCGCTGCTCTTGGCTCTGTGGGAGCAGGAGCGCCAACAAGCCCCACCAGGCGAGGTGTAGGAGAAACCGCCCATGGCAGACGACGTCGCCGAGAGGCTGTCGGCAACGGAACCGGCTACGCCCCAAGGTACAGACATTCCTTCCTGGCGGGTGACAATGCCGAGCGACCCCGATGCCGCCGCCGACCTGCTGGGCCGCGTGTTCGATCGCGCGTACCTCGAGGCGCTCGCGGAGGGGATTCTGCGGCGGTTGGCCGAAGCGGTTGGTCCGGCAACGGTCCAGGAGGCCGTTTCGGGGCATCAGGCGCCAGCACAACGGTCGGGAACCGACACGCAATGAACCCGACTGACACGGTCACCGCTCTGCGGAATCTGGAGCCGCAGTCTGACCCTGTGGCAGAACTGGGACATGTCCCGGTTTTCCAGATGCCGCTGGACGAGATCCGGCCTTCCCCGGAGAACGAGCAACTTTACGGCCCCGTGGTCCCGTCCGACCCCGAGGTTCGCGCCCTTGCCGAAAGCATCCGCCGGCACGGCGTCCAGGAGCCGCTGGTCATTACCGAAGACCACTGGATCGTCTCCGGCCATCGGCGTCATGCGGCAGCCCGATTGGCCAAACTGAGCACTGTGCCGTGCCGCGTGCATCCGCTTTCCAGGAGGGATGATCACGACGCGTTCATGGTTCTCCTGCGGGAGTGCAACCGACAGCGCATCAAGACCTTCGACCAGAAACTGCGGGAGGAGGTCATCTCCGCCAACCCCAAGGAAGCCTACCGGTCGCTCAGGGAGTACCGTGAACAGGCATCCAGCGTGGTGGTAGACACCATCGAGATGGGAGAGTGCAAGCAGCGGTGCCGGATCAGCGACGCCAAGGGTCCTTTTCTGGCCGCCATCAGCAAGATCGTCGCCGAGCGAAGGGCGTTCTGGCCCATGTCGGACCGCCAGATCCATTATGCCCTTCTGAACGACCCGCCTCGCATCCATGCCCGCAAGCCCCATTCGGTCTATGCCAACGACCTCAAGAGTTACAAGGCGCTGACGGACCTGCTGGCCCGGGCGCGTCTGGCGGGGGACATCCCTTTCGAGGCCATCGCCGACCCCACGCGCCCCGTAACGGTCTGGGGCGTTCATCGGGATTGCCAGATGTTCCTCCGGCAGGAACTCGACACTTTCTTGAAGGGCTATTACCGGGACCTTATGCAGTCGCAGCCCAACCACATCGAGATCGTCGCCGAAAAGAATACCGTGCATCCCATCCTGCGACCTGTCGCGGCCGAATACTGCATTCCTCTGACCGTCGGTCGCGGCTATTGCTCCCTGCCGCCGAGGTACGAAATGGCCAAACGTTTCCGCAGGAGCGGCAAGTCGTCGCTCGTCCTGCTGATCCTTTCGGACTTCGACCCGGATGGCGAGGAGATCGCTGCCTCGTTCGCCCGGTCGATGCGCGACGACTTCGGTGTTGCCCGTCTCGAGCCGGTTAAGGTGGCGCTGACCGGTGACCAGGTCGAGGAGTTCGCACTTCCGCCCGGCATGACCGCCAAGAGAACGTCCGCACACCACGCCAAGTTCACCGAGAAGTACGGCCAACACGTTTACGAATTGGAGGCCCTGCCCCCAGGCATGCTGCAAGACCTCCTCCGTGAAGCCATTGACGAGGTGATCGACAGCGATGCCTTCGACCACGAGCGCGAGGAGGAGGAACGTGAAGCAGCGAACCTGGAGAATGCGCGCCGCCGGGCCCATCGGGCCCTCGGCGATCTGGCGGATGCCGAGGAGGCCTAGCCTTGCCTCCACCCGACGCTGACCCAACGGATGTGACAGAGAGGACAGAGATGCGCCGTGTGACAGAGACTATCGAGAACAGATCCCACGAGGAGGACTCTCTGTCATCTCCGTCATCTCTGTCGTCTCTGTCATCCTCTGTCATCTCT
Organism: Planctomycetota bacterium; assembly: GCA_016872895.1. Classification (GTDB taxonomy): domain Bacteria; phylum Planctomycetota; class Phycisphaerae; order FEN-1346; family FEN-1346; genus VGYT01. The sequence goes on from VGYT01000204.1 coordinate 7,886, forward strand.
GTCCTCTCTGGCCTCTCTGTCACAGACGAGGAGGTCCAGCGGGTCGTCCGTGCTATGGACTCGACCTGCAAGGCCCGCCCGTGGCAACGAGCCCTTTTTCGTATGGTTCGCGTCTTGCACGGTCTGGACGCGGTGCGGATCCGCCAGGCGCCGCCGGAATTGTTCCGCGACCTGGTTCGCCTCTGGCGGGATCGAGCAGATATTGATGTGCCGCTGGAGGTCGTTTTCGGAGAGCTTCTGGCCGGTTGGGAGAAGGTCCGCTTCCCCATCGGCCGAAATCCCCTGGCACGGCTCATGGCTCGCATCGGCGAGTTCCCGCCGGAAGCCGCCGCCTACGAAGGCGAAGAGACCAGGCAACTGGTAGCCATATGCCGGGCGCTTCAGGAGGAGGCGGGCAAGGGCCCTTTCTACCTGTCATGCCGCGTCGCGGCTGACGCCCTCGGCCTCGACCGGATGGACGTGCACCGCCGGCTGCGCGTGCTCCAGGCAGACGGCCTGCTGTGCGTCGTCGAGAAGGGCACGGCTACGCGGGCAACGCGATATCGCTACCTCGGAAACCAGTAACGCGCGTGAGGTATGAGCGAGACGGTCCAGAGCACGCGAAGGGAGTTGGGCGATGCGGGGCGTCGCCTGGAGAACGAGCGGTGCAATCGAATGACCACACAGGCCCGCCGCGTGCCTGCGACAGAGCAGGTGCCGCCTATGGCCGCAAACTGGGACATGTCCCAGTTCGTCGGCGGTCATCTTCGTCCCGCCGGCCGTCGCGGCCGGTGCGTTCCGCCGACTCCGAAAGTTTCGGAGTCGATGCCGGACGAGGTGGTGCGTCGCGCGGCATTGCGCTTGTCCGACGGCGGGAAGAAGCGGAAGCGCAAATGACACAGCGCGCCCCCACGCATACCCCCCTTATACCCGCGAGGGTGCGTGAACGCACCTCGGGGCGGGTATACGCGGGTGCGCGGGCGGTCAGACAAGCGGCGTATGAGAACGGAGACCCGGTCGGGGCGCCCGAGAGTGGGCGTCCGCCAAAAGCCCGCGGAGTCGGAGTAGGGATGCCCCTTGACGGGGCACCCCCTCCGCGGATCCGGACAAGCGGGATTACCGCATCCGGCTCTTGCCTCAGGTAACAACGCCAAGCCTCCG
>VGYT01000205.1 GCA_016872895.1 Planctomycetota bacterium
CTCATGTACGCCTCCGGCCGCATCGTGCCCGAACGCGAGGCCGCCGTGGCCGCACTCAATTCGGGCCTCCTGCTGGGCGCGGGCCTCTTTGAGACCCTGCGCACCTACGGCGGCCGGCCCCTGCGCCTGCGGCAGCACCTCGCCCGCCTGCGCGCAAGCGGCCGGGTCTTTTGCATCTCCCCGGGCGAGTCGGACGACGAAATCGCCGCCGTCATCGCGCGGCTCATCGAGGCCAACGGCATTCCCGACGCCCGCATCCGCATCACGGCCACGCGCGGGCCGCTCGGTGAGGGAATATCGGAAGGCGAGGCCCCGCCCGCCACGCTCCTCGTGACGGCCGGCGGCCCGGCCTCATATCCGCCTGAACTCTACGAGCGCGGCGCCACAGCCGTCGTCTCCGACATCCGCGCGAACGAAACGGACCCGCGGACGTTCCACAAGACCACGAACTTCCTTGCCAACATGCTGGCCCTCCAGGACGCCCGCCGCGCCCGGGCCGCCGAGGCCCTGCGCTTCAACTCAAAGAACCGTCTGGCCGAGGGGGCAATCTCGAACGTCTTTATAGTCTCCGGCGGCCGGCTCCTTACGCCGCCCGTCGAGGACGGCCTCCTGGCGGGCATCACCCGCGCCGCCGTGCTGGAACTGGCCGCCGAAATGGACGTGCCCGCCGAACAGCGCAGCCTTACCATCCACGACCTGCTGGATGCCGAGGAAGTGTTCCTGACGAACTCCATCATGGAGGTCATGCCGGTCGGACGCATCGAGCGGCACGAGGTCGGCCCGAAGGGCGACCAGTCGCGCCTCGGGCTGCCCGGCCCCGTCACCCGCCGCCTGGCGCAGGGCTACAAGGCCCTCGTCGCCCGGGAGACGCGGCCCATTTAACCCCCGGTCTGCCTGACGACGGGCCGGCTTTGCCCCGTCGCCGGTGCAGGCGCTTTGCCTGGCGGGGCCCCGGGGGGGCGCCCCGGCGGCGCGGCAGGTTTTGCCGCCGGCGCGGCGGGCTTCGCCGCGGGCGCGGGCTTCAGGTCGGGCATGAACGGGACGGTCGTCCCCGGGGGAACCTTGCCCGGCTCGGTGCGCTCGGCCGTCAGGATAATCGTCTCGGACCACGTGTCGGGCCCGCGCCGGTCGTGGAAAAATGCGCCGCCGAGGCCGAGTGCTGTGGGTGCCATGCTTTCGCGCCCGTGCGAAAGCATGGCCGGCGCGCGGCCGCCGATGACTAGCAGCCGCCCGGGCGCCAGGCGCACCTCGGCCGCCAGGTCGGCGAGCGGAAGCGTCGCCCGCACCATCTTCTGCGTCAGGCTGGGGCCGACCTGCACCCAGCGCATCTCCTCCGGCCCGTATGCCACTTCCGGCACGAGAGCCAGGCGCACAGCCGCCGGGTCGTCCGGGTCGCTGCGGCAGACGCAGCGGAACTGGGCGAGGGCCTTGTCGAAGCGTCGCCCTATGAGCCGGCCGGAGGCGTCGGTCCAGAGGATGTCGAGCGCATCGCGCTCCCCCCCCGCCGGGATGGCGAAGTCGAAGTTCTCCCGCGCGTAGAGGAACTTCACCTGCGCTGAGCGGTCCGGCGTCTGCGTCGCCAGTTCGTTCATGCGGTCGGCCGCCAGGCGGGCCCCGTCCCCCAGGCGCAGGTCGTTGACTTCCCACAGCGCCCGTTTCTCGTGCGGCATGTTGGTGGTGCCCAGGAGGCGCCAGATGTCTTCGACGGGCGCGTCGGGCCTCATGCGGTGCGACAGGACCACCAGGCGGATGTGGAACATCGGCGCCGCGGCCGCCGCATCGCCGCTCGCCAGGGGACGCAGCCGCACGGGCTGCGGCGTTTGCGGTTGCTGACACCCTCCGGCCGGCGCCAACGCGGCGGCCAAGGCAAGAACAAGGGCGATGACCCGTGCGCGACGCATCGGCCGCAGTATAGCGCCGCCATGCGGCGAAGTCAACCGGGGGCGGCCTCGGCTAGACGTATGCGGCGGCCCAGGCTACAGCAGCACTCTTGCCAGCGTGACGACGCCCAGAACAAGGGTGAGGACGCCGATGCCCACCCTCAGCCGCCGCGCAGGGACGGCCTTGACGGAGAACACCGCCAGCGGCACGGAGCACATGGCCCCGGCCACCAGAGGCAGGGCCAGGCGCGCGTCGATACCCGTCGTCACGGCGTACGTGATGAAGCCCACGATGCAGGTGACGCCCTCGGCCAGGGAGGTGATGCCGACGGCACTCGGCGCCTCCAGGCCGGAGACCAACTGCCCGCCGACCACCACGGGGCCGTATCCGCCGCCGCTGGTGGCCTTGTTGAACGCGGCGATGATGCCCAGGCCCGCGATCTTGCCCCACGAGAAACCGAAAGTGCGGTTCAGCGTCGCCAGCGTGACCACGCCGACCACCACGACGATGACGCCGATAAAGCCTTTCAGTGCCGCCGCCGATACCTGCGTGGCCACCATGGCGGCCGGCCAAGCCCCGACCACGCTGCATGCGATGAGCAGCAGGGCGACGTGCAGGTGGCGGCTGCCGCGGCGGAAACTCACGTTCCCCGCCCCGTGGTGCAGCAGGCCCGAAGTGATGCCCGTCAGGAGTTCCGAAAGGAGCACGGCCGGGACCACCTGGAGCGGCTCGTAGCCGAACAGCAGCAGGAGGGGCGTGAGCGTCGTGCCGTAACCCATGCCAAGGCTGGAGTCGATGAACTCGCACGCCAGCGCCGCGGCGGCGGTGGCCAGGACCGCCCACGTAAGGAAGGACGAGAGTGTGGCGGAGAGTTCCGCGACGACGGCCGGGCCTGCGGCCTGGACCAGCAGCACGCCCAGGGCGGCGACCAAGACGACCGCCCAGACGAAATACATCTGGCGCAGGCGGCCGTTGCCGTTGCGCGTGCCTTCCGTGCGGGCCGGCGCCTCTGGCGCTGCTTGGACTTCTGTGCCGGTCAGGGATGCCATGGCTGCCTCCTTCCGGTCGCGGCCGCGCAGGCTGCACGGCCGCCTGCGGCAACACTCCAATTGGAGTGTTAAGGGGAATATAGCCGCGCCCTGGGGGGCTGTCAAGAGGAAATTCCGGAAAAAAAACGCCCTTGCCTGCGGGTTCCCGCGGGGCGGCCACCCGGCCCCGGTCCGGTCCGCGGACCGGGACGAGGCTCTTTTGGGAGTGTAAGGCGTGCAGCAGCACGAGGCCGGTACGAGGTGAGAAGTGCGAAATGAGAAGTCAAGAAGGCCGGCGGCAAGGGGCGCCTCGGAGTCGTGCCGTTCTTCACTTCTCACCTCATGGGATTACTTCACCTTCGGCCGCATCGGCAGGTCCGCGACCTTGTGGGTGAAGAAAAGGCGGGCGACCTTCTCGGCGTAGCCCTCGGTCAGAATCGACTCCTGCTGGCCCGGCTCCTCGGCCGTAACGTCGGGTTGCGTCTCGCCCGTCATCAGGCGCGCGGCCGACAGGACGGGCCAGACCTGCTGGCCCGTGTTGGGCGAAACCAGGCGCACTGCCGCCTCGGTGTAACCTTGATAAACGTTCGAGCCGGGGGCGTCTCGCAGGCGGAACTCCAGGACCTCCACGTGGAGCACCAGGTCAACGTTGAAGAACTTGCCGACCTGCGCAACAGACCACTGGTTGAACTTCGGTTCCGCCTGCCGCGCGGCATCGACGCTGTGGGCCGGGACGATCGGGCCGCACGCCTTGTGCTCCGCCAGGACCTTGCTGATGGCGTCGGCCAGGGCGGACTCAAGACGCGGAAACTCCGAGGCCGCGGCCGGGTCCTTGGTGTCCACCAGCACCAGGAGACTCTTGCCGTTCAGGTCGTACTCGGCATGGACGGTGTCCTCCGGCACCCACGGGCCGACCGTCTTGACAAGCAGCCAAGCGAAAGCCTGGCATCCTGCCGCGGCGGCTGCGGCGGCAAGGAGCATCGCGGCCCACAGGGCGAGGTTTCTTAGATAAAAAAGGCGGCGCGGGATCACGGGCGGCCTCCTTTGACCTCCACCTGGTACTCGTGGAACTTGTTGATCACCGCAACGGCGAAGGCCGCGTTCGTGTAATGGCGGATGACCCGCTCGGTCGTGCCGAGGACGCCTACCGGCCCTTCCGGCGGGTAAACGGTCTCCACGCTACTCTCGTACACGGGGTTGCGCTCGGCCTGCGTCTCCGCCACCTGGATGCGTGCCCGGACGCGCCCGCGGTAAAGGTTGGCCGAGCGGTCCTCCATCATCGTGTACCGCTCCAGTTCCACGTACAGGATGGTGTCGGCCTGGAAGGCCTTGGCGATGTCCACCAGCGACATGTTGGGCCACTCCAGGTTCGACTCCTGCCAGCGGACAACCTGGACGGGGTGCACGATGGTCTTGACGCGCGGCCGCAGGGACCGCAGGATTTCGTTCACCAGGTCGCTGCTGACCTCCAGCGGGGCGGTGGGGTCGTTGAACAGTATCTCTGTGCCGGCGTAGGTGACGATTACCAGCCGCTCGGCCTTGAGCGGATACTCGGCCTTGATGGTCTGCTTGGGGTGGCGCGGAGCGATGAACCAAGACAAGAGGTTCGCGGGCGGACACCCGCACGCCGCCAGGCCAAGCGCGGCGATGAGGCCCGCCAGCGCCTGTCGGCGCAGCGGGCTGAGATGGTTGCCAGGCTTCATAGGTCGTCGCTCCGCGCTCGGCGAGCCAAAAGACAAGGAGAATGTTGAATGCGAAATATTGAATATTCAATATTGAGTATTCAATATTTAATATTCTCCTCGTCTTTGCAGGGCCGGCGCGGCCCCGATGCGCCGCCGGGGTTCCACCTGCCGTTTCACGGACGCCGCGTCCGTGCTCGGCAAGCCGGGCGGCTAGACAATCGTCGCCCACTTGTACGCCCACGACGCAAGGCCCGCAAGGGCCAGGAATATGATTGCGGCCACGATGCGGTTGGCCGTCACGAGCGGCAGCCAACTGCGGCCTGCCGCCAGCGTCGCCGCCGTCAGGGCAAGCCCGCCTGCCGTGAGCACGAACACCAGCAGGCCGAAGGGCTGGTTTGCGAGCGCCTCGCCCAGCCGCCCGTGCGCCGCCAGGACAAACGAGGTTGTCACTCCGCACGTGGGGCAGGGGCGGCCGGTCACTACCAGCATGCCGCACGGCGGCAGGCCGAGAACGGTATGCGTGCCGGTTCCGGCGGGTGAGGGCGTAAGGAGCAGGCCGGCCGCGAGGGCTGCCGTCAGCGCGAGGGCCACGACGGCCTGAGCGACCTTCTCGGTGGGAGAGGCCCGTGGCCAGGGCCACCCGCGCAAGCGAGCGGCGGCCCGGCGAGAGCCTCCGGGTCGAACGACCAGCGGCCCCTGGCCGGTCGCGCCCCCCAGATTCGCCTGTTCAAGCGTGTCGGCCACGGCGAACACACTCCTGTTATGTCCACGGCAGCGGACAATCGTGCATCGCGGGGGACAATCCTACCGGGCGCCGGCCGTGGGGTCAACGGCGAAGCCGGGCCGACGATGGGTCGTGCCGTGGGGCCTGCACACCTCCCAAGGGTTGCCTTCACCGATTGCGCCGGAGTGTGAGCGTGTTGGGCCTGGCGGTCACCTTCATGCCGTCAGAAAAACTGAGCACGAGCGGAGCCGACTGGTAGTTGTAAACCGCGTAGGTCTTCACGCCGCTCTTGTTGAAGACGCTGTAGACGGGGTAATCGGCCGTCACGCCAGCGTCGTTGAGGCCCAGGTTGTTAAGCGTGTAAATCCAGTGATACATAAACGCGTGGGTGTTGCCGCTCTCGAGTTTGCAGTTCGGGCTGGCGTCGATGTACGCTACGGCGGCGGCGGGGTCGTGCAGGGCGTAGAACATCACGACGAGGTCGCCCCAGCCGGTGCCGCAGTCGCTGCCGCCCTTGCGTCTCTGGACGTGCAGAGAGTGGTTCTTCCTTACGTAGTCGGGAAATCGGCCCAAGTAGATGGATGCCGGCGTGAAAGGCAGCCAGTTGATTCCGTGGATGCAGTCAATGTCGCCGGAGAACCATGTGCCGAAGGCCCCCTTGCCGCCCCAGACCATGCCTAGCGCCGCGTGGGGGAAGTCCTTGGGGAAGTTCGTCCCCGACACGTCGAACCAGTACTCCTCTACGGCCGTCCGCTCGGTGTTGAAGAGGAACAGCCCCGCGTCGCGGATCGCGGCGTCGCCCGCGGCCTCGCCCCAGAGGATCATGCCGTACCAGGCGTTCATTGACTCGCTTGAGGACTCCTGGTTGTTGCCGTCAGCGAAGTTGGCGTCGCCCGAGGCCCAGGAGTGGCCGGCATACTTGTCGAAGCATCGCAGGTAGGGGAAAAGTCTGTCGTTCCGGTCGGGGGAGGCGATGTCGCGGATGAGCATCCTGACCATCGGTCCCCACTTGGCGGCCCAGGCCAGGTCGAGTCGCGCCACCTCGGCTGCGGCGCGGATGAAGTAGCCGTAGTGGAAATGGTGGTCGTTGAGCGGCATGTCGCTGCCGTAGGCCGGCCGGCTGCCGATCAGCGAACCCCACCGCTCATCGTAGTAAAAGACCGGCTGCTCTTTGCCGGGAGCCGCCGTGAACCAGTTCTCCAGCCGCCGCTTCAGTTCGTCGGCGAACACTTTCTGAAGTTCCGGCGCTGCGGCCGCCTCGGCCACCCTGCTCAATGTGGCCAGGCGCCCCACGTGCTTGCCCTCCCAGTAGGTATCGCCGAATTCCGCCGGCTTCTTTTCGGCCTCGGCCTTCAGGTAGCCGAGCATACGCTGGCGGTCCTGGACGCCCCTGTCGGGCAGCAGCGGCAGGACGCCCTGGATGGGGACCTCGGTCGTGAACTGGTCGCCCAGGCCGGCCTTCATCATGCCGCGAACCGACCCGTAGATCATGTCGGTCAGGCGGGTCGTGGCGTACTTCCACTGGTGCGGATACAGCGCGAAGAGGGTCGCCGGCTCCCGTCCCTCATGCGGCTTGACCGTGAAGCGGTACGTGCATTGGAGCCTGCCGCCGTCGGTCTTGTAGGCCAATTGCGTGTCCACGACGTGGTTGTAGGCGTACTTCCTGAACAGGGCCAGCGTAGCGGGCTTGTCGTCGGGCAACAGGGCGACGGAGAAATACGGCCTGCCGTTGGCGTTGTTGGTGAACGTCGTGCCGTCCAGCCCGCTCCAGGCCGAGCCGGTCGCGCCGAAGAGGCCGTAATGATGCCCGCCCGACGTGATGCCCAGGACGGCATCCCTGCCGGACCCCGAGAACACGCGGGGGGCCTTGGCGAAAGTCACCGTGGGGTTGCCGCCGCCGTAGAGGCAGTAAACGAACGGCGATCCGTGGCCGATGCTCACGCGCATCGACGCCTGTCCGGACGTGAACGCCGCCGTCACGAACCAATCCGAGCAGCCGTCACAGTCAGCCTGGGGAAACCTCGGCGCCGCAGAGTGCCCCAGCCGCAGATCGCCGTCCTTGCTTATCCCGCCGCCGAAGATTCCGCTCGCGCTGCCGCGGACGTCGGCACCAGGGTAGCCGACCGTGAAGCCGCTCTCGACGCATCGGCCCACCAGCGGATGCGCAAACAGCGGCTGCGAGTACGGTTGCCAGACCAGCGAACTCCACCACTGTCCGGTAAGGACCGGACCGGCGTAGTTTCTCGTCCGGTAGATCATGTCTGGCAGCGGCTTGCACGGCTTGGGCGCTGCCGTCAGGTATCCGCCCGCTCCGATGCGGACAACGCCGCCGGCGTCCGCACCCTCTGCCGCGCGGGCGGCGATTATAAGAGCGGCTGCGGTGCAGCAGAGCCGCAGCCGCATCGGGACGCCTCGAAGTGGCAAGGGTTTCATGCCTGTGATCCTAACAGTTCATCGTGCGGCAACAAGCGCCTTGTGTCGGCGAGAGGCCCGCTGCCCGATTTTCTTGACAGTCTGGGGGGCGGCCAGTAGAGTGCGCCGCGTTGGGCGGAAGGCCGCCCTCGGCATTACCCTCTTGAAGGAGCAGGTCATGGAGGCGTTCGAGAGGCTGAAGGCCCTTGTGGCCCAGGCGGAAGCAGACGTCGCAAAGGTCGATGCCGGCAACAGGGCCGCGGGCACCCGCGTCCGCAAGGCCATGCAGGACATCAAGGCCGCCGCCCAGGAAGTCCGCGTAAAGGTGCTGGAGCAACGTTCGGCCATGCCGTGAGGCCGCGGCTCTTTCGCGCGGCGTCGAGCCGCCGCTGCAAAGCGGCGGTCATCGTCGAGAGGTGAGGATGCCCGCCCGCCCCGGCGGGCGGCTCGATGTGCCCGCGGCCGTGCCGCATCGAGCCGGCCGTGCCACACCGTGCGGCAAGGAACCCGAAGCATGGCGCCCCCGCTGCTGGTGGACCTCTCGAAACTCGACCTGGGGCGGGTCGTCATGACCATCGACGAGATCCGGCGGTACAACCCGCACCGCTACGAGATGGAGCAACTGACCGGGGTCATCCACCTCGACGCGGCCGCAGGGCAGATCGTGGCGTACAAGGACGTGCGGCCCGACGAGTTCTGGGTCCGCGGGCACATCCCCGGGCGGCCGCTGCTGCCGGGCGTGCTGATGATAGAGGCGGCGGCCCAGATGTCGAGCCTCTACTACAAGAAGGTGCAAGAGGACCCGCGGTTCCTGGGGTTCGGCGGCGTGGACGGGGTGAAGTTCCGCGGCCAGGTAGCGCCGGGCGACCGGCTCATCCTGCTGGGGCGGGCGGTTGAAATCCGCAGCCGCCGGGCGGTCTTCGATACCCAGGGCGTCGTGGCCGACCGCCTGGTCTTCGAGGCCCGCATCACGGGCATGCCTATTTAAGGCAGTGTGGAGTGCGGAGTGCGGAATGCGGAATGAAAACGGCGCTTCAAGCGGCAAGCGGCAGGGGGGAAGCCGCGAGCCGAAGGCGAGCGCGGGCGTTTGCTGAAAGGGCCGTGCGATGGGGATTCCGGGCCGAAAAATATTCAGCCACAAGCATAAGAAGCGCTGCGGGTTCCGCAAGCGGATGAAGACTCGCGGCGGTCGGGCGGTGCTCGCGCGCCGCCGCAGAATCGGCCGCCGACTGCCCAGCGCGAAGCGGTAGAG
>VGYT01000206.1 GCA_016872895.1 Planctomycetota bacterium
CCGTCGAGATATCTATCCCGTGGTCGCAATGCGCCGGGCACCTGGTGCAAGGGTGCGAAGTGTGGGTGCAGCCGGCGTGGTAACAACGGTTCCAGGTTCCAAGTTGACAGGGCGCACGGGCGTCGCCTGACCTGGAAGTGTGTTCACACGGCGAAGCCGGGCCGCCACGCGGCCGGCGGGACCACGGGCGAGCCGACGAGGCGCAGGACTTCGTGTGCGGCGTTCTTGGCGGCGTCGCGGCGGGCGACGAGGCGGCGGACGTCAGCCAGGTCGCGGCGCATCTCGCGGCGGCGGCGCTCGTCAACGAGAAGTCCGGATATCTCATCAATCTCCGAGTCCGCCGGCGCCCGGGCCCACATGTATTCCGGCACGATCCGCCGCGCGGCAAGCGCGTTCGGCAGCGCAAGGTACGGCGTCGTGACGAGCCACCGCCCGGCCAGGTTCCACTGCGTCCGCGAGACGTTGTAGAAGACGGCCATCGGCGTCTCGTAGTACGCCAGTTCGAGCGTTGTCGTGCCCGACTTGGCCAGGGCTAGGTCGGCCGCCTTCTGGACGTCATGCGTCTTGCCGACAACGGTGCGGATGGGCAGGCCGCTGCGGGCCGCCGGCCCTGCGGCCCAGGCGCGGTGCTCCTCGGCCGCCAGCGCTATCACAAATGCGCACGGCGGATGCCGCGCGGCCAGCGCCTTCGCCACCACGAGTTGCCGTGACAGGATTCCCGCCACTTCCTGCCGCCGGCTGCCCGGAAAGATGGCCACAAGGCGTTCGTCGGGCGATGACCGCAGCGTGCGCATGAACGCCTCGTCCGGAACGTATGAGCGCAGGTGGTCCGCCACCGGGTGGCCGACGAACGTCACGGGCACGCCCGCGGCGCGGAAGAACGCCTCCTCGTGCGGCAGGACGCAGGCCACGTGCGAGAAGCGCCGCCTGAGTTTCCGCACGCGCCAGGGCGCCCAGGCCCAGAGTTGCGGCGGAATGTACCACAGAGCGGGCACGCCGCGGACGCGCAGGCGGCTGGCCAGCAGGAAATGAAAGCCCGGACAGTCGATCGTCACGGCCACGTCGGGACGCCAGGAGGCGATGAAACGGTCCGCGCGGCTCAAGAGGTCCAGGTATCGCCAGAACGATCCCGCCAGGGGCGCCAGGCCGATGATGCCGAAGTCCACCGTATCGGCCAGCAGGCGCACGCCCGCCCGGCGCATGCGCGGGCCGCCGAGGCCGGCCAGGTCGGCCTCGGGCGCCAGTTCCCGCAGTGCGCGCACCAGGCCGGCCCCGTGCAGGTCTCCGGACGCTTCACCGGCGCTTATGAATATGCGCGGATGGGCCACCGATTGGCTCCCAGGCATCGGCCGGAGGATTCTACCAGCGCGGCCCCGGCGTCACAACAGCGCGGAACTCGCAGCGCGCAGCCGGGTAGGCCGGGAGGGAATCCGAGCATCTTTGTGCGGGCGGCGAGGGCGCCGCGATTGCATCGTGGCCTACGCGCACGGCCGGCTTCTGCCGGGCAGCGCGCGGGGCGACTAGAGGTCAGTTGACCTGCGGCGGGCGGCGGGCTACGATGCCGCAGCAGGGGCAAAGTACTCTTGCGGCGAAGGAGCGTGCGTCATGCGGCAGATGGCGGCGGCGGTCATCGGGGCGGCGATGCTCTTTTCCTGCGCGGGCGCGGGCGAAGCGCCGACGGCCGATGCCGGCAAGCCGGCGCCGAAGGCCGAGGCAGGCAAGGCCAAGGCGAAGCGGGCTGACCCGATTCTCGCCCAGGTCGAGGACGTGCCGGGCCTGCCCAGGGCCCTGCTCATCGGCGACTCGATTTCCATGGGTTACACCCTGCCGGTGCGGGAGTTGCTGAAGGGCAAGGCGAACGTGCACCGGCCGCAGGCGAACTGCTCGTCCACGGTCGTGGGCCTGGAGAATCTTGACAAGTGGCTGGGCGAGAGGAAGTGGGACGTCATCCACTTCAACTGGGGCCTCCATGATTTGAAATACGTGGATGATAAGAACAACCTGGCGGACGCCGCCGCGGGCAAACAGTGCGTGCCGCTGCCGGAGTACGAAAAGAACCTGCGGCAACTCGTGGAGCGCCTGAAAAAGACCGGAGCGAAACTCATCTGGTGCGCCACCACGCCCGTGCCCGAGGGCGCCGCCGGCCGCGTCCCCGGTGACGAGGTCAAGTACAACCAGGCGGCCGCCAGGGTCATGGCCGAGGCGGGCGTCGAAATCAACGACCTTCACGCCTTTGCCGCGCCGAAACTGAAGGACATCCAGCAGCCGAAGAACGTGCACTTCACGGCCGACGGGTCGAAGCAACTGGCGCAGGTGGTGGCGGAGAGGATCGCCAAGGCGCTCGGGAAGTAGCGGCCACGCAGGCCGGGATGGAGTCCTCGCAGGCAGACGGCATCCCGGCGCCGCTGCGGTGCCGCAGGGAAACATGGGTGTTCATCGGGGCCTGCACGAGCAAGCACGGAATGGCCGTCGCCCTGTACGGCAATGGTTGAAAGACGGGCGCGGCGATGTACCGTGGGGCTCGTGGCGGATGCGGCGCATGTTCCCGCGATGCCGAAGAGATTATGCTGCGCGCTTGCAAGGGGCCGCGTCAGCGGATCTTCGATCCGGGCGCAAGCGGCGCGGCGACCGTCAGGGGCACGACGCGGTCGCCCTCCTGGGCCGCCAGGAGCATGCCGTCTGAGCGTTCGCCCCGCAGGACGGCTGGCTCCAGGTTCGTCACGACCACGATGAGCGTTCCCTGGAGGGCCTCCGGGGGCATGTAGGGCTTGAGGCCCGCCACGAGTTGGCGCCGGCCGAGTTCCGGCCCCAGGTCCACGTCCATCAGGTAAAGTTTGGCCGCGTTGGGGTGGTCGCGTACGGCGACGACCTTGCCGATGCGCATCTCGAGCCTTGCGAATTCCTGGATGTTGATCGTTTCGCTCATGAGATTGCCTTTGCTCTGAAGTTAAGGAAACGCGCGCCGCGCGATAGCGGCGGCTGACGAGTTCACAATCGCTCGGCCGCAAGGCTTGCCAGTTCGCTGCGCTCGCTCTTTTTGAGCATAACGTGGCCCGTCAGGTCGAGGCCCTTCATGCGCTCGGCGGCGTAGGCGAGGCCGTTTGAGGAGGAGTCCAGGTACGGGTTGTCTATCTGCCACGGGTCGCCGGTGAGGACCAACTTGGAGTCTTCGCCGATGCGGCTGACGACGGTCTTGACCTCGCGCGGGGTAAGATTCTGGGCCTCGTCAACGATGATGAACTGGTCGGGGATGCTGCGGCCGCGGATGTAGGTGAGGGCCTCCAGTTCCAGCGTGCCGGCGTCCAGCAGGTCCTGGATGCGTTCGTCCATGCCGCCGTTGCCGCCCGTCTTCCTGGTGCGAAGGATGTAGGCGAGGTTGTCGAAGATGGGCTGCATCCAGTGGTGGAGTTTCTCCTCCTTGGCGCCCGGCAGGTAGCCGATGTCCTGGCCGAAGGGGATTACGGGGCGAGAGACGAGGAGTTTCTCGTACTTCTTCTCGGCCAGCACCTTCTGCATGCCGCATGCCACGGCCAGCAGGGTCTTGCCCGTGCCGGCGGGTCCCAGCAGGGTGACGAGGCGCACCTGGTCGAGCATCAGCAGTTCCACGGCCATCTGCTGCTGCGGGTTGCGGGCCTGGACGTTCTGGTACGAGTTGGCCCCATAGCGGAGTGCCACGAGGCGCTTGGTGTGCGGGTCGAAGCGGCCGATGGCAGTGCGTTGCGGGTCGGACTCGTCGGTCAGGACGCAGAACTCGTTGGGCAGCAGGTCCTCGCAGACCGGGTCGGCGGCCTTGTCTTTTTCCAGGCGCTCCAGCGTGCGGCGGTCCACCGCGGCCTCGCGGTAGCCCAGGTAGATGTGGCTGAAATCGACCTTGTGCTTCTCGTAGTCCTGGGTGTTTATGCCGAGGGCGTCGCTCTTGATACGGGCGTTTATATCTTTGGATATGAAAATGGTGGGCTTGCCGTCCTCCTTGAGGCGGTAGGCGACGCCGATGATGCGGTCGTCGGCCTGGCCGGGGTCGAGCAGGGGGTGCGGCGGGGTGCGGTCGTCAAGGACGATGCGGACCGTGCCGCCGGTCTCGTCCACCGGCACGCCGTCGGCCAGCCGACCCTTGCGGCGCAGCCGGTCCAGGAACCGGATCACCTGCCGCGCGTGCTCGCCGACGTCGTCGGAACCCTTCTTGAACCCGTCGAGTTCCTCGACTACCTTGAAGGGCAGGACTACCTCGTTGTCGGCAAAGCCCGTCAGGGCCGACGGATCGTGCAGGAGGACGCTGGTGTCCAGAACGAAATACTTCTTCGCCATGGGGGCCTCGGTTCAAAGATCAAGGTTCGAAGTTCGAGGTTCAGAAGCGGCGCGCGGGCCGGCGGTTGAACCGCCGCCGTATGGTATTCATCGGCGTACCGGGGTTCAAGGTTTAGGCGCAGCCGTGAATGGTGCGACAGCGCCGGGCGAGGATTCTGCGCGGCGGGTCTCCTGACGCACCGCGCCTCTGGCCGGGCGAGGGTCACTTGGCCAGGGCTCGCGGCGGGTCAGGAGACCCGCCGCGCAGCGAACTGCCGAACCATCGTTCTCGGCGTACCGTGGCCGTCTGCGGCGATGGCTGAACGTGGGGCCTGCCACAATGGCACCTGGGCAGGGCGGAGGGGGCGGGGAAGTGCCAGTCTGGCAGCGCGATCGGCCGGGCGGCGGGGCTTCTCCGACGCTGTTTCACCCCGAAAAACCCCCTTGGCGCGGCCGCCAGGGGCATCTCGGCCCGGCCGGGCGGTGTTTGGCACCCGCTTTGCTAGATTGCTTCGATTAAGAGAGCGACTGTCCAGAGTTGGCCTGTCGGCAGCCTGCGGCAGGCAAGCGTGCTGACCGGCCCGGCCGGAGAACCCGCGGGAAAGGAGATTGAGCCACATGCCGGCGAAAATGTTGGCGTTCGACGAAGAGGCCCGCACGAGCCTGATGGCGGGTGTTGAGAAACTCGCACGGGCCGTCGTTTCCACCCTCGGCCCTCGCGGCCGCAATGCCGTCCTCGACAAGGGCTGGGGCGCCCCCACGGTCACCAAGGACGGCGTTACCGTGGCCGAGGAAATCCAACTGAAGGACAAGTACGAGAACATGGGGGCCCAACTGGTCAAGGAAGTGGCCTCCAAGACGAGCGACGTGGCGGGCGACGGCACGACCACGGCCACGCTGCTGGCCGAAGCGCTCTTCCGCGAGGCCCTCAAGAACATCATCGCCGGGGCCGATGCCATGGCCCTGAATCGCGGCATCCAGAAGGCCGTCCTGGCCGTGGTGGAACACCTGAAGGGCATCTCCAAGCCCATCGACATGTCCAGGCCCGACGAGGTTGCCCAGGTGGGCACAATCAGCGCCAACGGCGACGCCGCAATCGGCAGGATGATCTCCGACGCACTCCAGAAGGTCGGCAAGGACGGCGTCATCACCGTCGAAGAGGGCAAGGGCCTGGAGACCGAGATCGACGTGGTCGAGGGCATGCAGTTCGACCGCGGGTACTCAAGCCCCCACTTTGTCACCGACCCGGACCGCATGGAGTGCATCTTTGAAAAACCCCTCATCCTGGTGCACGAAGACAAGATATCCGGCATCAAGGG
Source organism: Planctomycetota bacterium (assembly GCA_016872895.1). Taxonomy (GTDB): domain Bacteria; phylum Planctomycetota; class Phycisphaerae; order FEN-1346; family FEN-1346; genus VGYT01. The sequence goes on from VGYT01000206.1 coordinate 5,604, forward strand.
CCTCGTGCCTCTCCTGGAGAAGGTGGCCCAGGCCAACCGGCCGCTGCTCGTGGTGGCCGAGGAAGTGGAGGGCGAGGCGCTGGCCACCCTGGTGGTGAACAAACTGCGCGGCGTGCTGAACGTCTGCGCCGTCAAGGCCCCCGGCTACGGCGACCGCCGCAAGGCAATGCTCGAAGACGTCGCCACCCTGACCGGGGCGAAGGCCATCATGAAGGACCTGGGCGTCCAGTTGGAGAACGTCCGCCTCCAGGACCTGGGCACGGCCAAGAAGGTCACCATCGACAACGACAACACGACCATCGTGGAAGGCGCTGGCGAGTCGAAGGCCATCCAGGGCCGCATCGACGCCATCCGCCGCGAGGTCGAGGTCACCACGAGCGACTACGACCGCGAAAAGTTGCAGGAGCGCCTGGCCAAGTTGGCCGGCGGCGTGGCGCAGATCAACGTCGGGGCGCCCACCGAAATGGCTATGAAGGAACGCAAGGCCCTCGTTGAGGACGCCCTGCACGCCACGCGCGCTGCCATTGAGGAAGGCATCGTCGCGGGCGGCGGGGTGGCGCTCCTGAGGTGCCTGGCGGCCCTCGACAAGGTGAAGACCGACGGCGGCGACGAGGACACGGGCGTGGCCATCGTCCGCCGTGCACTTGAGGCCCCCGCCCGACAGATCGCCGAGAACGCTGGATTCGAAGGGGCCGTCGTCGTCCGCAACATCCTGGCCAAGAGTGCCAACTACGGCTTCGACGCCGACAAGGGCCAGTACTGCGACATGGTCAAGGCCGGCATCGTTGACCCGACGAAGGTGGTCCGCACCGCCCTCCAGAACGCCGCCAGCGTGGCAGGCCTCCTGATCACCACCGACGCCCTCGTGGCCACGAAGCCCGAGCCCAAGGAAGAGGAAGGCCCCGGCCATCACGGACACGGGCACGGCATGTAGTGCGGAGCGCGGAATGCGGAGTGCGGAGTGAACGACGACAGCGCTTAGCCGCGAGCCGCGGGCGAGCGCGCGGGCACCGTTGCGTGAAAGGCGCAACGTGGAAGGCGAATGACGTCTCCTGGCAAGCGACAAATTACAAATCACAAATGCCAAATGACGAATGACAAGTGACTAATGACAAAGAATGGAGATGAACAATGAAACTGGAGCCCCTGGATGACCGCGTCGTCGTCTCGCCGATGGAGGCCGAAGAAAAGACCAAGGGCGGCATCGTCCTGCCCGACACGGCCAAGGAAAAGCCGCAGAAGGGCACCGTCATCTCGGTCGGCCCCGGCCGCGTGGCCGATGATGGCAAACGCATCGCCCCCACGGTCAAGAAGGGCGACAAGGTCATATACGCCAAGTACGGCGGCACGGAGATCGAGATCGACCGCAAGGAGTACATGATCCTCCGCGAGAGCGACATCCTGGCCAAGATCGGCTGACGAAAAAGTGCCTGAGTCCCTGAGTGCCTGAATAACGGCAACGGCACGAGCAGGGCGCACGCCGCAAGCCCTGCGCCTCACGCCGCAAGTGACAAGTGGCAAGTGACGAATGACAAGTGACAGGTGACGTCTTTCCAGGGAGACAACCGATGGCCAAGCAACTGCTGTACGCCGACGAGGCCAAGCGCAAAATGGGCGCCGGCCTCCGCAAACTCGCCGACGCCGTCAAGGTCACGCTCGGCCCCACCGGCCGCAACGTCATCCTCCAGAAATCCTACGGCGGGCCGAAGGTCACCAAGGACGGCGTCACCGTGTCCAAGGAAATCGAACTGCCCGACAAGTTCGAGAACATGGGCGCCAAGATGGTGAACCAGGCGGCCTCGAAGACCGCCGACGTCGCCGGCGACGGCACGACCACCGCCGTCGTCCTGGCGCAGTCCATCTACGACCAGGGCCTCAGGCACGTGACCGCCGGCGCCAACCCGATGGCCCTTAAGCGCGGCATAGACCTGGCGGTGGATGCGGCCGTGGCGAGCATCGCCGAGCAGAGCCGCAGGCTGAAGGGCTCCGACGAGGTCGCCCAGGTCGCAGCCATCAGCGCAAACTGCGATGCCGCCATAGGCAAACTCATCGCCGACGCCCTCGAGCATGTCGGCAAAGACGGCGTCATGACCGCCGAAGAGGGCAAGTCCATCGACACCGTCCTGGACTTCACCGAGGGCATGCAGTTCGACAAGGGTTACCTCAGCCCCTACTTCATCACCGACCCGCAGACCATGAAGTGCGTCCTTGAAGACTGCATCATCCTTATACATGAAAAGAAGATTTCGAACCTGCGCGAACTGGTGCCCCTGCTGGAGAAGGTTGTGACGGCGTCGCAGCCGCTCCTCATCATCGCCGAGGACGTGGAGGGCGAGTGCCTGGCGGCCCTCGTCGTGAACCGGCTTCGCGGCGTCCTGAAGATCTGCGCCGTCAAGGCCCCCGGCTTCGGCGACCGCCGCAAGGCCATCCTCCAGGACATCGCCGTCCTGACGGGCGGCACGTTCGTCAGCGAAGACCTGGGCACCAAACTCGAAAACCTGGAACTGGCGCAACTGGGCAAGGCCAAGCGCATAGTGGTCGATAAGGATACGACCACGCTCGTGGAGGGCGGCGGCAAGCCCGCCGACATCAAGGAGCGCATCGCCCTCATCCGCCGCCAGATCGAGACCACCACCAGCGACTACGACCGCGAAAAACTCGAAGAACGCCTCGCGAAACTCACCGGCGGCGTCGCCATCATCAAGGTCGGCGGCGCAACGGAGTCCGAAGTCAAGGAGAGAAAGGCCCGCGTTGAGGACGCCATGCACGCCACGCGCGCGGCCGTAGAGGAAGGCATCGTCCCGGGCGGCGGCGTGGTGTGCCTGCGGGCGGTCCCGGCCGTCGAGGCGGCCCTCAAGAAGGCCCACGGCGACGAGAAACTGGGCGTTCAGACCGTCATGCGGGCCCTGGAAGAGCCCATCCGCCAGATCGCACACAACGCCGGCCGCGACGGCTCCGTCGTCGTCGAGGAAGTCCGCGCCATGCCCCGGACGCACGGCTTCAACGCACTGACCGGCGAGTACGGCGACATGGTCAAGATGGGCGTCATCGACCCGGCCAAGGTGACGCGCACGGCCCTCCAGAACGCAGCATCAATCGCGTCGCTCATGCTGACGACCGACGTCATGGTCACCGACCGGCCGGAGGACGAGGACGAAGAACTCGACGAAGACGTGGTGGCATAACGAGGGCGGGTGGTCGCCGGTCACGGCTGCGGGCAAGCGCGCGGCGGGTCAGCCCCGAAGGCGTCCCTTCGGGAAAGGCCCGCCGCGCACACTTTCCCGGCCGGGCGCGCCCGTCCAGGCGGGCGCCGGACGGGTGC
>VGYT01000207.1 GCA_016872895.1 Planctomycetota bacterium
GCTTACGCACCGCCGCCCCACCCCTTTCAGCGCCCTTTCGGCGCGCCGCCCAGGAGGGCCGAAAACGCCCCGAAAACGCCGCCGAACCCGGCCCAGGTTGCTGCCGCCTGGCAGAACCTGCCCGAGGCAGTCAGGGCTGGAATCGTCGCCATGATACTGGTCTGGGGCGGACGATGAGATGGTTTTCTCGTTTTCCTGGTCTACGATGGCGTGTATGATGCCGCGCAGGTTCCCGGCGGGCTGCGCGCCAAGGCTGTCGGCATGAACAAGGGAGATTCGGGCCGGAGCACGGGTCCTGACAATCACGGCGGCATCGCCGATCCCTGTTCCATGACACAACTCTCGGAACCCAAAGAGGCTGCGGCGAAACGCGGTGTGGTGGCGGCGGCGTTCCCTGCCGCCACCCAGGCCGGCGTGGAGATGCTGCAAGCCGGCGGGAACGCCATCGACGCCGCGGTTGCTGCGGCGTGGGCCCTGGCGGTGTGCGAACCGAGCGCGTCCGGGCTGGGCGGATCGACCATCCTGCTGATCCGTTTCCCCGCCGGCAGGGTGGTTGCCATCAGCGGTCAATCGTGCGCCCCTGCGGCCGTCTCGAAGGCGGCGGTCAGCCGCCGCGAGCAGATGAAGGGCTATCGCGCCTGCACGGTTCCCTCCACGGCGGCCACGTTGGGGTTTGCCCAAACGCGCTACGGCCTCCTGCCTCCTGGCCGGGTGATGGAGCCGGCCATCCGTCTTGCACAGGAGGGGTATGCCGTCACCCGGCTCCAGCGGCGCCAGCAGAGATGGTGTCTGTCGGACCTGTCGGCCCAGGCGGAGGCCCGCAGGCTGTTTCTGGCGGACGGCCGGCCATTTCGGACGGGGGACATCTTCCGGCAGCCGGAACTGGCGGCCACGCTGCGGCGTCTGGCCAGCGTCGGCACGGAGGATTTCTATCGCGGCCAGATCGCCCGGGACATCGCCGAAGACATGGCGAGAAACGGCGGGCTGATGACCCGGGAGGACCTGGCGGGCGCCGCCGAGCCGACCGAGGGCGAGCCCCTGGCGATCCGGTACCGCGACGCTCGCGTGCTCAGCACGGCCCTGCCTTCCGGCGGGACGCCGCTGCTGATTGCCCTGAAGATCCTGGAGCAGTTTCCTCTGAAGGACCTTTCCGGCGAGGCGGACGACTGGTACGAGATCGTGGCCGAGGTGACTTACGCAGTGTTCCATGACCCGGATCACCTGGCGGCGCCCCCGTGCCGCCTGACGCCCTCCTTCTACGATTGGCTCTTCAGCAGTCAGCGCATAAGGGAGATCACTAAGTCCATGTGTACGCCTTGGGGCGGGCCGACGGCCCGGCCGGCCGCGGAGGGACCCGGCGAGACCACGCATCTGTGCACCGCCGACGCCCACGGCCACGTCGTCAGCCTCACGCAGTCGATCCAGTCGGTTTTCGGGGCGAAGGCGGCCAACGGGAAACTGGGGTTCCTGTATAACAACTACCTGTGCACCTCGCCGCGCCGGCGGCATCCTTATCAACTCCAGGGCCGATGCATCCCGCGAACCAACGCCGCGCCGACGCTGGTGCTGATGGGCGATGCGTCCGGCCCCCAACCGCGCGGCGGCTTGCCGGCCCCGCAGCAGCGCCCGCTGCTCGCGCTGGGGGCCGCGGGCAGCCGACGCATCGCGTCCGCCATCCTCCAGGTCATCAGCGGCGTTCTGGATCGCGGGCTTCCCCTCGTCCAGGCCGTGGCCTCCCCGCGCGTCCATGCGACGCTCAGCCGCAGGGCGCATGTGGAGAAGCCGGCCGCCACCAAGTCGCTCCTGGCGCGCCTGGGGAGGCGTTATCGGGCGGTGCAAATCCGCTCGGCGAGGAGTTTCTTCATGGGCGCGGTCCAGGCCGTCCAGCGGAACGAGGACGGGAGTTTCGCGGGCGCGGCGGACCCGCGGCGCGACGGCACGGCCCAGGCATGGTAGCGTCCGGGAAGAGGCCGCGGCTCTCACTCGTTTCTCATGTGGCATCGGATAGACTGAGGGGGCGAGTATGAGGGAAGAGGCCGCCATGGCGGGAGCGAGGAACCGCGGTCTGTCCGGCCCGCAGAAGTGCCTCGTGTGGCTGCTCTTCATCGTGCCCCTGGCGGTCGTCGTGGGCAAGTGGTCCGCACTGCCCACGTCACCATTCCTGACGCAGTGGTGCTCGTTGTCGGCCGTTCCGGCGGACCTTCACCGCGGCGCGCGGCACATCCTTTTCGTGCCGCTGGGCGCGGTCCTGGTCGTGTTCTTCCGGCTGACGCTGGGGATCCGCGTTCTGGGTCCGTTCCGTTCGGTTCTGCTGGCCGTGGCGTTCCAGGTGACGGGTGTTCTCCTGGGCCTGGCGTTCCTGGCGGCGATCATGGCGATTGTGCTGGCGGTGCGGCCGCTGCTGCGATTCGTTCGCATGCCCTACTTCGGCCGGGTGTCCGCCATTCTGAGCGTTGTGGCGGCAGTCATGGTCCTCGGCCTTCTGGCCAGCGCCTGGCTGGGGGCGGAGTCGCTGCACCTGGTGGCCTCGCTCCCGATCGTCGTGCTGTGCCTGATGGGGGAGGGCCTCGCCAAGACGCTCGCCCGAGAAGGATGGCGTTCGGCCCTGTGGCGAGGCGCCATGACCGCCCTGCTGGCCGTGGTGATTGCGCTGCTGTCGGAGGTCCCGGGGATCAGGAACCTGCTGCTGCAATATCCGGAACTGCTGGTCCTTCAGATCGGCTGCATCGTGTTCATCGCCAAGTTCCTCAACCTGCGACTGCTGGAGGGGATCAACCCGCCGGCGAAGAGACGGCGCGCCAGGGCGCGCAGGGGCGCGCATAGGGGCGGCAAGGCGGGCCGGACGGGTACGATGGCCGCTGCCAGGGGGGGCGCGGCTTCGGGTTCTGCACCGGCCGCCCCGGAGGATCCGGGCCCTTCGGCGTGACGGTCGCAGCACGCCGGGCACACGGGAAATCCCGATTCTCATCATCCTCTCACGCGCCTTTTGATACACGTCGCACACGGACTCCGTTGCGCATCCTCACGGGGCAGTCGGCGGGGGCAATCGCTTGGGACTTCGGGGATGAAAGTCGCCGTCGTTCGCAACCGCGTCAGGACGGATGGCGTCATCAACCGCTTCGGCCAGGTCTGTCCGGAGTCGTATGGCCAGAAGACGGTGCGGATGGTCGTTGACGCGCTGCGCGGCGCCGGCCACACGGCCGAGGTCTTCCGGGCCGACAGGACGCTCCTGGCGGAGTTGGCGGCGTACATGCCCCCCGACGCCGCGACCGGCAAGCCGACGGGCATGGTGTTCAACATGGCCTACGGCATCCAGGGCGAGTGCCGGTACACCCACGTGCCGGCCATGCTGGAGATGGCGGGCGTTCCCTACACCGGGTCCGGCCCGCTGGGCCATGCCCTGGCCCTGGACAAGGTCGTCACCAAGATTCTGATGCTTCATGCGGGGGTGCCGACGCCGGCGTTCCGGGTGATGCGCGAGGCGGGGGGAAACGCCGACGGCCTGCGATTCCCGTTGATCGTCAAGCCCATCCACGAATCGACGAGTTTCGGGCTGCACCTCGTCCGCGGCCCGCAGGAGTTGGCCGATGCCGTTCGGGCCGTCGTCACGAAATATGAGCAGGACGCCCTGGTTGAGGAGTACATCGACGGCCGCGAGGTGTGCGTGGGCCTTCTTGGCAACGATCCGGTGGAATGCCTGCCGCTCGTGGAACTGGACTTCGGCGGCCGGGACCTGCGAGCGATGACGTACGACGACAAGTACCACAAGCGGCCGGATGAGCCGCGGAAGACTTGCCCCGCCGCCGTCGGCGAGGCGCTGGCGGCCGCCCTGCGCGACCTGGCGCTGGCCACGTTCCGGGCGTGCCGCTGCAAGGACTACGCGCGGGTTGACATACGGATTGATCCGGCCGGCCGCCCGTCCGTCCTCGAAATCAACTCGATGGCCTCGCTCGGTCCCGGCGGGTCGTTCGTGCAGGCGGCCAGGCACGCCGGGTACAGCGACGCGGCGCTGGTGGCGCGTATCCTGGACGTGGCGCATCAGCGGTACTTCGGCACGCCGGCGCCGCGCGACCTCCCTGCGCCGCGGCCGCCGCAGGAGATCAAGGAGAACTGAGCATGGGCGGCAGACCCGCCAGGACCGCCAAAGGACGCCGCCATTCCCTGCCGGCCGCGACGGCGGGGCAGGGCGAGGCCCGGACGGCGCCGCGCGCCGGCGGCGGCACGGGCGACATCGGCGGGGGCCGGACGGAGGTGATGTGCTCGCCGCCCCACCAGGTCACCTCCTTCTACGAGCGGCAGATCCGCCGCAGCGGTCACCAGGAGGCGCTCAGGCGCATAGTGGAGCCGTCCGCCGAGGAACTGCGAGGCGCCGGCGAACTCGACACCAGCGGAGAACACGACGACACGGTTGTGCCCGGCCTCCAGCACAAGTACCCGCAGACGGGGCTCATCCTGGTCACGGACCGCTGCTACGCCTACTGCCGCTTCTGCTTCCGCAAGCGGATGTTGGGCAGGGGATCGGAGGAGACGGCGCTGGACTACGCGGCGATTGCGGCGTACATCCGGCGGCATCCCGAGATGAATGACGTCCTGCTGTCCGGCGGTGACCCGTTCACGCTCACCACGGGCCAACTTCACGGCATCCTGGACCATCTGCTGCCCATCCCGCACCTGGCGTCGCTGCGATTCGGCACGAAGGCCCCGGTGTACGAGCCGGGGCGGTTCGCCGACGCGGCGCTGCCGGGGCTGTTCGAGCGCATCCAGAAGGCGGGCAAGACGCCGGTCGTCGTCCTGCACGTCGCCCATCCGGGCGAACTGTCGGCCGAGTGCGAGGCGCACGTCCGGCGACTCAGAAGCGGCGGCGTGCAGTTCCTCCACCAGGCCGTCCTGATGAGGCGGGTCAACGACGACCCCGAGGTCCTGACCGCGCTGTTTGCCCGCCTCCACGCGATGGGCGTCCGGCCCTACTACCTGTTCCAGGCCCGGCCGGTGAAGGGGGCGATGCACTTCCAGGTGCCGCTCGGCCGGGGCGTGGAGATCGTCTGCGCGGTCAACCGCCGCCTCACCGGCCTGGAGAAGACGTTCCGCTACATCATGTCGCACAGCACCGGCAAGGTCGAGGTCCTGGCCCTGGGCGAGGACAACCGGTTGTACCTGCGGTACCACCAGGCCAAGGACCTGGAGAGAATCGGGAGGATCTTCTCGCGCCCGTATCGCCAGGGCGCCTGCTGGCTGGACGACCTGCCGGCCGGGTGAGGCCGAAGAGGGTCGAGAAACGCGGCGGATCGAGTGATTCGGTTCGCCCGGCACATCGTACATCGGAAAGGAGATGGCCATGTCAAAGCGATGGGTTCTCATCGTGTGCGCGGCGTTGGGGGTTATCGCCGTCAGCGCCGCCGCCGTCAGCGCGGCGGGGAACGCGCCGGCGGCCCCGGCGGCGCCAGCGGCCGCCCCGGCCAAGCCCAAGGAGGCGCCCATAATCAAAAGTTGGCACGCCACGCTCGTCAAGGTGGACGGCAAGAGCCTCCTCGTCAAGGTCCCGGGCGCGAAGGGCCAGCCCGACAAACAGGCGACCGTTGCCACCGATGACAAGACGAAGTTCCTCCTCGACTACGAGAACGCCGCCCTGGCGGACCTCAGGCCCGACATGACCCTGACCATCACGCCGGTCGAGGGAACCGCCACACTCATCCGCGCCCACGTCAAGGGGCTGTACGGCGCGGTCGTCAGGGTGGACGGGAAGAACGTCGTCATCAAGGCGACCAAGACCAAGAAGGAGGTCGCCGTCGCCACGGACGACAAGACCAAGGTCGTCGTCCTGGGCAAGCCGGCCAGGTTGGCCGACCTCAAGCCCGGCGACCAGGTGAAGGTCATCCCCGAGACGGGCACGGCCGCCAAGATCGCCGTGGTCTTCGACACTGCGCCCCGCGCCCCGGCGTAGGCCGAGGCGCCGGCGCCAAACACGTTCCGCGTCGACAAGGCCGCGCAATGACCCGATCGCTCAAGCGGCGGCTGCTGGGGTGGACCACCGGCGGCATGGTCCTGCTCCTGGCCGTCTTCGCGACGGTCCTTTACGTGGCCATCGAGCGCGCGCTGAACGCCAGTTTTAACGAATCGCTGGCGATAACGGCCAAGGCCATCGCGGCCTCGGTCAAGCAGGAGGACGCGAAGGTCGAGGTCGAGTTCCTCGACCAGGAGATGCCCGAGTTCCACCGGGCCGACCGCCCCGCCTACTACGAACTCTGGCTCGCCGACGGGTCGGTCTTGAAACGCTCGGCGTCCCTGGGGGGGCAGGACCTCGCGCGGACGGCCGCGACGCCCGCAGGCCCTCCTTTCCGCGCCATCGCGCTGCCGGACGGGCGACCCGGGCGGGCCGTCGCCGTCGTCTTCCAGCCGAGGCTGGAGGATGAGCAAGACGAGGAGAACGACGGCAAGGACGCGAAACGCCGGACGCCAAGACCGCCCGCGGCCGCCCAGGAAGTCACCCTGGTCGTAGCGCGGGGAACGGCCGATCTCGATTCGCAACTCGCATCACTCCGGTGGCTGCTGGCGGCGGCGGGCGCCGGGACGGTCCTGCTTGTCCTCCTGGTGGCGGCCATCGTGGTGCGGCAGGGACTGCGCCCTCTGAGGTCGCTGGCCGCCGGGATTGCCTCGATCCGCGAGGACGACCTCTCGGCCCGTCTGCCCGCCCAGCGGACGGTGGCCGAGGTGGTCCCGGTGGTCGAGCGGCTCAATGAACTCCTCGGCCGGCTCCAGGAGGCCTTTCGCCGCGAGCGGACGCTGACGGCCGACGTCGCCCACGAACTTCGGACACCCCTGGCAGGCATGCGGTCAACGATTGACGTGGCCCTCTCACGGTCCCGCGCGCCCCGCGAGTACGAGCAGGCCCTCCGCGACTGCCAGGAGATCGTGCGGCAGACCCAGGGGATGGTGGACAACCTTCTGTGCCTCGCGCGGCTGGAAGACGGGCAGGTCGCGCTCCGCCTGGAAGGCATTCGCCTGGCCGAACTGGTTGACCTCCTCTGGCTGCCGCACGCGCAGCAGGCCCGCGCTCGGCGCATCGTGTTCGAGAATCGCCTGCCTGCGGACGCCCGCTGCACTGCCGACCGGAACCTCCTGACGATGGTCACGTCGAACCTCCTTGCGAACGCCGCCGAGTACACCAACGAGGGGGGCCGTATCGAGGTCTCCGGCGCCGTTGCCGCCAACGCGCTGGAAGTGGCCTTCAGAAACTCGGGGTGCACCCTTTCGCCGGAGGATGCGCCGCACGTCTTCGACCGCTTCTGGCGCGGCGACGCCGCTCGAAGCGCCACGGGCGTTCATTGCGGCCTGGGGTTGTCCCTGATTAAACGGGCGGTACACGCCCTGGGCGGCGCGGTCGCTGCCGAAGTGGCGGACGGCCGCTTCACGGTGCGCGTGACGCTGCCCTGCTGATGCGGCCCGCCGCCGGTCGGGCGCCCGTTTCGCCGCGCCCCGTCCGCTCCCCCGCGAACAGGCCGGCCGGTTCGGCTGTCCCCGCCAGTTTTCGCGCAAGTTGATCATCCGAGTGTGCCGCCGGTGCGCCCGGCCGACCGCCGTCAAGGCAATTAAGTGTATGTCAGGGGAACTCCCGGGACTCTTGATGTTATCGTGGCATCATCATACCACGGGCTTTCGCCCGCGGCTGGAGCGCAGTTGCCCCTCCGGGGCAGGGCGGCTTTGGCGACCACGCGGCATGGTTGGCCCGGCGCCCGAAGCGCCGCGGCGCCTGAAAGACGCCGCGTGGGTTCCCAGGCCCCGCCCTGCGCGGCGCAATAGCCCCGCCAGGGGCGCCTGCGCTGTAGCCACGGGTGAAAACCCGTGGAAACGAAGCGCGCCCGCGTCGCCTTTCCTTTTCTTTGTTCAAGCCCCGCCAGGGGCGCCTGCGCTGTAGCCACGGGTGAAAACCCGTGGAAACGAAGCGCCCCCGCGTCCCCTTTCCTTTTCTTTGTTCAAGCCCCGGCAGGGGCGACTGAAGCGCCGTCAATCCCACACGTACCGCGGATCGTACGGGATGCCGTGACGCTTGAGGATCGCGACAAACTCCTGCTCGAACGTCATCCGGCGATGATGCACCTCCTGTTTCTCAATGTAGGCCGCAACGCGCGACAGGTTGGACAGGCTGACCGAAAACGCCGCGTAGCCTTGCTGCCACGCGAAATCGGCCTCGGCGGGGAATGTTTCATGCACCCATTTCGACGAGACGCTTTTCCATTTGCGCATGGCGCCGGCCACGCAAATGTCCGCGGGCAGCACCAGGAGGCCGTGGACGTGGTTGTTCGTGCCGCCGACGGCCGGGGCGCAACGGAAATCCCGGCGGGCGATGCCGCCCAGGTACTCGTGAAGGCGGCTGCGGAATGAATCATGAATGAGCGGGCGGCGATCCTTCGTGCTGAAGACCACGTGGAAGAGCAGGTTCGTGTACGTGTGGCCCACGGGCGGTCCTTTCAATCATCCCTCCGGGACTCTTGATGTTATCGTGGCATCATCATACCACGGGCTTTCGCCCGTGGCTAGAGCGCAGTTGCCCCTCCGGGGCAGGGGTCGGGTTGGCCAGCGGCTGCTGCGCGGGCGCCGCTCCGGGGGAGGGGTCGCTTTCGCCCGCGGCCGGAGCGTTTCAGGATGGCGTGCATACGCTGACCCTTTGCGCGGCGGGTCGGAGTTGACGCGCCTGGGCGGGCCCCCGCCGCGATAGGGCCGGCCGCAAGGGCACTGCGGCGGGTGCGGAGACCCGCGGCGCGAAGTTCTCGCCGCCTGGTGGCGGCTTAGAAGCTGTTTCACAACCCCGGAGATTGCCGATGAAGGTAACAGTTCAACCTGGCATACGGGAGCCAAGCCATGGCCAAGGAACTGTTACCCGATGACCTCTGGGCCGAAATCGAGCCCTTGTTGCC
>VGYT01000208.1 GCA_016872895.1 Planctomycetota bacterium
GGGCCGGCCGGCGGGGGATGCGGCGTTCGTCGCGCGGCTGGAGGAACTGAGCGGCCGATTCCTGTCGCCGCGCAAAGGCGGCCGGCCGAGGAAACGGGCAAAACCTGGGTAGCGTCCCCAGGTTTTCCCCAGTATTGAGGGGCAAGAACCCACTGAATGTCCTGGCCGAGAACAGTTGTCGGCAGCGTGAGCATGGCAAGACACAGGGCCATGTGTTTGCTTCTCATGGTTGCTCCCTCCAGTTGGGCTCTCAATTCGCACGCACGGCTTTCGCCGGGCCTGGCCGCCGACTCCCCAAGCGCCATAATCGCCGCCCCACGCAGGCGACGCCGGCGGCAACGAGGGCGAGCGTCCCGGGCTCCGGTATGGGGTCGTAATAAATGTGCATATTCGGGTACTTCTCTTGGAGCCGGGGGATTAAAACATCATACGCGGCCTGGTTGAGGCGGTTCCCCGTGAGCACAAGCGTTGCGCGCTCCTGGAAGTCGGAATCGGCAAGGGCCGAAATGTCGCTGATGCGGTTACCGCCCAGATACAAGTGAGTCAGCGAAACCGTGCCCCTGAAAGCAGGAACGACCTCTATTTCATTGGCGCCGAGGAACGCACCCACTAGTCGAGTCAGGCCCCCCAGGGCTGAGATGTCGCGCACACGGTTGCCGGAAAGTTCCAATTCGTTGAGCCGACTCAGGCCGGCCAGGCCGCTTATGTTGACAATGCCGGACGATCTCGCGAGCAACAGTTCCAGATTCACAAGTCCGGCCAGGGGCGAGAGGTCTTCAAGGGTCGAGTTATGGGCGATGGTGAGGTACCAAAGGCGCGTGAGCCCGGCCAGCGGCGCGAGGTCCCGAAGGTTGTTTGCATCAAGACGCAGAATCTCCAGATTGGTGGCGTACTGAAGCCCCCCCAGATCCGAGATGCCCAGGTCCATCGCGCGGAGTTCGGTCATGCCCAGCATGTCATTGGAGGTGATCGGCGCTGGTGCGGGGATGCCCAGCGCCTGGCGGACCGCCGCCTCGAGGTTCGGGTCGGGGAAGGTGACGATGGTGTCGGCCGCGGCGGCGGCCGCAAGGACAAGGGCGATCGCCGCCGCCTGTCCGCCAATTCGCGCCGTCATGACATGGCCCCCCAAGAATGCTGTAAGTATTCTACAATGCTTCCCGCCCAAGTCAAGAAAAAAAGCGCTGCGCCTGCCCGGCCGAAGCGAAGGCCGCGCCCTGGCCTGCCCGCCGGCAGGCGGGGCCGGACAGCGGCCGTGCCGCATGGATTGTTGATTGCCCCAGGTGTCCGGTCAAGTGCCCGCGCCGGACCGATGCGGGCGCGCCCCCGCCGGGGGGCATGGTCATGCCGCGCGCCGGCGCCATAGCGGCTGTGGCGCGTGGGCGGCAGGAGCATGCCGGCGCAAGGGCGGGGAGGCTGTGGGCATGCCATCCGCCGCTGGTTTCGCGGGGGGCGGTATGCGTTCCGCGGGCATGTATGCCGGCGCAACGGCGGCGCTGGTGGGGCGCTCGCTTGCGTATTATCGCGGCGGGGTTTTTGCGGGGCGGCGGGGCGGGGCGTGTTAAGATTGGATTAAAGGGGCCGCGAGGCGCCTTGAGCCGGCGGGGGCGCGCGGGTAGAATGCGGGGGCGATGTCCAGGAAACGCATCGTGATTGTTGAGGACGAGCGCGACATGGCCGACCTGGTGGCTGCGCGCCTGCGTCGGGAGGGGTACCAGGCGGATGCGGCGTACGACGGCGTCTCTGGGCTGGAGCGGATCCGCTCGGACCCGCCGGACCTGGCAATTGTAGATATCATGCTGCCGCGGATGAGCGGGACGGACCTGCTGGCCGAGATGCGGCAGGACCCGCGGACGGCGGGCGTTCCGGTGATCATCATGACGGCCAAGGGCGGGGAGGCCGACGTCGTGGTGGGCCTCCGCCTGGGGGCCGACGACTACGTGACGAAGCCGTTCAGCCTGTCGGTGATGGCGGCGCGCGTCCAGGCCGTTCTGCGGCGCGCCCGGGCGGCCGTTCCGAAGGAGGGCGTGCTGCGAGCCGGCCCCATCGCAATCGACGCCGGCCGCCACCTGGTCCGGGTGGGCGGCCGGGCCGTGCCGCTGACGCTGACGGAGTTCCGCCTGCTGCTCGCGCTGGCTGCCGCAAGGGGGCGGGTCCTGACGCGCAGCCAACTCATCGACCACGCGATGGGCGTGAGCGTGATCGTGACGGACCGGACCATCGACGTGCACATGACGTCGCTGAGGCGGAAACTGGGGGGCGCCCGTGCGGCCGTGCGCACGGTGCGCGGCGTCGGGTACAGGCTCTTCCTGGAAGAGGACGGCGATGAGCCGAAGTAGCCTGTTTCTGAAATTGTTCGCCGGCAACGTCCTGCTGGTCGGCGTGGCCTTTATCGTGGCCGGGATCGTGTCGTACCGGTCGCTGAATGAGTATCACCTGCGCGAACTGGCCGCGTGGCAGGACCAGTTGACCGCCATCGCGCGGCAGGACGTGGAGCGCAGGTGGCCTGCGCCGGAGGCGGACCTGGAGGAGATGTGCAAGTCGTTCGCGGCGTCGGCGCCGGCCGGCGACGGCGGCCGGGCGCGTGCGGCCTTTCCGACGCGCCTGTCGGTCATCGGCGCCGACGGCCGCGTCCTGGGCGACAGCCACGGCGACCCCGCCCGCATGGGGAACCACAAGACGGCGGACCGGCCGGAGGTCCTGGCGGCCCTGGGCGGGCGCACGGGCGTCGACGTCCGCCGCAGCGAGACGCTGGCCGTGGAGTACCGCTACGCGGCCATGCCCGTCCGCAGCGCGGGCGGCGTGGTGGGGGCCGTCCGGGTGGCGACGCCGATGGTGGCCATCGTCGAGAGCCAGGCGCTGGTGCGCGACGTGCTCATAGGCACGGCGGGGTGCTCGATCCTGGCGTTCGCCCTGATCGGCCTGCTGCTGAACTGGCTGTGGTACGCCCCGTTGCGGCAGATCGCCGCGGCGGCGCGGCGCATCGCCGCCGGGGACCTGGCGCATCGCGTCCGGATGCCGGGGTCGGAGGAACTGGCGCAACTGGCGGTGGCGCTGAACGACATGCGCGAGGGCCTGACGCGGCAGATCGGCGCCGTCACCGCCCAGCGTGAGAGCCTGCGGCAGGTGATGGCGAACCTGAAGGACGGCGTCGTCGCGCTGGACCGCGACGCCAACGTTCTGCTGATGAACGATGCCGCCGTGGACCTGCTGGCGTCCGACGCAGCGGGCGTCATCGGCCGCCGACTGGAGGCCGTGGTCCGCCAGCGCACCGTGGTGGATATGTACAACCGTGCGGTCTCGGGCGGCAAGGCCGTGCGGGCGCAGGCGCAGGCGAGCGTGCGCGGCCGGCCGCGCGACCTGGATCTCCAGGCCTCTGCGCTGTCTGCCCCGGCCGAGGGCGGCGTGGCCGGGCTGCTCGTGGTCCGCGACGTTACGGACCTCGTGCGGGCCGCCGCCATGAAGGCCGAGTTCGTCGTGAACGCCTCGCACGAACTGCGGACGCCCCTTGCGACCCTGCGCGCGGCGGTGGATTCCCTGGCGGCCGACCCCGGCGACCGCGACGGCGTGGCCGCGCTGGCGGCGGTCCTGGACCGCCACGTGCGGCGGCTTGAGAACCTCACCGAAGACCTGCTGGACCTGCACGCCATCGAGGATGCGCAGCGCAAGGGGAACCTGGAACGCATCCCGGCGTCGTCGCTGGCCGACTGGGTGCGGTCGCAGTTTGCCGACCGCGCGGCCGAGAAGGGCCTGGCGCTGGAAGTGCTGCCTGCGCAGCCGGCGGAGGAGTTCACGTCGGACCGCACGCTGGTGGAACTCATTCTGCGGAATCTCATCGAGAACGCCGTCAAGTTCACGCCGGCGGGCGGGCGCGTTACTTGCGGCATCGAGCGCGAAGGCTCGCGCATGCGCCTGCGCGTGAGCGACACGGGCGTCGGCATCCGCCCCGAAGACCAGCCGCGCGTCTTCGAGCGGTTCTTTCAGGCCGACGCCTCGCGCACGGGCGCGGCTGCGGGCGCGGCTGGGGGCGCGGGCGCGGCTGGGGGCGCGGCAGCGGGCGCAGGCGCGGCTGCGCCGGCGCGCGGCACGGGCCTGGGGCTGGCCATCGTCAAGCACGCGTGCGAGCGGCTGGGGGCGAGCGTCTCGCTTGAGAGCGAACTGGGTCGCGGCACGACCGTGACCGTGCTTGTGCCGCAGACGTAGGCCGGGGCGCAGCCCCGGCTTTTCGGTGCGCGGCGTCCGCAGCCGCTGTGGCACGGCCGGCTCGACCGGCCGTGGAAACGCCTGGCAGCCCGCCACGGCCGGCAAGCCGGCCGTGCCACGTCGCGCGGGCTGGCGCTGAACGCATACGGGGGCCGTGCTGCGCTCGGCCGCCGGCGAGAGGATGAACACATGGACATCGAACACATCGGCTACCAGGTGCCGGACCCCGCCGGGGCGGCCCGGTGGTACGTGGAGAACCTGGGCCTGCGGGTGGCCCGGTCGTTCGGCCCGCCGGCGCACGCGCACTTTCTGGCCGACCCCTCCGGCCACGTGATGATAGAAATCTACAACAATCCGCTTGCGCCCGTGCCGGACTACCGGGCGATGGACCCGCTCGTGCTGCACCTGGCGCTGGAGTGCGGCGACGTGGCGGCGGTGCGCGAGCGCCTGCTGGCGGCGGGGGCCTCGGCCGAGGGCGGCGTCACGACGGCCCCGAACGGCGACGTCCTGGCCATGCTGCGCGACCCGTGGGGCTTCCCCGTCCAGTTGGCGAAGCGGGCGGCGCCGATGATCTGACGGCGGCGGCCGTCACGGGGCGCCGGCGGCCTTGTCGGCCGCGGGGCGGGCGAACCACGGCTGCCCGCTCGGGTCGGTCTTGAAGAACTTAAGGAGCAGGGCGGCCACCTTCTCTCGCCCGGCGGCCGGGCTGGGGTGCGTTCCGTCGCCCGCCAGGTCCTCGCGGTTCCAGATGAGGCCGTCGCTCTTGCGCGGCGTTGTGCCGTCGGCCCACAGGTACGGGCCCCACAGGAGGAGGGGCGCCGTGACCTGGCCGCGCGCGGGGTCGCAGTTGAGGTTCGGGTCGCCCTTGGCCTGGTCGCGGATGAGCCATCGGACGGAAAACGCGCTTTCATATGCATACGGCTCGGGGTTGAGAGCGGTCGAGGCGTAGCCGGCGTAGATGCGGCTGGAAAGGAAGGCCAGGCGGAGGTTCGGCATCCGCTGGCGTGCCAGGTTGAGCGTGGCCGCCCACAGGGTCTTCAGTTGCTCGGCGTGCCTGGGGAACTCGCCGAGCGAGGCGGGGCCGATGCAGGCGTGCTTGACCCATGCGGCCTGGACCTGCTCGCGCGTGACGTCGGCGGCGCGAAGGCGGTCGTCGAACGTTTTCCAGGCGTCGTCGAGGCCCTTGTCGGTCCAGCGGACGGCGTCGCGGCCGCCCTGTGCGCCGTCGACGATGACCACCTCGTGGCGCCTGGCCGGGTCGGCGTCGGCGAGTTGCTTGAACCTGGAGAACTCCTGGGTGGTGTTCGACATGCCCATGGAGATAAGTACGATCTTGCCGGCGGGCGACGGGTTGCCCCGGGCGTCGCGCGGGACGATTGAGGCGATTTCGCGCGCGGCGGCCTTACGGAGTTCGGGCGGCGGCGTATTCATGCCCGCGCCGTACAGGCCGCCGTCCTCGCCCTTGTAGCGGTCCTGGGCCGTCATCTGGTCAAGGGGCACGAGGCCCGTGGACGCGGTGGGGGCGGGCGCGGCGCCCGCCGGTCCGCCCGCGCGGGCGCGCATGGCGGCCCGCGCGCGGTCCAGGTAAGCCTGCTCGTCGGCCGTGAGCGTCGCGCCGCTGCGAAGTTTCTGCATCAGTTCGCGTGCGCGCGCAAAGTCGATGTCGCCCGCGGCGCCCGGCGCGGCGGCGGCGCCTGATGCGGCGGCGGCGCCTGATGCGGCGGCGGCGCCTGATGCAGCGGCGGCGCCCGGCGCGGCGGCGCCGGCCGCCGTCCGCTGCTGCTCGGCAAGCGCGCGGTCAAGGTACGCCTGCTCTTCGGCCGTCAGCGTACCGCCGGTGCGCGACTTCTCGCGGAGTTGCCGCGCGTACGACCAGTCGATCGGGACGGCCGGGTCCGCTGCCGCCAGGGGCGAGGCCAGGCCGAGGCCGGCGGCCAGCAGGGCAAACCACAGCAGCAGGACGGACGGCAGGCGTTTCATGGCGGGTCCTCCGGGCAACGGGTTGCTCTCATACTGAAACGTGGGCGGCCGGGGGATATTTCGGCCGAGTTCCCCGCCCCGCCGAGCGTTCGCGCAGCGGATCTCCGCACGCCGTGCGCCGAGGCGGCGCAGCGCGATTTTGCGCCGCGACATCCGTGTTTTTTGATTTGACACCCCCTCTTTTTCGGGCCATAATTGAGGTGTGATGGGGCTTGCCATGCAGCCGATTCGGTCCGGGGCCGCGGGGGGAAGGAAGAAGGGAGGGCCAGGGGGCATCCACTCAGCCGGTGCGACGTGTGCCGTGAATCGTCGTCGTCATTCTTCATTCCCATTATGAGCGGCGCCTGAGGCGCCAAAACGGAGGCAGAAACATGAAACGCACAGGGTTTACCCTGGTGGAACTCCTGGTGGTCATTACGATCATCGGGATGCTTGTGGCCATCCTGCTGCCCGCGGTGTTCGGGGCGCAGGAACTGGCCCGCCGCATGACGTGCGCCAACAACCTGAACCAGATAGGCAAGGCCTGCATGCAGTGGGCCACGGCGCACCAGCAGAAATGGCCGGACAAGTTCACCGGCGACTCGAGGAACTGGGACCAGGTCGGCAAGACCCGCAAGGACTGGTACGACGTGGCCGGCGGCATGGATATCCCGACCGACATCAGGGCCGAGGACAGCACCGGCGAGAAGATCAACTCCAACACCACAAACCTCTGGGCGCTGGTGGCCCAGGCCGGCCTGTCGGTGGACATCTTCATCTGCCCGTCGAACAGCGGCCATCAGCGCGACGGCACCGTGATTGAGTTCAACCGCGTCCGCGACTTCCGGGCCGAAATCTTCTGTAGTTACTCCTACCAGAACGTCCTGGGGCCCTACACGCTTTCGACGAGTTCGGCCGCCCAGGCGACGGAACTGGCCGTCATGGCCGATGCCAACCCGATGCGCCGCGACTTCTGGAGCGGCTCGCCGGCCGGCGGCGTCGCCGACGGCGTGACCGACAGGGCCCTCAGGGAGAGGAGGCGATTCGAGGAAGTCGACGCCAACACCCAGCAGTGGAATGAGGACAACCCCGACGGCATCCCCGAGTCCAGCCCGTGGGAACTGAACAGCCCGAACCACAAGTTCGTCGGCCAGAACGTCCTGTATCTTGACGGCCACGTGGACTTCAAGCAGCACCCCTACTGCGGGGCGCGCTACGACAACATCTGGACCATGCAGCAAGCCGGTATCAGCACCCAACTGGACTACCGCAGGCTGGACACGATCCGCGCGTACACGGACACCGGGTCCTATGACGGCAGGAAGGTCCTGCCGGCCAGTTCCAACGCCGATTCATTCATCGTGCCGTAGCGCATGAGCATGCGGCAGGCGCCACGGGCGGCCCCGTCGATTCGGGGCCGCCCGTCTTTGTATCCGGCGACCGACGGGGGCCGGCCCGCTATAATGCTGTTCGCGGCAAGCGGGGGGGCTGCGGAGGATGAAGATGGCAGCGGAAGGCACTTCGACGCGGCGCGGGTTTCTGGCGGCGGGCCTTGCGGCGGCGGGCGGCGCGGCCGCGCTCAGCCTTGAAGAGCGGGCGCTCCTTGCAGCCACGGCGTCTGCGCCGCCGGCCCGTGCCGCCGAACCGGCCGATGCTGCGAAGTCGGCCCAGCCCGGCCCTCTGCCGGCGGCCGGGCGGGCGGCGCCCGCGCCGTTCCCCTGCGGCAAACTGGGCGACCGCACCGTCAGCCGCATCATCTGCGGCGGGAACCTCGTCAGCGGATTTGCCCACAGCCGCGACCTCATCTACGTCTCGGCCATGCTGAAGCAGTATTTCACCGACGAGAAGGTGTTGGAAACGCTGCGCCTGTGCGAAGAAGCGGGCATCAACACCGTCATCTGGCGCGAAGATGCGCGGGTGGCGCGATTGCTGAACGAGTATTGGAACAAGCAGGGCGGCAAGGTTCAGTGGATTGCGCAGGCGTACCCCAGCGATTCCGGCCCGCAGACCAGCATCCAGCGGGCAGCCGACGCCGGGGCCGTCGGCTGCTACATACAGGGCGGCATAGGCGACCGCTGGGCCAGGGAAGATCGGCTTGACTGCTTCGAGCACGCCCTGGAGGCGATGCGCAAGGCCGGCCTCATCGCGGGCGTCGGCGGCCACGGCCTCGACGTCTCCCGCAAGGTCGAAAAGGCGGGCCTTAAGTTCGATTTCCATATGAAGACACTTCACAAATCCGACTACTGGTCCTACACGAAGGAGACCGTGAAGGACAACAGTTGGTGCTCCGAGCCGGAAGAGACGATCGCCTTCATGAGGAACGTAGAGACGCCGTGGATCGCCTTCAAGGTGCTGGCGGCCGGGGCGATACATCCGCGCCAGGGCTTCCGCTACGCCTTCGAGGGCGGGGCCGACTTCGCGTGCGTCGGCATGTTCGACTTCCAGTTGCGCGAAGACGCGGACGTTGCCAGGGCGCTCCTGGCCGGCAACCTGAAGCGCGCGCGCCCCTGGCGGGCCTGACGGCGGTGCGGCATGCCTTCGCCCGCCCAGGCGGGCTTCCCGCCCTGCTGCGACCATGTTTTCGCAACGGCGCGAAAGCATGGCACCCACAAGATTAGCCCAACTTACGCAGTTGCGCCTCAAAAAGCGCCTTGGCGGGGGTGCCAGGGCCGTTTCGGGGCAGAAGTTTCCACTACATTTGGCGGTCGGCTCGGGGGTAGTCCGCCGTGGG
>VGYT01000209.1 GCA_016872895.1 Planctomycetota bacterium
TGGACTACTACCGGGAAGAGTGGCACCCCATCATCACCTTTGCGGACGGCAAGACCCACCGCCGCGGGGAGGTCGCCGAGTTCTGGTCCAGCCCGCTGGCCGACTTTGTGGCGGCCGACATCCCGGTTGGGCCGTTCCTCCCCGGGCCGCCCGAGCCCGGGATGACGCTGGGCGGCAGTCGGCGGGAAGTGCTGTTGGTGAAGTCGCCGACGCTCGACGTACCCGATTATTTCGTGCTCCAGGACTTTATCTACGGGCCCGCGGCCAGCCAGATCAACCTGCCCGCGTTCTGCGGCAAGCCGCAGGTTGGCGCGGGCGGGCAGGCGAACCGGGTGCTGCTGCCGCCCATCGACTCGCCGAACTACGGCGTAGCGACCGATCTGGTCTTTCTGGCGCCGGCCAAGCCCGACGTCGCGGTCTCGCCCATCACGAAGGGTGAAGGCGGCGAGAATGCCTGGGCTGTCTCCGCCCGCCAGCCGGCCGGGAAGCACTGGGCCGTCATCATCTACCCCCGGGACAAGGGCATGGCGCCGCCGGCCGTCGACGTGCTCGATTCTGCCAACGCATTCCGGCTGACTTCCCCGGGTAAACTCGCGGTCGATTACGTGGTCGCCGCCGCTGGAGCGACCTCTGCGCAGGCGGACGATTTCCGCCTCACCGGACGCGTCGGCGTTGCCCGCCTGCGCGACGGCCAAGTCAGCACGTTCCTGATCGACGGAACGGAGATCCGCTGCCACGAAATCGGCGTGTTCGGCAGAGGCCCCGTGTCGCTGACGCAGACGGCCACGGGCTTCACCGGCGCCGCCGACGGCCCGCAGCGCGACATCTACTTGCTGCTGGGGCGGGAGTGGACCAGCGACCTGGTGCTCACACTGAACGGCAAGCGCGAGAAGCGCAACTCGCCCAACGGCATCCTCGCCGTCGAGCTGCCGGAAGGGCGCTGCGAGTTTGCCATAGAGAGGCCGTAAGTGCAGACGAGCATGGCATATCGGATCATGCAAATGTGCAGCCTATGCTTCGCGCTGCTCGGCCTGAGGCTCACGAGTTCGGGAGCGGAGTTCATGAACCAGGATGAAACCAGGCCCCCGGAGAAGCCCGTGCCCGAGTTTCGCGGCCAGCGAAACGCCGACGGGTCTTGGGGCCTTGTCCTCTCGGGGGCGGGTATGGCCTCAGCCGAGCAGCGGCAGCCGCTGAAACTGGAGGTATGGGACGAGACGAACGGCAGCATCCGCAACATCGGCGGCGGGTACACGACGATGGCCCAGGAGGGCGCTGGATGGACCGGCGCGGGGCGATTGACGCTGGGTGGTGGGGTGTCCTTTGATTTCGAGGACCGCTGGGAACTCCGTGGCGACGTGCTTCGGCTGGACCGGACCGTGCGGGTCCACGGCAAAGCAGCCGGGGGCTTCCTGAACGCAGCGGTGCTGGACGTAACGGCGCGGCAGCGATGGCCGGAGGTGGAATGGTTCACCCCCGGCACGATCTACGGCGGCTTTGCGCATCTGCCTGACGCGGCCATCGGTGGACGCGCTCATTACCGGCCCGGCGACTTCAGCGTTCGCATCCGCGAGGACCGCCTGCCGGCCCCGCTGATGCTCGCGCGGTTCGGCGATGGGTCCTCGTTGGCGGTCCTGAATCCCGCGCCGCGCGGCGACACCACGGCTGCCGACGCAAACGACGTGAAGGCCGTCACGCTGGTGGACGAGCGGTTCCAGTTCGGCGCGATCGGCGCGGAGGAACGCGCCGAGACACTGACCATCGGCTATTGGTTCCCCGGGAGCGAAGGCGAAGTGACCTATGCCGGCAACACCTACCCCGGCGGGCAACTGCACAAGTGGCGGCGGAGGTTCCATCCCATCAAGGACGGCCTGACGCAACGCTACCAGGTGTTGTTCCGTGTGGGCCGCGGCGAGCGATTTATCCAGGCCTATCCGCGCGCCTGGCGTTGGGCGTGGCAAGCGCTTCGGCCGGCCGTCACTCCCAACGACATCGCGGCGGCGCGGCGCGCGATCGTGGACGTGCTGGCCGGCAACACGATCGAGAAGGACGGATGCACCGCCATCCTGTTCCACTACGACACGCTGACAAAGACCGCGTCGCCGAAGAATCCATACGCGTTGCTGGGTTTCTGCGGCAAGAACCTTGAAGCCGCCCAGTTCCTCCTGCGCGAGGCCGAGCTGGATTCGGGCCCGCGCGGCCAACGCCTGCGCCACCTGGGCGAAGCCATCATTGCTTCATTTCTACGGCTGAAGATCGCGCCGCCGGAAGGCGAGGGATTCCGCATGCAGGATGGCGTCCCGGTGACGTATCTCGGACGTCCTGAGGTCTTTCTCCGCTCCTACGCCGACGACCTGAAGTCGCTGGTGAAGGCCTATCAACGCGAGAAGCAGCTTGGCCGCGAACACTCGGAATGGCTCGCCTGGTGCCGTTCGTTCGGAGACTGGCTGCTCACCCAACAGCAACCCGGAGGAGGTTTCCCGCGCTCGTGGAAGCCCGCCACCGGCGAGGTCATCTCCGCCTCGCCCAACTCCAGCTACAACGCCGTGCCACTTCTGGTGCTGCTGACCGAGACCACCGGCGATCGCCGCTACCTCGCAGCCGCAGTCCGCGCCGCCGATTTCTGCTGGTTAAGTGATCAGTCGGAGGGGCGGTTCGTGGGCGGCACCATCGACAATCCCGACGTGCTCGATAAGGAAGCGGCCACGCTGTCGCTCGAAGCATACCTCCAGCTTCACCGGGTAACGGGCGACCCGAAATGGCTGCCGCGGGCGATCGCTGCCGCCAACTTTGCGGAGACCTGGATCTACCTCTGGAACGTGCCGATGCCGGCGGACGACGACGCCGCCGAGCGTGGCTGGAAGCGCGGCGTATCCACCGTCGGGCTGCAACTGATCGCCACCGGTCACTCGCTGGCAGACGCCTACATGGCCTTCGACGCGGATGAGTTCGCCCAACTTGCCGGGCTGACCGGCGATGCGCATTACCGCGACGTGGCGCGGCTGCTCCTGCACAACACGAAGAACATGCTCGCCCTGCCTGGCCGCACCTTCGATCTTGGGACGCCGGGCTGGCAGCAGGAGCATTGGAGCCTGGCGCCCCGCCGCGGCTACGGCCTGCACCGCGGCTGGCTGCCCTGGGTCGCCACCAGCCAGCTCAACGGCATCTTCGGCCTGATGGATCTTGGCCCGGCGCTGTTTGACGAGTTGGCGGGACGGGAGCGCTCCAGAGAGTGATTTGCTGTCAGCCACCACGAGGAATGCTCATGAGCCATTGGTCCAGAGCTTCGACTTGGCGTCTTCGGCCTCCGGTCTCCGCGCGGATGCAGTCACGATCCTGCTGTCGCTGCCATCGGTGCGGCCTCGGCGGGGGCGGACGATTCCCGCTTCGCCGGGCAACACGGGGTCGCACGCCCGCACGCGGGGCGCGTGAGCGTGTCCCTGGTGGACGGCACGAAGATCCGCTGCCGCCAGATTGGCGTTCTCGGGAAGGGCCCCGTGTCGATCACACAGACGGCCACTGGTCTCACCGGGACTGCGGAAGGACCGCGCCGCGATACCTGCCTGCTCCTCGGGCGAAAGTGGGCCAACGACCTGACGCCCGGGAGCCGGATGGAGGCGCCTACAGATTCCCGTCGTGCGGCTGGCGCGGGATGGGCTCGGCGCCCAGCACACTGGGAAGGATCGAATGGTGAACATGTCTATGGTTGCGATGTTCGCTCTACTGCCTGCGGCTGCGGCCGACTCGAACGCCGTGCCGGTCGTAGAAGACCACGGCTATCGGGCGGAGGACCTGGACCGGGACATGGTCCACGTCCCCGGCGGGGAGTTTCAATACGGCATGACGCGCCAGGAGAGGCTGCGCGCGGCCAAAGACGCCAGCGTGCATCCGGACCAGTTGCGGGATCACCCGGATCGGAACACCTTGAAGCTGAAGGACTTCTGGATCGACAGGTGCCCCGTGACGCGCGGCCAGTTCGCGCGCTTCCTGAAGGCCACCGGCCACGAGATCGTGCTGAATGGCTGGGTGGTGGGCTGGCGGGAACTGGCCGAGTCCTGGCCGCCGGACCGTCGCGGCGGGGAGGCCCTGCCGATGATCGGCGTCAATGCCGACGACGCCGAGGCGTATGCCCGCTGGGCGGGCAAGCGACTGCCGACCGAGGCCGAATGGGAGTTGGCGGCGCGCGGGACCGATGGCCGGCTCTATCCATGGGGTAACGCGCCTTCGGCAGAGGCCTGCTACGAAGGGCGAGGGAACATCCCCTTCTCCGCCAGCTTTCCGGTCGGCTCCTGGCCGAAGGGCGCCAGCCCCTGCGGGGCGCTGGACATGGTGGGACTCGTCTGCCAGTACGTGCGCACGATCGAGGGCGCCCAAACCCACATCCTGGCCGGGTCCAGCGTATTCCACACCCAGCCGTACTCCCGCATGGTCACGGCCCGTTTCGGCTGGGTGCCGGGTATGCGCAACTATGTCTCGGGCTTCCGCTGCGCGTCGGATGCGCCGCCGGCCGGGGGCGCTGCCGTTGCGGCATACCGCCCGGGACCGCGCGTACTTCCACGGACGCTGGCGATCCGCCGCGATCTCTATCTGAGGAAGCCTATTACGCTACATGGGACGGAGACCTGCACCCTCGAGATCCGCGTGCCCTGGTTCCCGGAAAGCCTCTGGTTGCTCGATGTGCCCGAGACGCCCTTTGGGCCGTTCCTCGGCGCGAACCGTTGGCCGGCCGCGGGGACCGCCGTGCAGTGGGACATTACCCCGGACGGGCAGCGCGCGGCCTACGTGCGCGAGAAGGGCGAGCAGCGGTTCGCCTTTGAGGCGCGGGTCGAAGGAAACCGCGTGCGGTTCCGATTCGACACCCGCAATATCCCACTCAGCCAGGAGATCCTCCAGCACTGCTGCCTGAAGACCATCAGCCCATTCTTCTCCAACCAGGAGCGGATGGTCCAGGGCGTGCTCGTCGAGGGCGGCAAGATGCTCCGCGTGGCCGACATGCCGGTCGGTTTCCGGCCCAATGCGGCAGGTCCCCTTCGTCTCGATGCCCGCCAGCCGTTTTACTGGGCCGTAGACAGCGCCGCGCCGGTCGCCAACCACGCGGTCCTGCGTTCCTACGACGGCACGGCCTTTGTGGCCCGCGTGGGACCGGCCTCATGCCGGGCCTGGGGCAACAGCTCCATTCCCTGCACGCACCTGGTCAACCACAAGCCGTCCGACGTGAAGCAGGGACAGGTCATCTTCTTCATCGGGCTGGCATCGCAATTGGCGAAGGAACTCGATGCAGCCATGAAGTGAACCAGCAACACGCCCGAGCGTATTGCGCCAAGGAGTGCGTACCATGTTCATCGGTCGGTCATATCCCGCGTTGACGTTGATCCTGATGGTGCTCTGCGGAGCCACGGTTGCAGAAGCGGCGAGCGATGCCCCCGCTCACGGGCGTCCGTTTTTCATGCCCGCTGAGGAGCGAGGGCGCCTTCGGCAGTTGATCGCCACCCAGGAGTGGGCGAAGGCGGACTACGCCCGCATCCAGAAGGCCGCCGGCAAGGGCGATGGGTTTCTGGCCGCGTTTCTGTATGCGCTGGACGGCGACCCGAGGTATGTGCCGATTGCGCAGAAGTGGCTGCTCGAGCGGTTTGGCGCCAACTCCGGAACGGCGAAGCGCGCTCGGGGCGCGCTGGAGAGTCCCTCCTTCTTCAAAGGTGGTGTGCCACACCTGAGCGACGTGTTCTATGACACGGATTTCAACCCGCATGTCGCATTTGACTGGGTCTACAACGGCCTGGAGCCGGCGGCCCGCCGCGAGATACAGCAGGGCATCTCCGCCTTCATGCACTTCAAGATGCGATGCATGGATCGCTGGACGCAGACGCCCAACCTGGTGTTCAAACCCACCTCTATCGTTGCCTTCGCCGGGCTGGCCCTTCAGGAGCGGGAACTGATCGACTGGGGCTTCTACCGCAAGCCGGAATCCTCGATCGGCGGATATTTCCCCGTTCTCAACCGGATGCTCAAGGACGGGGGGCCCTGGCACGAAGCCCCCACCTACCCGTTCGTGCACACCGACATCTACTGTATGGCCATGGTCTCCCGGTATCGCGCGCTGTACGACGGCAAGGACTGGTGGTCCGCCAAGGCCCCCAGCGGCGGAAGCCCGATGGGTCTGATGGACTACTACATCGACACGGCCTACCCGATCGAGCGCACCGGCTACGGGGCGGGCCAGGTCCGCCTCGTCACCTACGGCGACGGCGCCACCAATGCGAAGCAGGACCTGTTCCTTGTCAACCCGGCCGGGGCGGCGATTGATGGGACCAAGGCCCTCGTCGCGGCGTACGACGCTTCGGGCGATCCGCGCCTGGCGGCGTTTGTCGCCATGGTTCCGGACTACAAGCCCACGCTCATCGACCGGCGCCCGCTGCCGGAGAAGACCGAGTTGCCCGCCGCGCCCTCGAAGGTCTGGCCCGACTATGGACTGGCCATCCTGCGAGCGGAGGAATCCCCTGCCTACTGGAACAGCGACTCGCCGGTTGCCTTCCAACTTATGACCAAAGGCTACGGCCACGATCATCGCGACAAGTTCAGCATCATTTTCCACGCGGCCGGCAGGCTGCTCTATCCCGACTACAACGCGATCCAGTACGAGAATCCCAACATCGGCTGGACGCGCAACACCATTGCCCACAACACGCTCATGGTCGATGAAGGCGATACCCGCGACGTGAAGAACTGCGACATCCGGCATGCCTTCTCGCCGGAGGTGAAGTACCTGGCGACGTCGGCGTCCGGCGCCTTCGAGAAGGTCGATCAGACTCGCGCCCTGCTGCTGACCCGCGAGTACCTCCTGGACGTCTTTCACGCGGCCAGCCCGACACCGCGCGTCTACGACTACCTGCTGCACAGCTTCGGCATGCCTCGGCCAGCGCGCCCCGACCTGTTCAAGCCGTCGAGTGCCTTGGATAAGCGCTTCTGGCTGGTCAGTGATCGGCGGGCGATGACCACCGACGAGTCCTGGGCTTTGGACTTCGTGATC
The DNA here is from genome assembly GCA_016872895.1 of Planctomycetota bacterium. Lineage (GTDB taxonomy): Bacteria > Planctomycetota > Phycisphaerae > FEN-1346 > FEN-1346 > VGYT01. The sequence goes on from VGYT01000209.1 coordinate 7,025, forward strand.
AAGGAGCAGCCCGGCAACCGGAAGGGCAAGTTCGGCCCCGAGTGGTACGATCACACCGCGGCCGTGCGCGTCACCATGGCCGGCGAGCCGAAGACGCTGGTCACTTATGGCGTCTCCGGCATGGAGCTGGGGAAGATGGCGAAAAGCACGTTCGATCCACTGGGCATGCTGATCGCACGGCGGGCAGACGTCCGGGAGACGGTCTTCGTCGCTACACACGAGCCGTATGCCAACACAGCCCAGCCGCGTATCACCGCGGTCACCGTCCTAGCGAAGACAGATGACGCCATCCTGGTTCGGGTGGACGCCGCCGACTTCGCGGACTACGCGGCGGTTTCGTTTGGGCCGCAGTTGACCGCGCCCGAGCAAGTGCTGGCGGCGGCCGATGACCCCAAGACGCGCGTTAGCTTCAAGGACTATGGCTACCTCCGCGTGCGCAGAGACGGGACGGTGATGGCCCGCGGCGGGTGGACGGCTCTGCGCCTGCCCATAGCGAAGGGCGCGCTTATCCTCAACGACATACCCGTACCGGCCTCGATGGAAGGCGGCCGTCTGACGTATGGCGCCATCCCGCCAGCCGCAACATCGGCGCGGCCCCCCGGCGTGGAATGCCCGCTGTCCGTGCGGATTGCCGCGGCGGTGGCGCGGCTGGCGCCGGCAGGACATCGCACCATGGCGTTCACGGTGAGGAACACGCTGAAAGCTTCGGTGTCCGGCTCGTTCACGTTTGATCTGCCCGCCGGCGTCGCTGCCGAACCGGCTGTTCCCAAGTTCGGTCCCCTCGCGCCTGGGCAAGCGGCAAGGGTCCCCGTAGCCTTCATTGCGGATGCCGGGGCCAAAGCGGGGAAGGTCATTGTTCCGTACCGGCTGACTTGTCGTGCGGGAGATGCCGCCCCGGTCACCGCGGCCGCCCTGCCGATCACGTTGACAATCGCGCCGGTCCTGCACTTCGTCTACCAGCACCCGAAAGCGAACGTCTATCAGATCGATGCGCCAAGGTACACGATCCGGCACGACATGTTCCACGGCCTCTGCCGGTATCTGGCCGACGATGACGACACTGTGCGCCTTGACGGCACTCCGCTCTTCACTTTCCGCAGCGAGAAAGAGGAGATGCTGCACACGGGAACAAGTCATGCATTTACCTGGCCAGATGAGGTCCCGGCAAGTCTGGCAGCCCACGTCTACGACCGCTGTCGATATCATGTGCGGTTCGGCGCCGACCGAATCACCGTGCGCATGGACGCCGGGTGGGCGCAGTTCGACCCGACGTACTTCACCGTTCCGGGCAAGTGGCTCTCCCCGGAGGGAGCCCCAGCCTGGGCCCGGGTCATCGCGGTTGATGCTGACGGCAAAGAGATGGAAGCGGAACCCGGCACGAAGCTGAAGATCACGGCGGCCGAGCTGACCTTCCCCGGCGCGAGATGGCACCTGGCGTTCGCCTTCACGCCGCCACAGCCGGTGGCTTTCGACGGCACCGAGATGCGATTCGCCATCGGCTCCCTCAACGGCGATGCCTGGTCCGTGGGCTTCTGCAAACCCGGCGAACTGGACGCCTGGCGTAGAGGACGATGATCGACCGGCCGACTTAGGGTCCGGGCAGAATGGAGATCGCGGGCCCTGGCGGGCGAAGTGGCCAGAGAGCTTCAGAGATGAGAAAACGGTCTCCAGCTCAGGGTTCCTGGCGGAGCATTCGGGAAAGGAGGTGGCCATGAATCGGTCATTTGGTGTAACCTCGTCCGCCCGCGCGCGGAGGGCTGCGATTGCCGCGTTGCTGGCGGCCTGCACGTCGGCCCTTGCAGCGGAGAATGATCCGGAGGCGCGGTTCTGGGGCACGGGGAAGGCCG
>VGYT01000210.1 GCA_016872895.1 Planctomycetota bacterium
CCGCCGACCGCGAACCGTTCCGCCTGTTTACCGCGCACGTGGACCGTTTCTGGTTCCTCCAGATGGTGCCGCTGATGTACTCGATGGGGCCGTTTGCCATCGACGACAAGGGCTGCGGGTACCTGGCCACGTCGACGGCCGAGAAGTGCACGGGCACCTATCCGCCCGTGCTGACCGCGCTGGCCGACCCGAAGGCGCCGGGAACGATTCGCAAGGTGAACCTGAAGACCGGCGAACTCCAGGCGGATTTCGAGTTCAACGGCACCGAGCGTCAGTCCGAAAAGAGCGCCTACCTGGGCGTTACGCAGACTGTGCCGGCCTCCGCCAAGACCGACCGTCCGCAGGCCGACCCCGCCTGCGACGGTCCGGATCGGTTTGCCGACATGGCGGACCTGACGGTTGCCCCGTCCGGCCGGATTCTGGCGGCCGACGGCTGGCCGCGGCGCATCAAGGTTTACGAGGCCAACGGCCGGTTTCTCGGCGAGGTCTCGGGGCTGGAGGTCGAGGGCCGGCGGCGCGACTTCCTGGACCTGCGAGGCATCGCGTGGGCCGACGACGGGTTCTATCTGCTCGGAGTCTTTCGCGACCAGGCCGACCGGGCGTTCCTGGCCCGGTGTGCCGGCAACCCCGTCCAACCGCGCGTGGTCTGGGTGGCGTCGCTCGATGCAGGGGCGCGGCACGTGGCCGTTGACCGGACGGCCCGTCCCGTGCTCGTCTGGGTGGGGATGGGACACGGCCCCGCCACGATCAGCCGCGCGGCCGACCTGGGCGACCGGGTGGGCGAGATCCGCCGCTTCGGCGGCGCGGCGCCGCGGACGTTCATTTACCCGTGGAACATCGCCGCCGACGCCGCCGGCCGCCTGTACGTCCACGACCGCGACCGGGAGCGGCTGATCCGGACCGACGCGTCGCTCAGCCAGTGGCAGGAGACGCCGCTCCGCGGGGCGCCCGTCTCGATTCTCGTCGATGAGCGGCGCAGGCGCTTGCTCCTCTCCTATTCGCTGGGCGAGAACGGGGCCTACAGCAAGGAGCGACTGGAGGAACCGGGATTCCTCTGCCTCGACCTGGAGACGCTGGCGCGCCTCCCCTTCCGCCTTCAGCCCATGTACACGCACGAGGAACTGGCGCAGCGCGACCCGCTGTTCGCCGGACGGCCGACGGCATACTATCCCTGGACGAAAACCTATGGCGGCATCCTGGCCGGCCTGGATGACCGGGACAACCTGTATGTGCGCGACGCGGCGCGCGGCCAGCCGTGGCACAAGGCGACCCCGACGGCCAAGAACCCCTGCGCCGGGGTCATCCGCAAGTACGCCCCCGACGGCACGATTACCGACGAGGCGTTCTGCCGGCTCTTCAACACCGGCGGCGGCGTCGCCATGGACTCCAGGGGCTGCTTCTACGCCGTCGAGTTGCCCCAGATGCCCTGGAACAGCGTGGTCCACAACTTCACGGCGGCCATCGGCGCCAGGACCTTCGGCCCCGTCCCGCGGCGGGGCGGGGTGGACATCCGGACCCAGTCGGGCCTGGCCCACGTGGTCAAGATCGAGGCCCGCGGCGGCGCCCGCAACACCGACGCCGAAGAATGGGCCCATCGCGGCGTCTCCTGCACCAACGGCGGCGGCTGCTACTGCGACTGGCCCGACCATCACGTGGCGGTCGATGCCGCCGACCGCGTCAGCGTCGCCGACGTGGACCTGCACATGGTCAAGGTCCTCGACACGGCGGGCAACCTTATCGCCCGCCTCGGACGGTGGGGCAACGCGGAAACCGTGCCCGGCGCCGGCGGCAACGCGCGCGACCTGGGGTTCCGCATGATTTACTGCCTTGCGGCGTCGGGCGATTTCCTCTACGTCAGCGACAAGGACCTCCGCCGCATCGCCCAACTCCGGATGACCTACCGCGAAACGAAGGAGGCGGCGGCGCGGTGAGGCCCCAGCGGGGGGGACCCGCGGGCCTTCCTGGCCGGGAAACTGCCGACGGCCCGCGCGTTCAACGTCCCGGCCGGACGCCCGGCCGCGGCGCGCCTGGCGCTTTGCCTGGCGCTTCCGGGTGGAAAACAGGTTGCGCCGGTAGACTCCGGTACACAGAAGCATCGGGATATGGCTGAAAGTGAAAATGGCGGGAAACCGCGGGGAATGGCCGAAAACGGCCCTTTTTCTTATGCTGGCGGAGAGGCCGGGATTCGAACCCGGGAACAGGGTTTAGGCCCCGTTAACGGTTTAGCAAACCGTCGCTTTCGGCCGCTCAGCCACCTCTCCGCGCGGCTGGCCTGCATGGGCATTCTACCGGCTCTGTATCGGCTGTCAAGCGGCGGGGCTTTGTTTGTGTTTGAAAAGGGTTGAACCTGCCGCGCGGCTGAACTGGATTGGCCGCGAGGCCGCGATGAGTCTTCAAGAGGAGCCTCGATGAACGACCGCGAGCGGTTCCTGGCCACCATGCGCTATCAGCCGCGAGACCGATGCCCGATGTGGGACTTCGGCTTCTGGGACGAGACGCTCCGCCGGTGGCAGGCCGAGGGCCTGCCCGATGATATCGACACAAATGCCGCGGCCGCGCGACTCTTCGGCATGGACGACTTCGATATCATCTGCGGCGTGCACGTGGGCCTTATGCCCGAGTTCAAGAGCGAAGTCGTTCGCCAGGATGGGCAGTACCGCTGGCAGCGCCGCGGCGACGGCGTGGTCGAGAAGCGGCACAAGCACGCCACCACCATCCCGGAGCCTACGGAGTTCCTGCTGGCTGACCGCTCCACGTGGCCGCAGTACAAGCGGCGGCTGAATCCGGACGATCCGGCCCGCGTGCCGGCCGACTTCGCCCGGCGAGCGGCCGGGCACCGCGATGCCGCGCGCACGTATCCGCTTCAGGCGGGCGCGGGCAGCCTGTACGGCGTGCTGCGGAACTGGATGGGCGTCGGGCAACTCAGCCTCCTGCTCTACGACGACCGGGCGCTGGTGGAGGAGATGGTCGAGGCGCTGGCGCAGTGCGTCCTTGCGGCGCTCGGAAAGGCGCTGGCGATTGCGCGGCAGGAGGGCGTTACGTTCGATTATGCAAGTATGTGGGAGGATATATGCTTTAATCGCGGGCCGCTGATCGCCCCGGCGATGTTCCGCGAGATTTGCGGGCCGTGGTACCGGCGCATCACGGACCTCCTGGCCAGGTACGGCTGCGGCATCGTGCAACTGGACTGCGACGGGAACATCGACGACCTGCTGCCCGTGTGGCTGGACAGCGGCGTCAACTGCGCCTTTCCGGTGGAGGTGGGCGACTGGGCCGACCCGATGGCCATGCGGCGGAAGTACGGGCGGGGCCTGCTGCTTCGCGGCGGGTTCGACAAACACGTCCTGGCGCGCGGGCCGGAGGCGATCCGGGCCGAGGTGCGGCGCCTGACGCCCCTCGTCGAGGAAGGCGGCTACATTCCGCACTGCGACCATCGCGTGCCCGCCGACGTGCCCCTGGCGAACTACGTCTTCTACGTCGAAGAGGCCAAGCGCGCGTGGGGCAGGGGGCTGGCGAACCTGCGGCCGATGGGCAAACTGAAAGGAAGCGCAGAGTGAAGAGTGCGGAGTGCAGAGTGAAGGGCATTTTGAGTTAGGATTTGACTTTTCCGTTGCCGATTGTATAATTTGTACAAGATGTCCAAGAGGGGCAGTTCAGGAGGTGGTGCTTATGACCAGTCTCAGCGTGAGTAAGGCCAGGGGGCAATTCGCGGAGTTGATCAACCAAGCCGCCTACCGCGGTCGGCGGGTTGCACTCAAACGTCGCGGGAAGACTGTGGCGGCAATCGTCCCGGCAGAGGACCTTGCAGCCCTTGAGGCCCTTGAGGACCGACTGGATATTGAAGCGGCGAAAGAAGCCCTGGCGGAATCCGACGAACGCATTCCCTTCGAGAAGGTCCGCAAGGAACTGGGGCTGTAAATGGCCTACCGGGTTGTCATGACGCCCGAGGCCCGCCGCAACATGCTGGCCTTGCCGCAGGATGTTGCCCGGCGGGTCACTGTGTGCATTCTGGCCCTCGCCGAAAAGCCACGCCCGCCGCAGATGAGAAAACTCAAGGGCATCCTGAACCTCTGGCGGGTCCGCCTCGGCGATTATCGAGTCGTATACCAGATCGAGGACGACCGGCTTCTGATCGTCGTTATCCGCATTGGCCACCGGCGAGAGGTGTATCGGTGATGTGCGAGAAAGCCGCGCGGCGGTGGCCGCGGCGGCGCGCGAGCGGGCGCGAGCGGCAAGAGAAGATCGCATAGACGTTGCGGCAGCCAAGAAGGCGCTGGCCGAGTCCGCGAAGTTGATTCCGTACGAGACCGTACGGAAAGAACTTGGCCTCTAACGGAGGCCCGTGCTCCCCACGCACTGGCTAACGCTTGGTGAGTTCCGAGGTCGTCATCGGACCGGCCAGAAGCCGTGCCGTGCTGACGTAGCGCTGACCCACTACGAAGGCCCACGGGTGGCCCTTCTTGGTAACCTTATCGTTCTTTATGGGATGTGGCAGTCGAATGGTCTTGGGCGAATCGGGAGGCGTCAGGAACACTACTTTGCGCGTTTGGCCCAACTGACCGGGGCAGCCGATTCGCTGCATCGTGCGAAGCAGATCCCGCAGGCGCTCTGTCGCCGTCTCAGAAATACCCCGGCAGGCCACGATTCCTTTGTCTGACAATTCAACGGACTCCACCACGTCAAGTATTTGTGGAACGGCCGTCTCAATGATGCCGCGCACGTAGAACGCCAGGTGCGTTGTCGGCCGGAAAGAGCGGTTGGCCTGGCACACATACGCGGAGAATCTTTTATATTCGTCCCAGGCGAAGCGGGCAGGGATGACCAAGACCTTGTCGGAACGGGGCGTGTCGATCTTGAGGAATGGCACAGCCGAAGTTTGCGTGACAGGCGGGGTCCCGCTGAAATGGGCAACCAGATCATCGGCCGTGAGGTCACCCAGGCCCCCACGGGTTCGCAGGTTGGCGAGCATGACAGCAACCAGCGGGCTGGATTGGCTGGTCAGTTCGGCTTCGAGGCCGGCTGACAACCGGGATCGACGCGCCTCCAGTTCCTTCCGGCGTGTCTCCTCTTCGAGGGCGCGTTTGCGCCTCTCCGCCTCTTCAGTTGCGAACCGGTCAAGCTCGTCCTTGTCCGAGCAGACAGACGCCTTGCCAATGGCCTCTAGAAACCGCATGGACTGATCCCTGTTCTCGATGTGCATTTCAGCGGCCATCTTGTCAGAGGGTAGGCCACGGATGTTATTGTCGTAAAGGCACCAGTGGTGGCCGTTTGTCAGCACCACCCACCGTCTCCCGTTCTGGTTGGCATAGTTGAGGGCCTGGTTCGCATGGCCATCTTCGAGGTCCACCTTCCACGCCTTGGCTTCCAGGTAAAACGTGTGCTGGGGGTCGCCGGGCAGCAACGTGTAGTCGGGGAACTTGCCTGCACTGTCCGCATCGCGCGAGACCACGTCGCGCTTGGCGTAGCCGAGCTTGTGCAGAATCGGCAGAATCACCCATTCGCACGTGCTGGCCTCGTTAGGCGGAGGATCGTCCCGGTACTCAAGGGCTTCCTGTATGGCTGCCGGAATATCCAAGACGCCGCTCCTGTCTCGGCCGCCGTTGCATCACCAGTCCCGACAAATGATCCCCTCAATAGCACGATGCCGCGCGGCTGTCAAGGGCGGTCAACGACCGCGGTCAACGCGGCGACGGTTCTCCGAACGGCGGCCGCGGTGCTTCTCGTCTTGCTCAAAGTGCGCCCGCAGGATGAGGCGGATGGGCACCTCGGGGAAGGGCAGTTCCTCGCGCAGGCGGTTCTCGATGAACCGCCGGTAGTCCTCGCCGAAGAGGTCGGGGTCGTTGACGAACAGCACGACCGTGGGCGGCCGCACGGCCACCTGCGTGGCGTAGTAGATCTTCGGCAGCCGCGCAGTGGGCGAGGGCGGCTGGCGCAGGCGCACGGCGTGCTCGATGACGCGGTTCAGGGCCGCAGTGGTCACGCGCATCGAGGCCTGCTTGTACAGGCTGCGCGCCAGGTCGACCGTCGCCAGGACGTTCCTGCCGTCCCTGGCCGAGACGAGCGACACGGGCGCGTACGGAAGGCCGGGCAGCACCTTGCCCAGGTAGCGGGCGAACGCATCGGCGTCGGCCCTGCCCCTGGCGAGGTCCCACTTGGAGACGACCAGGACGACGGGCTTGAAGCCGCGCTCGATGGCGGCGCCCAGGTGCTTATCGACCTGGCTGACGGGCGTCGGGGCGTCGATGAGAAAGAGGACCACGTCGGCCCGGCGCACGGACTGCATCGCGCGGGCGAGGCTGTAGAACTCGATGTCGCCGGCGACGCTCTTGCGTTTGCGCATGCCGGCCGTGTCGATGGCAATATACGTTAATCCGTCTTTCTCGAAGCGTATGTCGACGGCGTCGCGGGTGGTGCCGGGCGCCTCGCTGACGATGACGCGCTCCTGGCCGGCCAGGGCGTTGATGAAGGTGCTCTTGCCGGCGTTGCGCTTGCCGACGACGGCGATCTTCATGGCCGGCTCGGGCGGCGCCTCGGCGGCCTCGGCGGGGAGGCGCGCCAGGACCTCGGCCAAGAGTTCCCGGCGCCCGCGCGAGTGCTTGGCGCTGACGGGCACGACCGGCTGGAATCCCAGCGAGTGGAACTCTGCCGCGCCGAGGGCCAGTCGGTCGTTGTCGGCCTTGTTCGCGGCCACGACGACGGGCGCCTTGACGCCCCGCAGGCGCTCGGCCGCTTGAACGTCGAGCGGCGTGCGTCCGTCCTTTACGTCGGCCACCAGGACGATGACGGCGGCTTCCTCGATGGCGTAGCGGACCTGCCGCTGGACGTCCGCGGCAAGTTCGGCGCCGGTGCGGAAATCCATGCCGCCCGTGTCGACGAGTTCGAACCAGCGGCCTTCGTGCTCCACGACGGCGGCGACGCGGTCGCGCGTGACGCCCGCCGACGGCTCGACGATGGAGATCCGCCGGCGGGCGAGCATATTCAGGAGGCTCGACTTGCCGACGTTCGGGCGGCCCACGATGGCGACCTTAGGCAGCGGCATGATCCTTCTCACTCGGAGGGCGCCGGGCGGTTCGATTCAACGCAGAGGGCGCGGAGAAAAGATAAATTGAGTAAGACACAAAAGAACATATCCTCTCTGCGTTCTCTGCGCCCTATGCGTTCAGCCTTTCGTGCCCGCGGCCCGGTCCGGGGGCTTGAAGCGCGCCAGGGGCAGCCGGACCGGCCTGCCCGTCCGGGCCGACTTGTAGATGGCGCAGATGACCTCGACGGCTTTCTTGTGCTCTTCACCGGAGACGAGCGGGGCCTGGCCGGTGCGGGCTGCGCGGGCAACGTCGTCGATTGTGCGGACGAAGATTTCGGTGGAGAGTGCCATCGGGTCGCTGGCGGCCCCGACGCCGGGGGTCGCGGCCGCCGCGGCCGCCGGCGCCGCCTCGGCCGGCCCGGCCGCCTCCATCTCGTCCTTCAGTTTCCACAAGACGGCCTTGTCGTCGTGCAGGTAGAACATGCCCTGTGTGCCCATGACTTCGTGGCGGACGGCGTCGCCGGGGAACGCGGCCGTCGTGCCGAGGATGGCGCCGAGGGCGCCGCACTCGAACTCGACCGCGGCCACGGCCGCGTCCTCGACCTCGATGCGCTCGTGGGCGAGCATGGCCGTGCGCCCGCACACGCTCTTCACAGGGCCGACAAGGTACATCATGAGGTCGATGGCGTGGATGCCCTGGTTCATCAGGGCCCCGCCGCCGTCCAGTTTCCACGTGCCCCGCCACTGGCCGGAGTCGTAGTACTGCTGCGTCCGCCACCATGGGGTGGAGCAGGTGGCAAGGGTGATGCGGCCGAGCCGTCCGGCCTGGACGGCCGCGCGGGCCTTCTGCACGTCGTCGGCGAAGCGGTGCTGGTATATGCCGCCCAGGACGGTTCCGGACTTGCGGAACGCGCGGATGATGCGGTCGCAGCGCTGGGGCGTTACGTCGAGGGGCTTTTCGCAGATGCAGTGCTTGCGCGCCCGCGCGGCGGCGATGGCCGCGTCGCCGTGGTTGCCGCTGGGGGTGCATATGTCGATGAAGTCGATCTCCTTGCGCTTAAGCAGGGTCTTCAGGTCCGTAAAGAACGGGACGTTGTATTGCTTGCCCAGTTTCCCGGCGTTTTCGGGGATTTCGTCCATGACGGCGGCCAGGCGTATTTCCTTCGTCGCCTGGTAGCACTTTGCGTGCATTGCCCCGATGCCGCCGCAGCCGACGATGGCGGAGTTGAACATGATGAAGATCCTCGCTTATGTTGCATGCCGGGGCGCTGCCCGGCCCTACCTCTCGGCGCACACGCGCGCCCACTGGCGCTTGCCGACCTTGAGGATCGAGCCGGCGGCGGCCACGGTCACGGCGGCCTTCGGGTCGGCGATCTTCTGGTCGTTCCACGTAACGGCGCCCTGCCGGATGAGGCGCATGGCCTGGCTGGTGCTCGGCGCAAAGCCGCAGGCCACGACGACCGACGCGAGGCCGCGCGTTTCGCCGCTGCGCGCCCCTGGGAGGGCCACGCGCGGCACGTCGCTGGGCTTTTCCTTTTCCGAGAACACGCGGCGGAACTCTTCGGCGGCCGCCTTGGCGGCTTCCTTGCCGTGGTACCGCCCCACGATGGTCTGCGCCAGGCGGTCCTTGGCCTCGCGCGGGTGGACGGTTCGCAGCACCTCGCGCACCTCTTCCGGCGGCAGGTCGGTAAGGAGCGTGAAGTAGTTCTCCATCAGCGCGTCGGGGATGCTCATTAGTTTCCCGAACATGTCGTCGGGCGGGTCGGTTACGCCGACGTAGTTGCCCTTGGACTTCGACATCTTCTCCGTGCCGTCGAGCCCACCAGC
>VGYT01000211.1 GCA_016872895.1 Planctomycetota bacterium
CGGAGCGCGCCGGCCCGGCATGAAAAGGCTGCTCTTCATCGCGCATCGCGTGCCGTATCCGCCCGACAAGGGCGAGCGGGTGCGCGCGCTTCATGAACTCCGTGCGCTGGCCGAGCGTTTCCGCGTTACGGTCGCGGCGCTGGCGCATGCCGACGGCGACGCGGCCGCAGCGCGGGAACTCGGCCGCTGGTGCGAGAAGGTCCTCACGGCCAGGGCGGGCGGCGGAACGGCCCTCGTGCGCGGGGCGATCGCGCTGGCCGCCGGACGGTCCGTTACGGAGGGCTACTTCCGCAGCCCGGCCCTTGAGCGCGCGATTGCGGAGGAGGCCCGGCGCGAGCCGTTTGACCTCGTTTTCGGCTACTCCTCCAGCACGCTGCCTTACGTTCTGACCGTGCCCGCGAAGGCCCGCGTGATGGACCTGGTGGACGCCGACAGCGCGAAGTGGTCGGCCTACGCGGGTGCGGCACGGTGGCCCAGGCGGTGGCTGTATCGGCGCGAGGCCCGCGGCGTGGATGCCCTGGAACGCCGGGCCGTCCAGCGATGCGACGCCGTGTTCGTGGTGAGCGAGGCCGAGAAACGGGCCCTCGGCCTGCCGGGCGAGAAGGTGATGGTCATCGGTAACGGCGTGGACACGGAGTATTTCAGGCCGATGGACCGCCCGCCGGGGCCGCCGTCGCTCGTCTTCACGGGCACGATGGACTACCGGCCCAACGTGGACGGCGTGTGCTGGTTCGTGCGCGAGGTGTGGCCGGAACTCAAGCGGCGCGTGCCGGACCTGACTTTCACCATCGTGGGCCGCGACCCGGCCGCCGAAGTCCGCCGCCTTGCCGAGGTTCCGGGCGTTGCGGTTACCGGGACCGTGCCCGACGTGCGGCCGTACCTGGCCGCGGCCACGGTGGTTGTCGTGCCGCTTCGGATTGCTCGCGGCATACAGAACAAGGTGCTTGAGGCGATGGCGATGGGCCGCGCGGTGGTCGCTTCGCCGCCCGCCCTGGAAGGGCTGGACGTGGCCGCCGGCCGCGAAGTCCTGCGGGCCGACTTCCCGGACGAGTGGCAAAAATGCGTCCGGCGCATCCTTGGCGATGCGTCGCTCCAGAAGGCCTTGGAGGCCGCCGCCCGCACCCTCGCGGCATTCGATTTCAGTTGGGCTTCTCGTATGGGCACCCTTACGGCCCTCTGCGCGGCACTGGCAGAGGCAGCCGAAGAGAGGCGCACTGAGCCGCGCGGCAAGGAATCGGCCGATGCGTGGACCATTCGCACAAATGGGCGGGGCGAGCCGCTGAAGGGGATGGCACCACGGGCGTCGCCCTGGCCGAGACAGTCCCTTGGGCGGTAACGATCGCTTACACGATTTTGTCAACGGCCCGGCGGCATTATTGCGAACGGGTCGGTTCCGGTCGCGGCCGAAGGTCGTGGGGGAGTTTCCGACGCAATGACAGGCGTCGCAGGATAGAGACAAATATGCCAGGGCAAGGCAGGGCGCACAATCGGGGGGGTTCACGCGCGGTCCCCGTAGCGGGCGCGTCTAGGCGGTTGTGGCAGTTGGTGCGGTGGGCTGCGGCCGCGCTGGCCCTGTGGATACTGGTGGGTGCCGCTGGCTTCTGGCTGCATCGGGGCGAGTGCGCGCTGCATTGGAGTACTACCACGGTCGACGTGCCCGTGGTTGTTATCGAGTCCGACGACTGGGGTGGCCGTTTCGTGGTTACAGTCAGCGACCCGCCGCTCCGGAACCTGGAATCGGCCGAGGCGGCGGCGGTGGAGCGGCTCGTGGGCGTCCTGCGCAGGCACCAGGACTCCGTGGGGCGGCATCCAATCATCAGTGCCTTCGTCGTCGTCGGCCAGCCGGATATCGCCGCCATCGCCGCGGACTCGGCCGAACGATACCACTGGATCCCCATCGACCATGTGCAGCCATGCCTTGTCGCGACGTTACGGCGTGCGCAGGCCGAGGGTTTTTTCGAGATAAACTACCACGCGCGAGATCACTGCAACGCCGACCTCGCTGTCCAAGTCGTCCGAGAGGCCATCACGCGAGCCGCCGACGAGGCCCGGCTGTTCGACCCGCTCTGCGTGAGCACGTTCCACCCGATCGGCACGCTGCCGTACAAGAAGTTGGAGGATCGTAACCGCCTGACGACCGAGTACCTCGCCGTCAGGGGCAAGCACTTTGTGCCACCCGATCCGGCGGCAGTGGACTCGCGCGTGGCCGAAGGCGTTTGCGAGTTCAGGCGACTCTTCGAACGCCCCCCGCGGTCAACCGTGGCAGCCGGGTACATGTGGGGACCGGACGCCGAGGCGAGTTGGCGGCACCACGGAATTCGCTTTGTCCACGGTGTGAACTACCAGCGCGGCGTGCCGCAACCGACGGAAATGATCGAACGTCGCGGCTTCGGTTTTCGGACGGTGGGCGGCATGGTTGGCGTAACGCGCAACGTCGTCTTCGAGCCGGACCTGCGGATGTGCGGACCTTTGCCCTCGGTCGACGAGGCTCTTGCCTCCGCTGCGAGGCTGTTCGCCCAAGGTCAGCCGGCGGTCGTGTGTGCCCATGCCTGGTGCTTCTACGTGACCGAAACGGGCCTGAAGGACCCAGCCGCCGTCGAGACGATGTTCTCGCGGCTTGACGACCTGCTCACCGGATTTGAACGAACCTATCCGAACCTTCGGTACGCCTCCTCCGAGGAGGTCGGCCAATTGGCGGAAGCCGGGCGCGTTGACTACTTTGGCGGGCGCCCCGGTCCGGAGATCGTTGCGGCTCGCGGTTTAAAGCACGCGTGGTTCGTGGCCGTGAGGCTCGCCCATCATCACCCCAAAGTGAAACTCTGGGCGTTAGGCCTGGCGGGCCTGACTCTGGCGCTGGCCGGCACGTCCGTGGCTGGCGTGCTGTCCCGGCGAGACCGGCCGCGATGAGGCTGCACAGGCTGTGGTGGCGCCGTGCCTCACGACTGGCTTGCCCAGTCGCGGGAGCACGCGAGCGGGCTCCCAACCTGGCTGAGGTGAGTGTTGCGAGTGGCCTTGCGACCGCGGGGGCGCCGGGGCGCGGTCATCCGGCGGTTCGGTCGCAAACTACTTAAGTCGAAGGGTCCGGGCGACGCACCATCGGACTGCAGTTGGCAAAATCGGAGGCCCGCGGTGAAGGGAAGCCAGCGAAAGAATTCCAAGTTCGAGATCGGGATGCTCGTGACAAACCGGGGCTTCGATGACCCTCGTGTTTGCATGGAGGCCGAGACCCTAGTCCAAGCAGGATACAGCGTGGCCGTGATCGGATGGGACCGCGATGCAAATGAGGACAGCGAGTGCCAACAGGCAGGCGTGCGATTCATCCGGCTCTGTCTGCGTTCGACTCACGGCCGCGGGCTTATCCAGTTGCTGTTCTTGACTGGGTTCTGGCTACGGGCGTGGTGCGTCTTGCGGCATCTTCGGCCCAAAGTGATCCACTGCCACGACCTAGACACGCTGGTCATTGGCTGGCTGGTCTCTTGGTTTCAGGGTTCCCGCTTGGTGTTCGACGCGCACGAGAACTTCCCTGACATGATGGTGGGGCATCTGCCAGCCGCGGCGGTATGGGCTATGGAGTGCCTGGAGGCGTGTCTAGTTCCGCGGTCGCGTTTTGTCATCACGGTGGGCGAACGCTTGGCGCGGCACTTTCGCCGGATGCGTGCCAGGAAGGTTATCATTGTCGGCAACTGGAAGAATCCCAAGGATTTCTTCTTTCCCCCGGGCAGGATCCGGGAGGCGCGCCGGAATCTAGGCCTCGACGATGGGATCATCACCATCTGCTATATCACGAACTTGGGTCCGCGACGGAGGTTGGAGCCTCTCTTGGCTGCGGTGGCAAGGAACCCGCGGTTCGCGTGTGTCATCGGTGGCACGGGGCCCCAAGCCCCTTTGGCCAAGCAATACGCCGAGGGGTACAAGAACATCATTTACCTGGGTCAAGTGCCACGCGAGCGCGTAGCTCTAATCACGGCCTCGTGCGATTTGGTGTACTCCGGGTACGACGAAAGAGGCCCCGACGCTCGCTGGGCGGCCCCGAACAAGATGCACGAGGCGATTGCCGCCGGCAAGCCGTTGCTGACCAACGACTTTGGCGAAATCGGGGAGGTAATTCGCCAGCACAACTGCGGCATATTGGTCGAGACCGCGACCCGCGAGGGTATTGCGTCCGGGCTGGAGAGCATCACACGCTCCGCTCTGGAGGCGATGGGGCGGCGATCAGCATCCCTGCAAGGGCACTTTTACCGCGCCCACGGTCCGGGCCAGCTACGTGAGGCATACTGCGAAACACTCGGCTACCGTGAACTGCCCGGCGAATAGTCCGCTCCGTCGCGGCCCCGTGGAGCAGCCGAGCGAGGTTGTGTCGCCGCGGTTCCGAGTTTCTCCAAGAACGCTAACGGAATGAACCGTGGAGGTCGCAAGCATATAGGCAGTCGTGCTCGGGCTGCGTTCTATGTCGGCGGGCCGAGATGAGTAGGGTGGGGCGGGGCCGCGCCCTGGCGACTAGCGTCGAGCCCATCCCTTCGGCAGGATCAGGGGCCGAACGAGTCGAGGACCGTGGCGAACGACTAACCGGCGGCAGGCGCAGGCAGTCGGATGGCTGCAATTCAAGGACTCTCGCTTTGTTTGGTGCCATTGTACGCAATGTGCTGTCGAATTGGACCGACTTCGCCGTCAGCGCAGTCATTGGCTTCTTCCTGTCGCCCTACCTCGTTCATACACTCGGGAATGAAGGGTACGGCAACTGGACAATGATTGTGACGATCTGCGGCTATATCAGCCTCATCGACCTGGGCATTCCCCAGGGCGTGGTTCAGTTCGTGGCGCGTTATCATGCCACAGAGGATGCCAGCAGGGCGAGCGAGGTCGTGTCGTCGGCCGTCCTTGTCCTGAGTCTATCTGCGGTGGGGGGAGTGGTTGCAAGCGGGGCTCTGGCCTGGCTCTATCCCTGCTACATGCCCATGGAGGGAACGTCCGTGTTGCAGGTGCAACTGGCCCTGCTCGTCGCTGGCATGAGCGCTTCGCTCACACCTCTGATGGAAATCCCGACGGCGATCTTGGCCGCGCGCCACAATTTCCATCTCATAAACGCAACGGGGATTGTGGTTCGGCTCTTGCTTGCTGGTGGGATCGTCGCGGTGCTCACACAAGGTTTCGGATTGGCCGCAATGGCTTGCGTGACGTTGGTGGCGGTTCTCCTGGGGCAACTGGCTCGCGGGTTCATTGCCCGGCGTCTGGCCCCGAGACTGCTTTTAGGTCTGACGCTCATTCGGCGGTCCGCCAGCCGAGAATTGCTCGGCTATGCGATCTGGCTGCATGTTGTGCGGATCGTGCGGATGCTGTTGTCGAACGTGGACCTGGTTCTCGTCGGCTTCTTCTACGGTCCCGTCGGCGCAGCCTACTACGGCATCGCCCTGACGCTAATCACGTACGCGCAATCCGCCATCGGCGGACTGGCCTCGGTCCTGAGCCCCATCGCCATCGAAGGAGACGCCAAGGCAGAGGCTTGGCGATCCCGGGCGCTGCTGATACGATCCAGCCGCGTCGGACTAATGCTGGCGGGCGTGATCTTCATCGGTTTTGTGTTCTGGGGTAAGGAGTTCATCGCCAAATGGATGGGGCCCGTGTATGTTGAAGGCGTAGAGTTCACCTCTGCCGCCACCATACTCGTGGTTGCGGCGGCAGGGAGGGTTCTCGCAGGCGGCTTGGTGGGGCCACAGCAAACATTGATTGCTATGCGTCAGGTGCGAACCCTTGCCCGGATCACGGTAGCACAGGGAGCACTGGCCACGGTTACCGCGTGCCTTTGCGCGAAGTACTGGAGTCCCCTTGGCGCGGCGGCGGCTGCGAGCGCCGGTGCCATAGCCGCTCAGGCCGCCGTCACGGTCCGCTCGTGCCGTCTGACCCAGGTTACGGTCACGCAGTTCGTCTCCGACGTAGTTCTGCCGTCGCTCCTCGGCCTAGCCATCGTGTCGCTCGCGTGCTTCGGCATCGGCCTCGTAATCACGGGAACGGGCTGGGCGGGCATTTTCATCAAGATCGCCGCGACCGCACTGGTGGCGTTGCCCGTGGGAATCAGGCTCTGCATGCGAACAGAGGAGCGTCAAGCCCTCCTCATGCAGGTGGCGTCAAGGCTTCGCCTTACGGGGAGAGCCCAATGACCTTCGCCGACAAGATCACTGAATACTACGGCGCTGCGTTGCTGCGTTGCGAGGCGGGTGCTACAGACCCGCTACACGACGCCCCGTAAGGGTTACGAAACAGTTTCATGGCTGCTTGTCGTGCGCGGGGTCTTTCGGGTCGAACGACGGGGCCGGCGGCGAGCACAGGGAGGGCCGGAAATGGGGCTAATCTTCGGAGCGTATGCCGCCAGAGAGGCCGCTGGCGCTCTACGCCGGCGATGGGACCGCGGGGTGACATGGCTTCGGTCAACCTATCCGCGGCTGACCGTGGCGGAGCATCACTGCGGGCCGCTACTGCTGGGGTCGGCCGTTACGAGCCCGCTGGAAATCCACCAGGGAAGGGGCAACGGATGGCAGATGGTGTTGGTCGGAACCCTTCCGTACCGCTCTCTCTCGGGCCCGGAGTTCGCGGGGGTCCGGGACGTCCGGGATGCCGTTTGGAAACTGGCTGGGACCGAGGGACGTTTCGCAAGCGTGGTCCGGGACGAAGACGCCGCCGCCGCGTTTCTTGTGACCGATTGGGCGTGTTGGTATCTCGTTTTCTGGACGAAGTGTGCGGACGGAGTCGTGTTCTCGTCCCATCCGGGCCTCCTGCTTCGCTTGGTGGAGCCGCGTCCCCGCGTGGACCCGGTGGGTGCGGCGAACCTCCTGATGATGGGCTACCAGCTCGACAACAAGACTCTGTTCGAAGGGGTAACGGTTTTCCGGCCCGGAGAGATGCTGGTACTGCACAATGGGACCATCGAAAACCGCGAATTCAGTCTGCCGTTCTCAACGAATGGATTCGGCGCGACGCCCAAGCTCTTGGAAGGGCGTTTCCACGAGGCGCTGGTGGACAGCGTACGGGGCCGGATCGAGGGATACCGGCGGGTGGTGGTTCCGCTGTCGTCGGGTATGGACTCTAGGTTCATCGGCGCGAGCCTGCGCGAACTGGGGGCGAACGTTGAGACGGTCACGCACGATTGGCGAGGGCGGATCGACTGGGTCATCAGCAAGCGTGTGGCAAAGCGGCTGGGCAGTCGGCATCGGCGGATTCGCATTCCCCCCCACGACATGGCCGAAGGGATGGTGCGCGCGGGGCATATGCTCTGCTTGGAGGGGGCCCACGAAGAGACGTTCCAGGGGAAATTGTCCCCTTACGACCCAGCGACGGTCCTCCTCGCCGGCAATGTCGGCGACGCTATGGAGGGGGTGAACCTGCCGGCTATTGACGGCACCGAAGACGAACTGCATGAGCATCTCTACAAGGGACGGCGCCAGGCGCTCTGGTCGGACGCGGAAGTAGAGGAGATCGGCCGGGAACTCGGCCTGGCCCTCCCCCGGGACAGCGTGTACGACCTGTCGCGGAGCGTCTTCCGAGCACACACCGGGCCACTGCTTCCGTTTCAGCGGTGCATGTGGTGGGACTACATGGGGTTCCAGCGGCGGTATGTTAGTTACCAGAGTCGCGTGTGCGACGTCCACGTGCCCGTTGGCATGCCCTACGTCGACGGGAGATTGTGGACCGAGCTGCTGTCTTGGCCGCGCTACATGCTCACGCATCGCCGCGGGGTTAATGGCGCCATGGAACGTTTCTACCCGGACCTGGCCACGATCCCGCGAGCCAAGGCGGGGGGGCGGTCCCGGATCACGCCCACGCTGGCGGGCATGGCGGCGGACGCCGTGACGTGGCGCATCCCTGGCGCGCTGCAACCCATGATGCCCGTCTGCATCGGCGGCGGCCGGTCCGCGGGCAGTGTTCGAACCTGGAGGCGGCTACTTGATGCGCTGATTGGACGCGCCTCGTGGATGAGTGGCCGATGGCACGACCGTTTCCGGCGTAACGTGTCGAGTCCCATGAGGTTTCTGGCGCTCGCTTGCCTACTTCAACAGGTCGAGGTGGGGCAGTCGTAAACAGGATCGCAGGTCAGCGGTAAGGCTGCCGCAGCGCCGCAGCCACGACGTGGAGCAAGGCCGGGCCGCAATCCGGCCTTGATCAGGGCCCGCATGAGCAAAGTTCGCACCTACGCCCGCAACCTGTTGGCCAACTGGGTTGGCTACGGGGCTAATCTAGCGGTCATGTTCTTTGTGTCGCCGTTCATCGTCCACAGCCTGGGCGACACCGCGTACGGGGTGTGGTCCCTGTTGGTCTCGTTGTCCGGCTACCTGGGGCTGGTGGAATTAGGCACGCGGGCTGCGCTGGGTCGGCACATCACCTTCTACCTCGGGCGCAAAGACATTCCTAAGGTCAACGGCTTCATCAACACGGCGATGACGTTCTTTCTACTCGCCGGTCTGGGTCTGCTAGCAGCGGCGGCGGTCCTCGGGGTCTTTTTCGACTCGCTGTTCACAAAGGTGCCGACGGAACTGGTCGGCAGTGCCCGCCTGGTGATCCTGCTGGTCGCTGGGCAATTGTGGCTGTTGCTCCTGATGGCGGCCTTTGCGCAAGTCTTGATTGCTTTTGAGCGGTTCGACCTGATCAATGTTCTTGGCCTGAGCCTGCTGGCGGTCCGCACGGCGGGGATCGTAGGCGTGCTCCGGGTCGGCGGGGGAATCGTAGAACTAGCCGTGGCCCAGTTCTCATGCAGTGCCATCGAGGCGCTGATCACCGGCCTGTTGGCCCGGCGCGTGTTCCCGGAGATGCGTCTGCGGCTGCGCCTGGCAACGAAGGCCCTCTTCTGGGAAC
>VGYT01000212.1 GCA_016872895.1 Planctomycetota bacterium
TCGCGGCGCCGGCGGAGGCCAAGCCTGCGGAACGTCCCGCCGGGGCGGCCGCCCCCGCGCCGGCGGTTCCCGCCCCCGCGCCGGCGGCCCCCGCCCCCGCGCCGGCGGCCGCCGCCCCCGCGCCGGCGGCCCCCGCCCCGCCCGCCGCGAGCACCGCGGGCGCGCTCGACGCCGCCAAGGCCGTCGAGACCGCCATCGAGCGCGCCGCCGAGAAGGTCGGCCCCGCCGTCGTCAACATCCTCGTCTGGCGCGAGGGCGCCGACCTTGCCGACCCGGACGAGGGCGGCTCGCCCGACATCCCCGACAACCTGCGCGACTTCTTCGACCGCCTGCGCAGGCGCGGCCACCCGCCCTTCCGCGCCCAGGGGAACGGCTCCGGCGTCATCATTTCGCCCGACGGATACATATTGACCAGCGAGCATGTCGTGCGCGAATCGAGCGACATCGAGGTCACCCTGGCCACGCGCCGCAAGTTCAAGGCGAAGGTCGTCGGGTCCGACCCGCGCCGCGACCTGGCCGTCATCCGCATCGAGGCCTCCGGGCTGCCGGCCGCCCCCCTGGGCGACGCCGGCACGCTGCGCCGGGGCCAGTTCGCCCTCGCCCTCGGCAGCCCCTTCGGCTTCGGACGCGACGGCCAGGCATCCATCTCCTTCGGCATCGTCTCCGGCACAGGGCGGGCCATCCCGGGCATCGGCCGGGAACTCGACCGCTACTACGGCAACCTCATCCAGACCGACGCCGCCGTCAACCCCGGCAACTCGGGCGGCCCGCTGGTGAACCTCGAAGGCGAGGTCGTCGGCATAAACGCCGTCATCTCCAGCCAGTCGGGCGTCTCCGACGGCGTGGGCTTCGCCGTGCCCATCACGGCCGACACGCGGCGCATCATCGAGCGCCTGAAGCGCGGCGAAGAGATCGCGTACGGCTACGTGGGCATCGAAATCCAGGAGGTCGGCGAGGAAGAGGCCAGGGCCAGCGGGGCCGAACCCGGCCAGGGCGCCTTCGTGGCCCGCGTCATGGCCGACGCGCCGGGCGCCAAGGCCGGCGTCAAGCCCGGCGACGTGGTCGTGGCCGTCGGCGACCGGCCCGTGCGCGACCCGGACGACGTCATCCAACTCGTCCAGGCCACGCCCGTGGGCGAGAAAATCCCGCTCACCCTCATCCGCAAGGGCAGACGCCAGACAGTGACGGTGGAAGTAGCGCGGCGGCCGGTCCCGAAGGAGGTCCTGGCGGCCCGCGAGGCGGGCGAGTGGTGGCGCGGCATGAAGGTCGAGGCGCTCACCGCCGAACTGCGCACGCAGACCGGCCTGAAGCCCACCGACCGGGGGGCGTTCGTCCGCGAGGTCCGCGACGGCTCCCCCGCCGCCGCCGCCGGCGTCATACCCGGCATGGTCATCGACCAGGCGGGCGAGAAGAAGGTCGCCTCCGTCAAGGAGTTCCTCGACGCCGTGGCCGACGTGCAGGGGCCGGTCATGGTCCACCTCATCGGCATCGGCGTCAAGGTCATCCAGCCGCCGGGGGCCGACAAGCCCGGCGCCGAAAAGCCCGACGCCAAGTCGCCCCCCGAAAAACCCCGCGCCAAGCGCAGCGGCCGCAAGGCGCCCGAGAGCCAAACGCCCCCGGGCGACCCGAACCCGTAGCGTCCGCAGACTGAAAACGTATGGCCGTTGCTTGTTCCAATGTTATAATGCCGCCGAGAAACACATACGGCCGGGGCCATGATTGACGTTGCAAAGCAAGTCGCCTATTGGCGCGACGGCGCCCAGGAAGACTGGGTGGCGCAACTCGCCTGCCTCGAACTCTCATCCGAACACGCCGACATCCTGGCTGAAATGAACACCTTCGTCCTAGAGGCCCGATATCCGGAGACGCTTCTGCCGCCGCCGAATGAGGATGAGGCCCGGCGCTACATGGCTCGTGCCGAGGAGGTTCTCCTGTGCTTGATCCCTCAATCGTGAAAACCGTGCAGGTTTACATTCAGGCGGTTCGTTCCTCAGGCATTGAGCCGAAGTTTGTGATCGTCTTCGGCTCGTGGGCCAAAGGCTGCGCCGACGAGTGGAGCGACATTGACCTGGTAGTGGTCTCGCCGCTGTTCGACCGGGCCAGGCGCCTGAAGGACGCGTTGCTCCTGTGGGAAGTGGCCGCCGAGACCGACTGCCGAATCGAACCCGTCCCCTGCGGCGAGAAGCAGTGGACCGACGACGATTCCAGCGCCATCCTTGAAATCGCCCGGCGAGAAGGGAAGCGGATCGCTCCGGAAGGCAAGAAGCAGCCTGCTTGCTTCTGACCCCCGTGGGGCCTATTGCCGCGGTCGGCCCTTGGCTGATTGTTTTTAAAGAGCGGCCCGGGCATAGGCAACGCCAAGAACTTACGGAAAGGATTCGGCGCTGGGCCTGGAGGCGCACCCATGCCGCGTGAACCGCTGCGCAAATGCCCCGTCTGTGACCGCAGGCTCGTCCGCGATGGCGATAGGCAGAGGTGCAAGCGCTGTAACCTCACCGTGGTGGCTTTCGACTTTGAAGTACGGGTGGTGAAACTAAGCGACAGGCGCGAAGTGCAGGTGTGGGGCGAACAGGTTCGTCGCATGCCATTTGACCCTGTGGGGAAACAGTGGCTGGGATTCGATCGTGATGGCCGCAGGTGGTTCCTGACTTGGACTGTTCCTGATGAGGATCGTAAGAAGGAAGTGCGTTTTGAAGTGCACAAGAAGGGGTACATCGGCTGGGAGGACCTTGAAGGCCGTGGCCCACGCGCAACTTGGTTTGCGTCTCTCACACTTTCCTCGTGGTTCCGCGGCGGCCGGAGGGGCCGGTTGCCCAAGACGCCGTTCGGGCCGATTGCCGAAGGTCGGTACCCGGCCACGGCCCTGAGGCAGGACGATTACTTGTACCTCGTGTTCGGTGAGCCGACCCGGCAACCGGATGGGCATCCGACAATCCTTTCGGCGGGCCCGCAACCCACCCCTGTTGGCCAGCGCCGCGCTGATGCGCCGATCTACAGGAAACAAGCCTAGGGCAGATAAAATCCCTGGACCAGACGACACCGCGTGGGCGCCTTACCTCTGCCTGCCCTAGAGTTGCTCGTCGTTTTGCCGCGGGCCCGAGCGCACCCCCCTTGGGGGCGGTTCAGGCGACGCTGACAGGAAACGATGCGCCGGTGCCATGTCATTCTCCTGCAAATCGCGCGGATATGCTTTTGCGCGCCGATATGCAAACGCACTCGGCCTCGCACCTCGGCATCGGGGCGCGGCTCAGGGTACAGCGCGCCTCGGGAGCGCGCTCGGGGGCGCCGCTCGGGGCGCAGGGGACCCGAGAGCGCACTCGAGAGCGCTGCTCGGGGCGCAAAAATATCTGCATTTCCTGATTGACATGCCTTCGGCCATCTTCTACGATACCCCCGGAAGGAGACACCTATGCTCGCCGAAAACAAGACCTGCGTACGTCACCGGCCGCGCAAGGGCTACAAGCACATGCTCGCCACAACGCCCGGCGGGCTCAAGGTGGCAGGAATCTCCTCGCACGCCCTGGAGCGCTACTGCCAACGCAGAAAAGTAGATGGGCATCGTGCGTGCAGACGCATTATTATTCTTGCCGAGTCGGGGGAGCGTATCCTTACACCTTCCGGCCCGGCGCTCGCGGTGGGCCTGGAAAGGCTGGGCATCGAGCGTGTTTCCGCCGACAGGCCCCGCGAAATAATAGTAACTACCTACTACCTTCTGACGATCAAGAGTGCCGTAAAGAGGTACCTCTCAACCGTCAGGCCTTTCGGATTGCCGGCCAAGCGGGACCGACACCCAGCCAACAACAGGTATGTAAGAAGGTGGCGATTTCGTCGCAAGGCTGTGGCTCGCACCCGCGCGCGCCGAGGCGATCATTCGACGCGCAGACGCTACAACAGAACGCGCGAGAAGCGGTCCACTGCCCATGCAATCGATCAGATTATCCCGCTATCCATCGGCGCCGCGTGCGGCTCGACCTGTGAGGCACCTGCCCCCAAGGTGCCCGAACGCGCGCGGATCCGTAGGCAAGCCGTGGCCATGGACGAGGAGGCAGGCCGCCTCTGCCTGGCAATAGCCGAGTAAGAACAGTGGCCAGCAACCATCGCCGCCGGAGCCGCAGATGGCGCGAGCGGACGCTCCGGCATGTGCGTTCACGCCGCGCGTACGCCAGGGGTTTCTGTTTGGCATTTGGGCGGATGGCAATATAATAGCGAGCAGAGCAGGCTTACCATTGGCTCATGTAGAAGGCGATTTGCGCGAAACGCCCGCTCTCGCGGCATGGCGAACCGCGCAGGCCGGAACGCCATCGGGCCAGCCAGGAGGACACAGGACGGTGGTTGACGCAGAGGATGATAACTCAATGAATGGCAATCTCTCTCATGCTCCCAGGTGCTGGATTCTTAACTCGAACGCGGGCCGAGGCTCTTGTGGTATTGATATACGGCGTAACTGTGTTCAGCCCGGAAAGTGTGAAGTCTGGCCCATCAAACCGTACTGGAAGAAGGTTGCCAAGGGTGATTGGCGCTTCATATGGGCAGGTGGCCTCGACGATGAGGAGTCGGGTATCTATGGCCTGGGCCAGATCAAGATCGACGTGTTCCCCGCGGGAACCGGCGCTTACCCCGAATATCGCCATGACTACGACGGGTACAGGTTCGAATACAAGCGATCGGGATGGGAGGCGGTCGTGGAATACCGTTACCTGGGGAGGCCCCACATAAGCAGAACCGAGTTCGGGAACGATCCCGATTTAAAACCGCACCTGATAATGAGGTTCTTCCAGCGCACAGTCTATGCCCTGGACGAGGCTCACAAGAACGCTCTCGGGCGCATGGTGGCGCAAAGAAATGTTCCCTGGCCGCCGGTGTGAGGGGAATAAGAGGCCCATTGATCACGCCCGGCGACGTAAGGCCCGCCAGGCAAAGCCGAGGTCGGCCGGGCCGTGAACGGCGTGTCTGCACTCCACGGAACGTGGGCTATGCGATGGTGATCGCGCACCACATGATTCTGTCGGCATACGGCTTCTGGCTGCCGAACGACCCGCGCGGGTCGTGGTCGGAGTTCGTGGGCGGCTGGGAACTGGCGCGATTCGGGCGGGCCACGAAGACCGATGCGCGCCGCTCGGTGGCCGGCGCGCTTCACGACCGACGTTTGCGGACGGCGGCCAAGGATGCCCTGCATTATCCGCCCGTGGCGTTTTCCGGCCGCCAGGCGCTGGCCGTCGGCAGGGGGTTTGCGCGGGCCTGCCGCGAGAGCGCCTATGTGCTGCACGCGTGCAGCATCCTGCCGGAACACGTGCACATGGTCATCGCGCAGCACGAGCGGGCGGTGGAGCGCATCGCTGCGCACCTGAAGGCCCGCGCCACTCAGCGGCTCAAGGCGGAGGGCCTCTGGCCTGACCCGGATGCACCGGTGTGGGCGAAGGGGTGCTGGCGCGTGTATTTGAATGCGCCGGAGGACGTCAGACGGGCCGTCGCTTATGCTGAGGCAAATCCCGAAAAGGAAGGCAAGCCGCGGCAGCGATGGTCGTTCGTAATACCTTACGGCGGTTGAGGGCGGGGGACGCGCCGAGTAAACTCGGCGGCTAAACGTTCAGCCGCCGCGCTCGCGCGGCGCGTTTGTGTTTAGCCGCCGCGCTCGCGCGGCGCGTTCGCGTTTAGCCGCCGCGCTCGCGCGGCGCGTTCGCGTTCAGCCGCCGCGCTCGCGCGGCGCGTTCGCGTTCAGCCGCCGCGCTCGCGCGGCGCGTTCGCGTTTAGCCGCCGCGCTCGCGCGGCGCGTTTGTGTTTAGCCGCCGCGCTCGCGCGGCGCGTTTATGAGGCGAACAATGAACTTGCGTGAAGCCGCCCTCATGTTGTGTGCCCTGGCGATGCTCGGCCCTGCATCGGCCGCCAGCGCCGGCGCACCGCCGGCCGCGCCCGCCGCACTCGGCAAACACGCCGCGGGCGCCGTTCCTTCGCCCGAGTCCGGCTGGCCGCAGTGGCGCGGAAAGTACCGCGACGGCATCTGCGATGAGAAGGGCCTGCTCGCGGCATGGCCCGAGGGCGGGCCGAGAAATCTCTGGAAGGCCGCCGGCCTGGGCCGCGGATGGTCCTCCCCCATCATCGCCGGCGGCACGCTCTACATCACCGGCGACGTGGCCGACGAGTGCGTCATCTTCGCGTTCGACCTCGCAGGCAAACCCCGGTGGCAGGCGAAAAACGGCCCCGCCTGGAAAGGCCCGTACCCCGGAGCGCGGGCCTGCTGCGCATACTCCGAGGGGCGCCTGTATCACATGAACGCCCACGGCCGCGCGGCATGCCTCGACGCCGCCACCGGCAAGGAACTCTGGGCCGTCAACACCCTTGAAGCCTTCGAGGGCAAGAACATCACCTGGGCCACCGCCGAGTGCCTGCTGGTTGACGGCCCGCGCCTCATCGTTACGCCCGGCGGCAGGAAGGCCATGATGGCGGCGCTCGACAAGACGAGCGGCAAGACCGTCTGGTCGTCGGACCCCATCCCGGGCGACCGGGCGGGCTACGCCTCGCCCATCCTTTTCGAGCACGGCGGGCGGCGGCACATCGTGAGTTTGTCGGGCCAGCATGCCCTCGGCGTGGATGCCGACACGGGCAAACTTCTCTGGACCGTTCCGTGCAAGAACCGCTGGGAGGTGAACGTGTCGCCGGCCGTCTATGCCGGCGGCTGCGTCTTCATCGTTGCCCCGGACGGGCCGGACGCGCGCCTGCTGCGCCTGAAGGGCGCGGCCGGTGCGAGCGGCGGCAGCGGCGGCGTCACGGTGGAAGAGGCCTGGGCCTCGGACCTCGACACGCTTACCGGCGGCGTCGTGCTCGTTGACGGCGTGCTGTACGGCGCCGGCTACCGCAAGTTCCGCGGCTGGCGGGCGACCGATTTTACAACGGGCAAAACGCGCTACCAGGCAGGTGAGCCCGACAGCGGCTCGGCCATCTGGGCCGACGGGCGACTGTACGTCCTGAGCGAATCGGGCCCCATGTCGCTCCTTAAGCCCACGGCCGACGGCCTGGATGCGTGCGGCCGCTTCGACCTCGTCCCGCCCGCCCCGAAGAAGCGCGACGTGTGGCCCCACCCCGTCATCCTCGACGGCCGGCTGTACCTGCGCTATCACGACACGCTCTGGTGCTACGACGTGCGGGGGAAGTGACCGCCGGGGCAGGACCCCACGACGAACCCAGGCCAACCTTTCAACCGCGGCGCCGGACAACGCCCCAGCGGCGCAGAAGCCGCCCGCAGGCGGCGTCAAAATCGCCGGTGAAGTCCACCATCTGAAAACCCGGAAGCGTCCACGACAGGCTGGCGCAGTTGCACGGCCTGTGCAACACGGGGAGGATCCGGTCGGTGTAACGTTCCTCGCGCAGGGCATAGAGCAGTTCGTACTTGACCCACCTTGACCGGACGGAGCGGGGAGACAGAACCAGGAGGAACCAGTCGCATCGCGCCAGTGCCCGGCCGATCTCGTCGTGCCACTGTTGCGCCCCCGGGATGTGCTTGTCGCTGTACCAGACGCGCAGGCCGTGGCGCGACAACGCCTTCGCGAGTTTCCTCACGAAGGGGCGGTCCTCGCTGCAATGGGAGAGGAATACCTCACGCGGGCGAGAGGCTCTTCCGCGAGGCATGGCGCGTCGCCTTGGCTAGGTGCCGGACACGGCTGATGACATGCTTGGCGGCCCTGGCAGGGCTCTGGTAGAGGCGGATGGGCCTGAACTTCCGCAGGATCCAGGGAATCCGTTCGGTCGGCTTCACCTCGACCACGACCACTCGCCCCTCGTATCGGGGGGAGGTCAGCGCGAAGTCCACCTCGTGCTGCACCTGGGGCGAGCGGAGCGATTTCGGCGACAGAAAAACGATCATGGCATCGGACTGCGCCAGCGCCCGGCCGACCTCCAGCGCCCAGTTCTCGCCGGGCTGGATCTCGCGGTCCGCATCCCACACTTGAAGACCGGCCGCCGACATCTGCGCGATCAGTTCCTCGACCGCTTTCCGGTCGTCGTGTGATAGACTGAGGAACACCTTCATGCGCCGCTGCGCCTCCACGTCTCTCGCCACAAAAACCAACCACCTCACTTCATTAATAATCCGTGTCCGCCGGCGGGTCAAGATTAAATCCCATGAATAGCAACCTTGCAAAACCCACGCGCGGCGATAAACTGGCGGGTCCCGCGAGCAGGGGGGCGCCGCGGCGGCGCCCGCGTACGTGAGGAGCGCGCGTGTGAAAACCGACGAAGTCCGCAGCCGATTCCTTGAGTTTTTCGAGAAGCGCGGCCACCGCATCGTGCCTTCGGACTCGCTCATCCCGCACAACGACCCCACGCTGCTCTTCACGGGCGCCGGGATGAACCAGTTCAAGGAACAGTTCCTGGGCCTGCGGCCGCTGGGCTTCAGCCGCGCAGCAACGTGCCAGAAGTGCCTCCGCACGGGCGACCTTGAGAACGTGGGCGTCACACCCTGGCACATGACGTTCTTCGAGATGCTGGGCAACTTCTCCTTCGGCGACTACTTCAAGCGCGAGGCGTGCGAGTGGGCCTGGCAGTTCATGCTCGAAGAGATGGGCCAGAAACCCGAACGCATGCACGCGACCATCTACGAGCAGGACGACGAAACGTTCGAGATATGGAACCGCCTGGTGGGCGTCCCGGCGGAGCGCATCTGGCGGTTCGACGATAAGTCCAACTTCTGGCCCGAGTCGGCCCCAACGAAGGGCCCGAACGGGCCGTGCGGCCCGTGCACCGAGATACTCATCGACACGGGCGCGAGCACCGTGCCCGACTCCTCGCCCCGCAACGATTCCAGCCGCTTCGTGGAAGTGTGG